>NZ_JAIZ01000847.1 GCF_000710465.2 Kitasatospora sp. MBT63 | reverse complement strand
GCCTACAGCAACAACAACCCCATCAACGCCTCCGACCCCACGGGTCTGGCGCTGGAGGAGTGCGCTTCGGGCTTCTACCGTTGCTCGCACGGCGGCACCCAGGTCGAAGGCCCGGGCAACGGCGGCGGTGGCGGTGGCGGGCTCCCGGGCGGGTGCAGCGCCTTCGCCTACACCTGCGGCACCGGGGCCATGGGCACCAGTGACTGCGCCACCAACTGGCACCCGCCGTGCGCGCCCATCACCAACGGCAACCTCGGTACGGTCGTCATCGTCAACGAGCGCCCCGGCAGCCACCACCCCAGCAAGAGCGGTGACGGCGGCGGTGGCGGCAGCGGCGGCGGTGGCGGGGGCGGCGGCAACGGCCGCGGCACCAAGAAGTGCGGCAGCTGGTTCTCCCTCGACGGCGCCGGATGCCACATCAGCAACGGCGCCAAGCGGACCCAGAACTTCACCACCGACCACCCGGCCGTCCGCGCCATCGTGGTCACCACCGTGGAGATCGCCGCAGGCACCATGTGCTACGCCGGCGGCGCCGCAGGCGCCCTCGAAACCGGCGGAGCCACCGCCGTCGCGGCCGTCGCAGGCTGCGGCGCAGCCGTCGGAGCCCTCGGCTCCGGCCTGGACAACATGCTCGACGGCAACGCCGACCACTCCATCAAGGGCCAGGCGCTGGCCGAAGTCGGCGGGGCGATCTCCGGAGCCGAAGCAGCGCTCACCGACGGCCTGATGGGCCCGAAGGGTCCGTGCAACAGTTTCCCGGCTGGGACCCAGGTCCTGCTCGGCGACGGCAGCACCAAGGCGATCGACCAGCTCACCACTGCCGACCAGGTCACCGCGACCGACCCGCAGACCGGAGTGACCGCTCCCAAGCAGGTCCTCGCCACCATCGTCGGCCACGGCGACCAGGACTACACCGACCTGGCGCTCTCCACTTCGAACGGGGACCGGGCACCGCCCGCGCCCCTCACCTCCACCCAGCACCACCCGTTCTGGGACATCACCACCAACCGCTGGACCGACGCCGCCGACCTCACCACCGGCGACCAACTCCGCCAGGCCGACGGCACCACCGTCACGGTCGAGTCGGTCCACAACTACCGCACCGCCCCGCAGACGGCCTACAACCTCACCGTCGACGACGTCCACACCTACTACGTGCTCGCCGGGACCACCCCGGTCCTCGTCCACAACTGCCCGATCTCGATGGACGAGGCCATCGACCGGGCGATCGCCCACGTCGGCGATCTGACCACGGCCGAGATAGTCAAGTCCGGCAGCGGCGCGGTCCAGTGGCAGCGTGAGTTCATCAACGAGGTCGGCGAACGGATCACCAAGATTGCGCGTTTCGACATCAACCCGAGCTCGCGGCACGTGCAGCAGTCCCCCGAGGGGCCACACCTCAACCTCGAGACACAGGTGAACGGGAAAACCGTCAAGAAGGGCCCGCTGAAGGACCCGCACACGCCGATCGACCCCAATACCATCCGTCCCGGTGACTACCATTAGTAAAGGAAAGGAGTAGCCATGGAGCTCCACTACTCGGACACCACCGGAGAGGCAATGCTCCGCGGCACGCGGGACGAGCTGGTGGCCGTCGCGGAGGTGATCCGCTCGGGCGCGGGCAGCGTCCGGCTCGATCCGGTCCCCGATGCCGCGCCCTACGACCGGGGCCTGGCGATCCTGGAGGTGGCGACCGTCCCCGAGGCGCAGGTAACGCTGTTCGTCACGGGCGCCGAGGACCGGTACCGGATCACCGGGGAGCCCCGGCTGCTGGAGGTGCTTGCGTCGAGTATCGAGGAGTACGGTCTTGAGGCAGACCCCGCCGACACGCTGGACCACCTGCACGTCGATTACTTCCCAGGTCACTACTACCTGTCGGAGAGGTCCGAATCCATGGTCGTCTGCGCAGTGAGCTGACACCGGAGGACAGCGCGGGAGCCCGGGGCGAGCAACCAGCTCGCCCCGGGCTCCCGGCGTTCTGCGGCCCCGGACGGCCCGAACCGGCCACGGACCGGTCCGCCGACCGGCTCAGCGCTCGACCAGGGCCGGGTGTCTCGGGTCGTCCACCCGGACGGTGAGGTCGGCCAGTTCGGCCGGGCCGGTCTCCTCGCGGTAGCGGGCGAAGGCGGGCAACGTCCACCGGTCCGACTCCGGGGTGTGCCGGGCCAGCGCCGCGTCGCCCATTGCGAGATGCACCGTCAGCTCGAACGGCAGCCAGCGCCCCAGCAGCAGCGCGCCGTCCAGCACCAGCACCCCGCGCGGCGGCAGTTCCACGTAACCGGCCCTGGTCGCACGGTCGTTGACCGCATCCCAGAGCGAGGGCAGCACCCGGCCGGTGCCGCCCGGCTCCAAGGGGTCGAGCACCTCGCGCAGCAGCCCGCGGTCGTCCAGCCACAGGTCGTGGAAGGCGTCGGCGTCGTGGTGGCCGTACTCCAGCCGGATCGAGGCGGGCCGCAGGAAGTCCGCCGCCGACACCCGCAGGACCGGCCGCCCGAGCAGCCGCAACGGCTCCACCAGGGCGTCCGCCAGTGCGCCGGGCCGCGCGGCCGGTGCGCCGTCGACGGCCACCCGTACCCAGCTGCCGTCGTCGGGCAGCGCGTTGATGCGGTCGGTCAGCAGCCGGGCCAGCCGTTCGGGGGAGATCGGTGTCACCTGCACCCCGCCATCCTGCCCGATCGGGGATCCGGCCATCGGTCCGGATGCTCCGGCTATATTGCGGCCAGGCTGACAGCCGTTCATCCGATGGGGGAGTGCCCGTGTCCGTACCTGTGCCCGCGTCCCTGCCCGTACCCGTACCTGTGCTCGACCTGGCCGGCGTCGAGCGGCTCGCGGCCGAGGCGCACGCCGGCCAGACCGACAAGATCGGTGTGCCGTACGTGGAGCACGTCCGGGCCGTGGCCGCGGGTGTGGCGGCGTTCGGGACCGGCCTGCAGATGGCCGCGCTGCTGCACGACGTGCTGGAGGACACCCCGCTGACCGCCGAGGACCTGCTGCGTGCGGGCGTGCCGTTCGGCGTGGTGGCGACCGTCCGCCGGGTCAGCCGGACCGCCGGGGTCGCCTACCACGCCATGCTCCAGCAGATCGTCACCGACCACTCGGCCACCCTGCTCAAGATCTCCGACAACGCGCACAACTCCCGGGCCGACCGCGCCGCCGGGCTGCCCGCCGCCGACCGGGAACGGCTCGCCGAACGCTACCGGGCCGCCCGCCGCGTCCTGTGGCCCGCCGTCGCCCCCGAGGACGTCCGCACCGTCGTCTCGACCGTCAACCCAGACCTGCTGGCGGAGCTGGACGGGCGCGCCTGAGCGGTACCCCTGGTCCGACCCCGGCCAGCACTGGCCCGCCCGCACGGGCAGGGGCAGGCTGGAGGCAGGAACGCGCCCGGCCGGCCGCGGGCACCGTCACGGCGGCGGCCCCGCCGCGCAGGGCGCCCCGCACCCGGACCAGGGAGCCTGCGATGTCCGACATGCAAGACAGGATGAACGACAAGGCCGAGCGCGACACCGAGAACGTCCGCGCCGCCGACCCGGAGGAAGGCATCACCTCCTACCAGAACGCCCACGCGCAGGAGATGGCCCCGGCCGAGGGCGACCCGATGGAGGAGACGCAGGAAGGCGGCAGGTCGTGACGGCCGGCTCCGCCGCGGCCCCGGAGCCCCACACCACCGACTGGCAGGTCCGGCTCACGGTCACCGAGACGGGCGACCACACCCGGGCGCACGCCGTCCTGGACACCGGCGGCACCGGAGGCCCCGGCGGGACCGGCGGCACCCGGCTGGAGGCGGACGCCGAGGCCCACCGCAGCCCGCACGACCCCGCCGCACCCGTGATCGGCGACGAACTCGCCGCCGGGCGCGCCCTGCTCGAGCTCGGCCACCGCCTGGTGCAGGCTGGCTCGGTCGCCGCGGAAGCCGCCGAATCGGCCCGCCGCCGCGACGGAGAGTGACCACGAAGCATCCTTGGCGCCGTAGCGCACCAGGGCGGTCGCATCGAAAAACAGTACGCGAAGCACTGGAATCGTGACCTATCATCGCCCGCGGGCCGGAACCCACCGGCCCGCGGCTGCGTCACCCTCGGTGTCCGCAAGCCCATGCGGACCAGACCTCCGGGGGTGGACAGGTGGACGAAGCGATAGGCGCGACCGGCCCGGCCGACGCGCAGCACGACGAGCCCCAGCGGCCCGACGGAACCGAGCCGAAGGACGGCACCGCCCCGCAGGACGGAACCGAGCCGCAGGCCGGGCCCGACCAGCACTGGGAACTGCCGGACTACGAGCACCTGCGCGAACTCGGCGCGGGCGCCGCCGGCCGGGTCGTCCTCGCCCACCACCGGGCCACCGGCACGCCGGTCGCCGTCAAGTACCTCTCCGGCAGCAGCGCCGACCACCGGGGCTTCCGCGCCGAGGCCGAACTGCTGGGCGGCCTGCGCTCCCCGTACATCGCCCAGCTCTACGAGTACGTGGAGAGCCCGCAGGGCGCCGCCATCGTGATGGAGCTGGTCGACGGCATCTCGCTGCGCGACCTGCTGCGCGCCGAGGGCGCGACCGCCCCCGAGGCCGCCCTCACCGTCCTCAAGGGCTCGCTGCTCGGCCTGGCCGCGGCGCACGGCGCGGGCGTCATCCACCGCGACTACAAGCCCGCCAACGTCCTGGTCGCCGCCGACGGTTCCTCCAAGCTGGTCGACTTCGGCATCGCCGTGCGCAGCGGCGCCACCGGCGCCATCGCCGGTACCCCCGCGTACATGGCCCCCGAGCAGTGGGCGGGCGAGCCCGCCGCCCCGGCGACCGACGTGTACGCCGCCACCGCGACCTTCTTCGAGTGCCTCACCGGCGCCAAGCCGTACGCGGGCACCACCCTGATGGAACTCGCGGTCCAGCACACCGAGGCCCAGATCCCGGCCGAGCAGGCACCCGAGGCGCTGCGCCCGCTGATCCGTGCCGGACTCGCCAAGACCCCGCAGGAGCGGCCCGACGGCGCCGCCCTGCTGGTCGAGCAGCTGGAGGAGGTGGCCGGCGCCGCCTACGGCGAGGACTGGGAGGAGCGCGGCCGCCGGCAGCTCGCCGCCCTGGTCGCCCTGCTGCCACTGCTGCTGCCGTTCGGCGGCGTGCAGGCGGGCGGCGGGACCTCGTTCGCGTCCACCACGCTCGCCCCGCCCGGACCGGTTGGCCCGGCCGGGCCGAACGCGGCCGGGGTGGCCCGCTTCGGGCGCCGCGCCAAGCTCGCCAGCGCCGCGACCGGCGTCGTCCTGGTCGCGGGCGCGATGGCCGGGGTGGCCGTGGCCGGTGCCCAGGGCGCGGCCGGGACCACCGATGTGGCGGCCCCCCGGGCGACCACCACCCTCGGTGCGGCCACGCCCACCGGCGACCCGGGCCCCGTGACACCGGCGTCGGCCCCGCCGTCCGACTCGGCCTCGCCGTCGGCGTCCACCTCCGCTTCGGCGTCCGCCTCGGCGAGCCCGTCGGCCACCCTCGCCGCACCGCCTTCGCCCGGCAGCCCGGCCACGCCCAAGGTCACGCCGACCCCGTCGGTCACCAAGCCGACCACGGCGCCCCCGGTCACGGTCACCCCGCCGCCGCCCACCAGCGCGACGCCGACCGTGACGGTCGCGCCGCTGCAGGTGTACTCCAGCACGATGAAGGCCTCCTGCAGCGGCCTGTACGCGGCGAGGGCCGACGGCACCGTGTCGACCAACGGCACCGGCCCGGGAACGGTCACCGTGACCTGGACGGACGCCAACGGGAAGGTGGTCGGCACCCAGTCGACGCCGCTGCCCGCCGGGAAGACCACCGTGGCCTTCTCGTCGACCCAGTCCTTCGGCACCGCGTCCACCCTCACCGCCAGGGTCGCCACCTCGCCGGCCGCCCCGCGGGGCAAGGGTGCCGCACCCGCCACGCTCTACTCCTTCAACTGCAACCCGCCCCGCTGAGAGCAGGACCGGCATGACCACCCAACCCCCGGCCGAGCCGGACCCGACCGCCCGTCCCGGCCGTCCGGGCGACGAGCGCCCCGCCGAGCCCGCGGCGGCGGCCTTCACCCTGGGCCCGGTCCGCCGCACCAAGCCCGCCAAGCCCGCCAAGCCCGCCGAGCCGGCCGAGCCGGCCGCGCTGGCCGAGCCCGCGTCGGCCGAGCCCGCGCAGCCGGCAGCACCGGCGGTACCGGCAGCGCCCCACGCACCTGAGGCGGCTGCCGACGTCCCGGACCACACGGTGCAGCTGGTGGTCCCCGTCGGCGCCCCGGACCACACGGTGCAGCTCGTGATGCCCGCAGCGGGGGAGCCGGTCGCGGCGGCCGCTCCGACCGGCGGGCCCGAGCACACGGTCCAACTGGTGATGCCGCCCTCCGGCCCGACCGGTCACCCCGTGCCGGCCTCCGCGCCCGCCACCGGTCCCGATGCCACGGTGCAACTGCGCACGGAGCAGACCGCAGGCCCGGCAGCGGATCCGGAGTCGACCGTCCGGCTTCCGCCGAAGTCGTTCGTCGCGGATCCGGAGTCGACCGTTCGGCTTCCGCCGAAGTCGTTCGTTGCGGATCCGGAGTCGACCGTTCGCCTTCCCCCGAAGTCGATCGTCGCCGACCCGGAGTCGACCGTCCGGCTCCCGCCGAAGTCGTCGGCGGCGCCGGGCGCGGAGGAGCTGACGGTCCGTCTCGACGAGGCGGGCATCGCGTCCACCGTGCGCCTGCCCCAGCCTCCCCCGGGATCCCAGGCTCCCGGACCCGACCGTACGGTCCAGCTCAAGGCCCAGCCGCAGCCGCAGCCGCAGCCGCAGCCGCAGTTGGCGCCGGGCTCCACGCCGTCGCCGATGTCGGGGCCGATCCCCGCGGGCAGTGCCACCTTCCTCGACCCCGAGGTCTGGTCGACCCCCGCCACCGAGCGCACCACGCCCCAGCCCGCCGACCCGGCCGAACCCGGCCCGGGCCAGGACGGCGCCACCCCGCCGGACGGCCTGCGCCGCTTCGGCCCCGGTGTGCCGCCGCAGGCCGCCGCCGTCTGGCACGGCGAGACCCAGCCGCCGGCCGCCGAGCCGCCGCGCAAGCGCCGCCGCCGGTGGCTGCTGCTCCCGCTGCTGGTGATCCTCGCCGTGCTGGCGTACCTGGCCTGGCAGCGCTACGGCCACCCGGTGGTGGTGAAGGCCGTCTCCGTCCAGGCCGACGCGAGCGGACTGACCTGCGACGGCACCCAGGCGATCACCGGGACCCTGGAGACCGACGGCGGGAGCGGCGAGGTCACCTACCGCTGGCTGCGCAGCGACGGTACGGACTCCGGCGAGCTCACGCAGGAGGTGCCGAGCGGCCACCACTCGACCGAGGTGGTGCTGCGGTGGTCGTTCCACGGACAGGGCAGCATGGACGCGACCGCGACTCTTGAGGTTCTGTCACCGGGATCGCAGACCTCGGCCGCCTCCTTCACCTACACCTGCCGCTGACGGCCCACTCCCGGACCGCCCCGCTGTCACCCTGCGCCACGCAGGGTGGCCGGGGCGGTCCGCGGTTCGTGCGTGGTGGAGCGGTCGGCGTGATCCGCCGTCATCAGGGGAACCGCCACAGGTGACGGAATGTGCACGGATTCGATCCGGGGCCCGTTCATCCGGTGATTCCAAGTCCTGGAGGCGCGTATTCCGGCGGCCTTCAGGAAGTGGCAATCCCGGTGCGGCCGATGAATGCGCAACAATTCCCGCCGGAATTTTCCGCCTGCTTGCCGTCGGGCTGGCCGCTCGCGTATGTACCATGAGAAGCAGGGTTGTTGGGCCCATGAACTCCTTGGACGATTACGTACGCAGGAGGAGTGTGGAATCAATGGCGATCTCACATCGGCAGTTCTTCCGCCAACTCAAGGGCAGAGTCCCGATCAACGTGAATCTGAGCGGATTCGACATCACTCGCAGATCCCCGATCCTGGTCACCGCTGCCCCGTGCAGTCTGGGCAGCGGCTTCTTCGACCCGGACATCAGGCTGAACGTGCACGGCCCGGAGATCCGCGTGACGAATGTCGTCCCGCACGGACCCGAGCCCGAGACCGGCGGTGTCGAGTTCATCCTCGACGTCGACGACCTGACGGATGTGGCCGTCACCATCACGGTGTTCGAACCGTGGAGCAGCTTCTCGATCTGACGAGCCCGGGAGGTCCACACCGCGTGGCTCGGTGACCGGGCCCGGCCGGGCCCGGCACCGCGTCGCGCGGCCCTCCGGCCGTAGCCGTCAGGGCACCGGCCACTCGACGGCGCCGCGCCGCACCACCACCGGTCCGGCGAGGGTGCTCTCCAGCGACCGCAACTGCCCGACCACCACCGGGCCGGGGATGCCCGTGAGTTCGGCCAACCGGCACAGCAGGCCGCCCAACGCGTCGAACTCCCCAGCGCCCACGTCCCGGTGAGCCGTCATCGCCCAGCCGTCGGCCGCCGGTGTCAGTGCACCCCGGTCCGCCAGCAGCGCCGGTGGCCCACCGTGCGGCTCCTCCACCTCGAGCGCTTCGGCGAGCCCCAAGCAACCGCGCAGCTCGGCCAGTTCGCCGTCGCGCAGAGTACCCGGCAGGCGGATGGACAGCGTCAGCTCGTACGTGTCGCTCACGCACCGCAGCCTAACGCCGCGCGACGGCCGCCCGCCGGGGAACACCGGGACGGGACGCGGCAGCGGATCAGGGGATCAGTGGCTGCCCGACAGTTGGCACACGAGGCGACCGGGTTGCTGCGGATCGGTCCCGGGGTGGCCGGGCCGGACCGGGATCGCGTTCGGCGCGGGCACGGCGGACCGGGTCAGGGCCCGGCACTGTGCCACCTCGGCGGGGGCGACGGTGGCCGCACCGGCGGGGTGGGCCCCGAGGGTGAGCCCGAATCCGCCGATCAGCAGGGCTGACAGGGCTGACAGGGCGGCAGTTCGGGCGCGGCGGGGACGGCGGGGACGGTGGGGGCGGTCGAGCGGCATGACACTCCTCGGTCCTGGCGGCCGGGCAGGGGCACCCGGCATCACTCACAGTTGCCATCGTGCGCGGTTCCGTTACTCAGCGCCACCAGTACGCGCCTGGTCGAGCGAATACGAACCATCCCGTCGGGGGGTGCCCTCTGGTCGGACTCGTCGGGGCGGGTGCCTCGATCCGGATGGTCGGATCAGCTGTCGATCGGACTACTCCGCCCTGTCGGTGGCGTTCCTTGACCGCATTGTTCGTGGCCGAAAGGATGGCGTCGGGCCGGAAGCGACAGCCGCTCCAGGGGCAGGTCCGGCCCCGCGGACCCACCCTGACTCCTCCTTCCGGGTGCCCGTACCCTCCGCGCACCGGGTGCCGACTCCCGACTCTCCTCGGAAAGGCGCAGGCCGATGGCAGGCAGCATCCAGGAGCGCAAGCTCCACCGTCAGTTCGAGCTGCTCGATCTGGACGGCAACGGCTTCATCGAGCAGAAGGACGTGGCGGAGTTCGTCGAGCGGATCACCGAGGCCGCGGGCGCCGAGGGCACCCCGCAGGGCGAGGCGATGCGCCAGGGCGCCGAGCGGCTCTGGCAGCAGTTGCAGCAGGCCCTGGACACCGACGGCGACCAGCGCATCAGCCGGGACGAGTTCGTCAGCTCGGCCGACCTGCACGCGGTGATGACCGAGGCGATCAAGCTCGGCGCGGCGGCCTTCGACGTCACCGACACCGACGGGGACGGCCGGATCAGCCTTCAGGAGTGGATCCGGATGGACCAGAAGATCGGGGTGCTGCGCGGCGACAGCGAACAGGGCTTCAACCGCCTCGACCTGGACGGAGACGGCTATGTCAGCCGGGCCGAATACGTGCAGGGCGTCGAGGAGTTCTACCGCAGCGACGATCCGTCCGCGCCCGGCAACTGGGCCTTCGGACGGTTCTAGCCGGCGTTGCCGGTTCACCGGTCCCGGGCTCCGTCACCGGACCGGCCCGCCGGCGCGGAGCGGCCCTTCCGCCCGGGAACGGACCGGGGCGCGGTCGAGTCAGACCGTGCCCCGGACCGCGCCGGGCCGTGCCGGGCCGTGCCGGGTCGCGCTCAGGCCTCCTGCTGGGTCTCCCGGGCGGACTCCGACGAGGCCTGCTGCGGCACCTCTGCCACCTGCTCCGGCCCGCCCTGGCCTGCGCCCGCCGACGTGGAGGCCGTCGGCGTCGGGGCGGCCGGTCCGGCCGGGGTCGGGGAGTCGTCCGCCGGTGCCGTCTCGGGCTCGCCCTCGGCCCGCGGCGCGGGCAGTCCGGCGACGCCCTCGCCGCGGACGGAGCTGTGGAGGTCGGACTCGTCGGCCTGGTGGCCGAAGTAGGTGATCCCCGCACGGCCGCGCCAGCCGGGGTCGGCGCAGACCAGGCCCTCGGGGTAGGCGGGGTAGCCGTAGGACTCGACGTAGTCGGAGTGGCGCTGGTAGGTGCGGCGGTAGACACCGTCGCCGTTGGCCGATCCGTTGTCGTTGGTGTTGCCGGAGACGACCGTGATGGTGGTGTCGGTGTAGGCGATGCAGAGGCCGGTGTGGGTGCCGCCGGGCCCGTCGGGGTTGCCGGGGGCGCCGAAGAACACCTGGGCGCCGATCGCCGGGTAGACGGAGAGCCGTCCGCGCTTCTTGAACCAGGCGCGTCCGACGGAGCAGGAGGCGGTGTTGGGGAAGCAGGCGGCGTTGCCGGTCTCCTTGGCGACGGCTGCCACGAAGTCCGCACACCAGCTCTCGGCGGGCCGCCCCATCTCCTGGGAGAAGCGGTTCCGGTTTCCGGGCCCTTCCCGGTAGCCGATCCAGGTCTTGGCCTTGTCGATCATCGCGCGTGCGCCGGGCATGATTCCTCCAAACGGCCGGGCCCTGCCAACGACGGTCGGCAGGGCCCGGTCACGGGAGTGGTGCGCGGACGACCGTTACTCCGGACGGAGGACGGCCGGCCCGCACCCGGCGGTGCTCAGCAGCGGCCGAACAACTCGCAGTCCTCCCAACGGGTACCGCCCGGAACCTCGCTCGCGGGGGCCTCGGTCGCGGCGGGGGTCGCAGCGGAGCGCGCGGCCGGCGCACCGAAGGACTTCACGCCGGGGGTGCTCGCCGGGGCGCTCGCGGGCGCGCTGCTGGGCGCCGCGGTCGGCGTGCTGCCGGCCGGGGCGGGGTGGCCGCCGGCGAGCCGGACGGCGATCGCGTCGATCACCGGGCGGGGGCTGGTCCCGGCGAAGTTGTTCAGCATGACGGTGAACGCCAGCCGACGGCCGTCCGGGGCGGTGGCGTAGCCACTGAGGTTGTCCACGCCGCTCATCGAGCCGCTCTTGGCGTGCACGTTGTCGGCGGCGGCGGTGCCGCGCATCCGGTTGGCCAGCGTGCCGCCGACCATCCGCTCGGGGTTGCCCGCCACCGGCATCGCGTCGTACCAGGCCTTGAACCACGGCTTGTCCTGGGCGACCTTCAGCAGCCCGGTCATCTTCGCCGGGGTGATCAGGTCGTAGCGGGACAGGCCGGAGCCGTCGACCTGGCGGCCGGCCGGGGTCTCCAGGCCGTTGGCCTTGAGGAAGCCCTTGACCTGGGCGATCCCGGCGGCCCAGGTGCCCTGGCCGCCCTTGACCTTGCCGAGCTCCTTGGTGAGGTGCTCGGCCAGGCCGTTGTTGCTGATCTTGAGCATCGGGACGATCAGCTCGCCGATCGGCTTGGAGTCGTGGCTGGCCAGCGGCTGCGAGGCCTCGGTCCCGCTGGCGGCGGCGACCGGGCGCACGACCCGCACCCCGTGGCGGGCGAGCGCGCCCGCGAACACCTTCCCGGCGTAGTCGGCCGGGTTCTCCACGGTGGTCAGGAACGAGGCGGGCGCCGCGCCGACGGCGATGCTGCCGGACAGGGCCAGCTCGTTGACGCCGCGGCGGCGCTCGACGCCCGCGCTGGTGCCGCTGCCGGCCGCGCCGGTGGTGATCTTCCCGACCGGCTTGACCGGCGCCTCGGCCGGGAACAGCGTGATGGTGGCGTCGTCACCGGCCGCCGCGCCGGGGGTGACGGTGACCTTGACGGTGTCCATCGTGTACTCGGTGTCGGTGGCGACCGTCAGACCCGAGATCTGCGGGCTGTAGGAGTACGCCTCGTCGTCCCAGGCCCAGCCGGGGCCGAGCGGGGTGGAGTCGTACCGGCTGCCGTCGGCCAGCACGCGGCCGGTGACGGTGGTGATCCCGGCGGCCGAGACCTGGGCGGCCAGGTCGTCCAGGTCCTGCGGGAGCAGGCTCGGGTCGCCGCCGCCGCGCAGGACGACGTCCCCGACCAGGGTGCTGCCGTGCTTGGTGCCGGTGGTGCGGACCTCGGTGGTGAACCGGTGGTCGGCGCCGAGCAGGTCGAGCGCGGCGGCCGAGGTGACCGTCTTCATCGTGGAGGCCGGGGTCAGCAGCGCGTCCGCCTGGTGCTGGTAGACCACCTGGCCGGTGGTGGTGTCCACGACCTGCACGCCCGCCTGGGCGCCCGCGAGGCGGGCGTCGGCGAGGATCGCGTCCAGGTCGGCGACCAGCGTCGGGTCGGCCGGGGCCGGGGTGTCGGCGGCGGCGGAGCCGACCAGCAGGGAGGCAGCGATGGCGGCCGCGGCCAGAGGCAGGGCACGGCGCTTCAGCTGAGAGGGCAAGTCTGCTCCAGGTTCCGGAGTGGCGAGGGGAGCGCAACACTCCGCGCCGTGCGCCGGGACCCCGGGCACGGGTCGGCAGCTGCCCCCCGTTTGGCGTGTGCCGGACAGATCATATCCTGACAAACCATCAGAAGATCCCGGCCGGCCGACCCTCTCACCAGCTGCCACGCGCCGGGCGGCCAATACGTTGCACGCCCGGCCGTCACAACCGTGGCGGCCGCACCGTCATGCTCGGGCAGGCCCGTAGCGCCCCGGTATCGGCGTCCGGCGGGCGCCGCTGCACGCGGCACCCGCCGGAACCCCCGTCCGCTCGCGCTGGCCCCCGCCCGCGGCGCAGCCGTTCGGCCGCTCAGGCCGCCGCCTGCGGGGCCACCGCCTCGCTGTCCGCCTTCACGGCCTCCACCAGCCGCTGGTGCAGCTCCCGCGCGGTCGCCTCGTCCGGCGCCGCGACCGGACTGCCCGCCACGGTGAACCAGTCCAGTGCCCCGCTGTACTGCACGGTGAGCCGCGCCTTGCCCTCGATCCACATGGTGTGCACCGTGAGATCGCCCTTGATCACCCCGATCTCCACCGTCCGCACCCCGCCATGGCCCGCCAGAATCCCCTGCGTCGTCCAGGTCGCCCAGGTGTTCACCAGCCCACTCCCATCCGGTGCCGACGCACCGCCTCGCCCTGCCCCCACAGGTACCCACCCTGCGCCGACGGGAGCCCCCTGTCACCCGGACGGTCGCATCGCGCCCCTCGGGCGGGTGGCCCGGGCCCGGACTAGCATCGTCCTTATGGCAGAGCGACAGTTCGCGCTCACCGCGCCGCAGCTGGTACTCGACGCCGACGGTGACACCCGGGTGATGAATCCGGGCCGCACGTACCACGTCGGCCGCGACCCAGCGAGCGAGATCGTCCTCAGTGATCCCCGGGTTTCCTGGCACCACGCCGTCCTGCACGTCGGGGACGGCCACTGGATGCTGGACGACGTCGGATCGACCAACGGCACCTACACCGGCGGCCACCGGGTGGCGCACCTGGATGTGGGGCCCGGCAGCGAGCTGCGCTTCGGCAGCCCCGCCGACGGCCCGCGCTGCACCCTCCAGGCGCTGCCCCCGCCGGCCCC
>NZ_JAIZ01000846.1:27025-36344 GCF_000710465.2 Kitasatospora sp. MBT63 | reverse complement strand
GCGTCGGCGGCAACCTGGCCGCCGCCCTCACCCGGGCCGGCCACGAGGTGACCGTCGCGGACCGCGCGCCCGGCGACGCCGCCGACGCCGCCCGCAGCGCCGAGGTCGTCATCAACGCCACCCCCGGCGCCGGCTCCCTGGAACGGCTCACGGCCCTGCGGGACGAGCTGCGCGGCAAGATCCTCATCGACGTCTCCAACGCCACCGTCGACGGACCGGACGGACTGCCGGGCGACCTGATCCACCCCGGCTCGAGCCTCGCCGAGCAGCTCCAGGAGGCACTCCCCGACACCCACGTCGTCAAGACGCTCAACACCATGCTCTTCCCGGTGATGACCGCCCCGGCCACCCTCACCCGGACGCCCACCGCGTTCCTCTCCGGCGACGACCCGCAGGCCAAGCAGACCGTCCGCGACCTGCTCACCGACCTCGGCTGGCACCAGGACTGGATCACCGACCTCGGCGCAATCCGCACCGCCCGCGCCACCGAGGCCGCCATCCTCTTCGTCCCGCACGTCATCCGCGCCGACGGATTCACACCCTTCGCCATCTCGATCGCCCGCTGACCCGCACGGCGCACCGCTCCTGCGGGCAGGCTCAGCCGAGTGCGGCTTCCTCACGGTCGAGGTCCTGCTGGATCGTTCGGCGGGTGGTGTCGCTGATCCGGTGCTCGTCGTAGAGACGGTGCAACTCGCTGTTCTGTACGGCGATCACCGCGTGCCGCAGCTCGCGGTAGGTGGCGTCGACGGTGCTGCCGTCCGGGCCGTCGACACTGCGGTCGAGGCGGGCGCTGAGCCCGCGCCGCACCCGGTCGATCACGGCCTCGGGCATGACCTCCAGGGTCGCGAGCTCCTCGACGTGGGCGAGGGCGACGTGGTTGAGGGTGTCCCTGGCCTCCGCCTCCTCACGGGCGGTGTGCTCGGGCTCCAGCGCCAGGCCGGAGCGGTTGACCACGGCCGCCAGCGTCAGCCCCTGGACGACCAGGGTGAACACCACCACCGCCGTGGTCAGCACCAGCACCAGCGGGCGTCCCGCCAGCGGTGTGCCGTCGCTCGCGAGCAGCGGGATCGACAGGGCGGCGGCCAGCGGCATCACACCACGGGTACCGGCCCAGGTCACCACCCCGGCCACCCGCCAGGACATCCGGCCCCGGGAAGGCCTGACGGCCCGGGTCAGCGGCAGCGTCGACAGCACCCGGACCGCGATCAGCACGGCGGCCAGGGCCAGGGCCTGCACCGGCCACCACCCCGTACCCGCGGGCAGGTCCCGCACCAGGGCGGGCAGCTCCAGACCGACGATGCTGAACACCACGCTCTCCAGGATGAACACCACCACCGCGTAGACGGCGTGCAGTTGGAGGCGGATGTGGGCGTCGGTGAGGCGGTGGCCGCCTCGGCCCAGCAGGACGCCGGCGACCACGACCGAGGTGATCCCGGAGGTGTGCCCGGCCTCCGCCACCACGTACGCCGCGTACGGCGTGACCAGGGCGATCACCGTCTCCAGCACCGGGTCGGTGGTGCGGCGGCGGATCAGCCACACCAGCCCGGCCACGGCGGCGCCGATCAGGCTCCCGCCGCCGCCGAGCAGCAGGAACTCCCCGCCGGCCGCGAGCAGGCTCACCGCACCGCCCGCCGCCACCGCGATGCCGACGGCGACCTTGAACAGCACCAGCGAGGTGGCGTCGTTGAACAGGCTCTCCGCCTGCACCAGGACCTGGACGCGGCCCGGCAGCGCGAGCCGGCGGCCGAGCGCGGTGACCGCCACCGGGTCGGTGGACGCGAGCACGGCGCCCAGCACGAAGGCCATCGCGGGCGGCAGGCCGGTCACCGCGACCGCCACGAATCCGACGGCCGCCGCCGAGGCGAAGACCAGGCCGAACGCGAGAATCGTCACCGGCTTCCAGACCGTGCGCAGATCGCGCAGCGACAACTCCTCGGCGGAGGCGTACAGCAGCGGGGGCAGCACGACCAGGGCGATCGCCTGGGGCGGGATGTGCAGCGCGGGAACGCCCGGTATCAGCGCCACGCCGATCCCGGCCAGCACCAGCAGCGAGGGTGCCGGCACGCGCCAGCGGCGGGCGAAGGTGGCCACGGCGGTTGCCAGTACCACCAGGAAGAGGACGATCCCCACGGCGCGCATCTGCGAAAGACCCCATCACGAGGAGCGGGGTCGCTGCCGCCCGATCGCTGCAGTCGTCCCCCGAGCCGACCAGGCTTCCCGGCACACCAGGACGATTTTATCGGGACCTTAGCAGCGCCGGACAGGGCGGGTGCGGCGCGCGGCCGCGGGACACGCCGCCGCCGAGCCGCGCACGCCGGCCGACACCGCCCGTCCCGTACTGCCCGTCCCGGCGGCCCGGAGTCGTTACTCGAAGCGGGTGGGGTCGCCGGCCCCGTACCGGACGATCTCCGCGGTGCCGCCGGAGAAGTCGACGACCGTCGTCGGTTCCGTGCCGCAGTCGCCGGAGTCCACCACGGCGTCGAGCACGTGGTCGAGCCGTTCCTTGATCTCCCACCCCTGCGTCATCGGCTCGGCCTCGCCGGGCAGCAGCAGGGTGCTGGAGACCAGCGGCTCGCCGAGTTCGGCGAGCAGGGCCTGGGTGACCGTGTGGTCGGGGATCCGTACGCCCACGGTCTTCTTCTTCGGGTGCAGCAGACGGCGCGGCACCTCCTTGGTGGCGGGCAGGATGAACGTGTAGCTGCCCGGGGTCGCCGCCTTGACGGCGCGGAAGACCGCGTTGTCGATCTGGACGAACTGCCCCAGCTGGGCGAAGTTCTCGCACATCAGGGTGAAGTGGTGGCGGTCGTCGAGCCGCCGGATCGACCGGATCCGTTCGACGCCCTCGTGGTTGCCCATCCGGCAGCCCAGCGCGAAACAGGAGTCGGTCGGGTACGCGATCAGGGACCCGGAGCGGAGGCTGTCGGCCACGGTGCCGATGGTCCGGGCCTGGGGGGTCTGCGGGTGCACATCGAAGTACTTCGCCATTGGCCGACCTTACGGGATCGGCCCCGGCCGGCGACAATCCATGACGCATTGCCACGGGGACGATCAAACCGGGCGCAGCCGGCGCACACCCTGCACCCGGGTCCCCGGGTCGCCCGCGTCACTGCGCTCGACGACCCGGAGCCGTACCGACGACGTTCGGCTGCGCCGGTGGGCGACGCGGCTCCCGTCGGCGATGGGGGATCAGAAGTTCAGCACCGGCGGGAACCAGGGGCGGACGATCTTGAGGCGGTAGGCCATGGACACGTCGTCGACCAGGAACGGCACCTTGTTGGCGCTGTCCTCGACCACCATGAAGGAGAGGATCGCGGTCTTCTCGGCGGTGGAGAAGAAGGCGTCCGGCAGGGTGACGGTGACCTGCTCGTAGGCGCCGTTCCCGTCCTTGTTGGTGCGGCTGGCCAGCAGGTACGGGGTGCCGTCCGGGGCGGTCGCCTCGACGTCCAGCTCGCGGTAGGCGAGGCCGCCCGGGCCCTGCGGGGGGACGCGCAGCCAGAAGGTGAGGACCGGAACCCGGTTGGCAGGTATGGTCACCTGCTGCGTGATCCGGTTGACGCCGGTGAAGCCCCGGCCGCCCAACTCGGCCTTCCAGCTGCCGGAGCGGGCCGGGTAGGCGGAGGACGCGTTGATCAGCTGGGCACCGCCGAAGGGCGTCGAGAACGACGACCAGCCGGTGTTCCCGGCCTCGAAGTCGCCGTTGACGGTGCCGACGGGCGCGGCCTGGGCGGCCGGGGCGCCCACCAGGCCGATCGCGGCCGCGGCGATGACGGCGGAGGCGCCGAGGCGCGCGCTCCGGAATCGCGAAGTCATGTCTCTCCAGGGTGTGGTGTCGCGCGCGACCCGGTGGCCGCGGCGGAGGTCGCACAGGGGTGACGGGGGAAGGCAGGACCCGGCGCCTCCGCGTGGTTCGGAGGCGGGATACGTCCGCGCGCCCCCGTGCAGTCGAAACATACCGTCAAGTAGTGACACCCGGACGGGCGAGGCAGCCGGGCTCGCCCGGGCAGCGTCAAGGGAGGAACGTCAAGCCACCTCCGCGTACCGGTTCAGGCGCGCCGGCCTCGTACGGCGCCTTCGAGCCCGCTCGCACGGGTGCGAAGCGGGCCGTTCTCCCGCCCCGGCAGGGGCGCACCCGCCAAGAAGGCGTGGTAGGCCTCGGCGGCATCCGGCTCGATCTCAGGGCCGGCGGGCCCGTAGCGGGTGTCGGTGCGGTCCCGCTTCGGCCCGGAGACCAAGAACTCCTCGTCGGTCTGCACGTCGTAGAAGTTCGCATCGGACATCCCCCCTGCCCGGCGCAGAGTCCTCCCGTGGAAGTACGCGGTGCTCCAGGTCCTCGAGAAGGCCACCCACCCGATCCACGAGGGTCCGCGGTCGGTGTCGTGACCGGTCTTCAACTGCACGAACATGAGACGTCGAGGCATACGGCTCAGAGTCCTGCACGGACCGCACCCGTGACCAGCCATTTTGTGCGCCCGCAGGACCTCGCCGCGCCGCCGGCAGGTGGGTACGGCCGATGTGTCCGGCACCCGTACGGCGTTGTCCGTGGCCGGCCGGCACCGGTCCGCCGCTGGGGGAGGTGCCGACCTCACCTGTGGTGGGGTCAGTCCGGTGTCAGCTCCGGGTCAGGCCGCCGGGGCATCCTGAGGGCACGTCAAGGGGCCGCGGAACACGGCCGGTCCCCGATGGGAGAGGTGCCCGGAGCGGTTCATCGGGTGCCTGGCCAGCGATGGCCGAGCAGGGTCCTTCGGGGCCCGCGCAGGTTCGAATCCTGCCCTCTCCGCCCCTCAGTCGTCGCGGTCGGGTGCGCTCATGTCGCCCGTCCGGGGTGTGCCGTCGGCGAGCCCGTAGCGAAGGTGCACGGTCCCGTTCAGACCGGCGGTCCGCGGTTCGAGGAGCGTGACGTCGGCGGGCACCGCGCCGCCGTCGAATACCTTCTTCCCGACGCCCAGCACGATCGGGTGCACCCAGAGGTCGAGCCGGTCGAAGAGCCTCTCCCGCAGCAGCGTCTGCACCAGGTTCAGGCTCCCGACGACCTTGACGTTCCCGTGCCGGTCGCGGACCTCCCGCACCGCGCCCGCCAGGTCCGGGCCGAGCAGCGTGGACCCGGCCCACGAGAGGTCGGGCCTACCGCTTCAACAGCGTCCCGAAGTACGTCGCCTCCCGCGCCGGGCAGGATTCGCGGCCCGTGCTTGGATGCTCTCCGGTCCGCCGACGGGTGGTCGGCCGCCCGGCCGGACGTCACCAGTGCCGGATCGGGGACCGTCGGGCGTCGGTGGGCCCCCCGGTGGGCTCCCGGCGGCCGGGGAGAGGGGCGGCCTGCGCCGGGACGGGGCTGTCGCCCAGGAGTTCGGCCAGGTCGGTGTCGTCGATCTCGCGCCAGCCGGCGAAGTCCGTGGTCATGTAGGCGCCCATCGGGTGGTCCGGCCCGCCCGCACCCGGGCCGCGGCGCCACCCGAACGCCACCTCGGCGGCCTCGGACGGGCACTGGAACCCGGCCGGCGCCTTGCCGATGTGAACGACCACGAACACCCCCTCGCCCGAGGGCCGGCCGTCCTCGAAGTGGCGGTAGACGGCTCCGGCGTGGAAGAACTGCTCCTCGGCCATCAGCTGCTCTCCCTTCCCGCCGACACGCGTCGCCCTGCTGTCCATGGTGCCGCGCCCGCCGGGCAATTCCAACGCGCCCGGCCGCCCAGCTCGAGCCGGGCCCGGCTCCGCCCGGCGGGACTCGGCGTGGCAGACCGACTGCGGGCCGATTGGTCACAGATAGTAGTGAGTGGTCCGCCTCGGTGGTGAACCGGCCGGCCCGGCGCGCTCGAAGGCGGGTGGATGGAGCCGGCCGTTCCGGGGCGGGCAATTGGCCGCGGGCGGACGAGGGAGAGTTCATGGGCGAGGCGAGGTCTCTGCGGCGGGCTCGTACGGGCAGTCCCGCCCCGGCCGCGCGGCGAGAGGCCCCGCAGACCGGCGCGGGCCTGGCCCGGCTCGAGGGGTACCTGGTCTGGGAGGCGGAGGTCTGCGCGGCCGAACGGGACGCCCAGCAGTTCGCCGGTCAGTTCCGCTGGCTCGCCCAGGAGCAGCGGGAGGAGATCGCGCAGGCGTACACCGGGGACCGGCTCTGCTACGCCCGGGGTGTGTTCGACCGGGCGTTCGCGCGGGCGGAGGAGATGGGACAGGACTACGCCTCGAAGTGCCGTCGGGCGGCCGGGCTGTGGGCCGCGGTCTGCCTGGCGGCGGTGGCGGTGACCGCCCTGCTCGCCGCGGTACCGGTGCTGCTCGACCACTGAGGCCCCGCCTGCCGTGCGCGTACGCGGGTCACCGGCCCGGACGGCCGGAGACCCCCGCGGTGCGGAGGTCTCCGGTGGTGAGGACGGTCGGTTGTGGTGAGGGCGGTCAGTGGTGGCCGTGGCCGCTGCTGATCGCCTCGTGCTCCTCGGCGGTGGGCTTGGGGATCTGGCCCGTGCTGCCGAAGTAGCTCTCGGAGAGCTTGTAGCGCAGGACGTCGAGCCGGCGCGGCTTGCCCTTGCGGTTCGTACGGACGGGGAGCGGCTCCGGGCGGGGTTGGTCGTGTGCCGTGAACTTGTACAGGTCGCCCTGCGCGAGCGGGGTGTGCACCTCGATGAACTCGCCGTGCGGGAGACGGCGGATGATCCCGCTCTCGCGGCCGTGCAGCACCTTCTCCTTGTCCCGGCGCTGCAGGCCCAGACACCACCGTTTGGCGATGAAGAACACGATCACCGGGACGACGAAGAAGCCGACCCGGACCGCGTCGGTGATGACGTTGATCGACAGGTGGAAGTGGGTGGCGACCAGGTCGTTGCCGCCGCCGATCAGCAGCACCAGGTAGAGGGAGATCCACGCGGAGCCGAAGGCCGTGCGGACCGGTGCGTTGCGCGGCCGGTCCGCGATGTGGTGCTCGCGCTTGTCACCGGTGATCCACGCCTCGACGAAGGGGTAGGCCCAGATCGCGACCAGGACGAGCGGGAAGATCACGAGCGGCAGGAAGACGCCGAGGTTCAGGGTGTGCCCGCCCCAGACGGAGATCTCCCAGCCGGGCATGACCCGGACCAGACCCTCGGAGTAGCCCATGTACCAGTCGGGCTGCGCGTCGGTGGAGACCTGGTCGGGCCGGTAGGGGCCGTAGGCCCAGATCGGGTTGACCGTGGCGATGGCCGACATGGCCGCCACGATGCCGAAGACCAGGAAGAAGAAGCCGCCGGCCTTCGCCATGTAGACCGGCATCAACGGCATGCCGACGACGTTCTTCTGCGTGCGGCCGGGCCCCGCGAACTGGGTGTGCTTGTGGTAGAAGACCAGGATCAGGTGCGCGGCCAGCAGGCCGACCATGATGCCCGGGATCAGCAGGACGTGGACCGTGAACAGACGCGGCACGATGGCCGTCCCGGGGAACTGGCCGCCGAAGATGAACATCGACAGGTACGTCCCGACGACGGGCACCGAGAGCACCGCCCCCTCCATGAAGCGGATGCCGGTGCCCGAGAGCAGGTCGTCGGGGAGCGAGTAGCCCATGAACCCGTCGAACATGCCGAGGATGAGCAGCGTCGCGCCGAAGATCCAGTTCAGCTCCCGCGGTTTGCGGAACGCGCCGGTGAAGAACACCCGCATCATGTGGACCAGCATCGACGCCACGAAGACGATGGCCGCCCAGTGGTGGATCTGACGGATCAGCAGGCCACCGCGGACCTCGAAGCTGATGTTCACCGTGGAGGCGTACGCGTCGGACATCCGCACGCCGTCCAGCGGGGTGTAGGAGCCGTGGTAGGTGACCTCCGACATGCTGGGCTGGAAGAAGAGGGTCAGCCAGACGCCGGTGAGGATGATGATGACGAAGGTGTAGAGCGCGATCTCACCGAGCATGAAGGACCAGTGGTCCGGGAAGATCTTCCTGAGGTTGGACTTGGCGAGGGCGTAGATGCCCAGGCGCCCGTCGGTCCAGTCGGCCAGGGCCTCGCCCGGGCCGGCCGGCTCGGCCCGGGTACTGGCCGGGGCCGCCTTGGAGTCCGGACGCCGCCGGTCAGCCCGCATGCCCGCTCCCCGGGTGGGCCGCCCGAACGCCGGAGCGGCATGAGTCGTGCACGGAACGCGTGGCCGGCGGCTGGAGCCGGCGGATCGATGTGATCACGGGACCTCTCGACGGGCGGGCCCGGGCCGTGCGGCGGCCGTGTGGCTGCGGCGCCGGAATCCCCTCGGGTCGCGAGCCGGACCACCGTGGACCGGGGCGACCGGGGATATCACCGGGAGTAGTTGATTGGCTACCCAACCATGTTCGCGCGGCCGGAGTGCCGGTGCACGCTCATCCGGTGCTCTCCGCGGCGTGTCGTACGTGGGTGTCTGCGCAGGTGCCCGCACGGAGGGCGCCGCCCCCAGCACCTCGATCCGCGCCGCCCGGAGCTCCCGCCGACTCCCGGACGCCGGGAGTCCGGCCTGCGGACGGCCGACGGTGCCGGTAGTCGGTGCCGGTTGCCGGTGCCGGACCGCCGTCCGACGATCGACAGTAGGGCAGCGGTAGCAGGGCAGCGTTCCCGGCGCCGAGGAGTGCTTCGGCGGGCCCGGCGCGTCGCATGTCCGCAGCGAAGGGCGAGCCGGCGAAGGAGCGAGTCATGGCATATCCAGTGATCGTCGGGGTCGACGATCCCGAGAGCGCGGGCGCGGCCGTCGACTGGGCCGCCGACGAGGCCCAGTCCCGGGGGATGAGCCTGCGCCTTGTCCACGCGTGGCTGTGGGAGCCCGACCAGGCTCCGGAATCGCTGGACGCCCGGGCTGCACGAGGGGCGGGCGAGGAGGCGCTGCGGATGGTCGCCGACCGCGTCGCCGCCCGGCACCCGGGCCTCGAGGTCGGCAGCGAGGTCGTGGACGCGAGCCCCCGCGAGGCGCTCGTCGCCCTCAGCTCCTCGGCCGGCCTGCTCGTCCTGGGCTCACGCGGGAGCGGCGGGTTCCAGGGGCTGCTCGTCGGATCCACGAGTCTGCACGTCACCGCCCATGCCGCCTGCCCGGTCGTCGTCGTCCGGGCCGCGGCCGCCGAGGCGTCGGACGGCGTCGTGGTCGGCGTGGAGGGCCGCGATCCGTCGGACGAGATCCTCGAGTTCGCCTTCGACAGCGCCCGCCGCCGCGGCCTGCCGCTGCGGGCGATCCACGCCTGGAGCTACCCGATCGTCCTCGGCCCGGGGCACGCGCTCCCGCCCGTGTACGAGTCCGGCCACGTACTGGCCGAGGAGCAGCGGCTCCTCGCCGAGGTCATGGCCGGCTGGCAGGAGAACTACCCCGACGTCCCGGTGGAGGAGGACGCCGTACGCGCCGGACCCGCCAA
>NZ_JAIZ01000846.1:25188-27015 GCF_000710465.2 Kitasatospora sp. MBT63 | reverse complement strand
CCTGTCGAAGACGCACCAGCTGGTCGTGGTCGGCCGCCACCGCACGCCCGAGGGACCTCTCGGACGGCTGGGGTCGGTCAGCCAGGCCGTCGTCCACCACGCCCACTGCCCGGTCGCCGTCGTACCCCCGCCCGGCCCCCGGCAGTAGGAGCAGTAGGCAGCGCGGCCCGGACGGCCTCAGGGACCAGGTCTTGCCCGCGCAGCTCCGATCGGTGGGCGGGATCGGAAACCCGGTTTCGCCGTGGTGCAGGATGGGGGACGTGGTCACGGAGGAACGCGCGGTGGAGTTGGTCGAGGCGCTGCTGTTGCGACAGCGGCAGGAGTCACCGTGGATGGCGCAGGAGCCCGAGCGGGCCGTGGCCAACGTGTACGAGCATGCCTTCGGGTGGCTGGTCGCTGTGCAGTCAGTGGAGTACATCCGCAGCCGGGACCCGGGGGAGATGCTCATTGGCCAGGGGCCGTATCTGGTCGACCGGCAGGACGGGAGCATCCACCACATTCCGGTCACCACATTCGTCAGTGACCGCTGGGAGGAGCTCTACCGCCAGCAGGTCAAGGGCGTCCGGCCGCCGGACGAGCCCGATCCGCTGCTCACGGCCGTCCAGGCACTCGTTCATTCCGACGGGATGATGGCCGCGATGCGCCACCTGCGGAAGCAGGCGCCGCTGCTGGAACCACACCAGGCGAAGGCGTACGTCACAGCAGTCAAGGACGGAAGGGAGCCCCCGGCGGAACTGGTCGGCCTCATACCGAAGCCGAAGCAGGAGACCTCTCCTCTGCTGTCCATCAGTACGCTGGCAGGCGGTCCCGCTCGGTAGCAGCCCCGGCAGTGGCGACGAGGTCATGGCCGCGTTGCCGGTCGGCCCGTACCTTCCGGACCCGAGCCAAGAGCCCCTTCGTCGTGTGGTGGAGGGTCGTGTCAGCGCCGGCGGGGAACCGGCAGTGGCTCGTGGTGATGCCAGATCAGTGATCGGTCCTGGCTGTGGAGCTCGGCGGATCCCCACTCCAGGCGGACGATGCCGTCGGCCGATGAGCACGCGTAGGCGACGAGTACGACCTTGGTGTCCGGGGAGAGGCGTGCGAGATGAGCATGGGGCTCGTCCTCGTCCGGGAGTTCGAGGCCGAGGTCCAGTTCCGGCTGACGCGGGTCGGGGCCGTGTCGGCGGATGAGGTCGGCCCGCAGCCCCGAGCTGCTGCGGAGCCTGGCCGTGCTGACCGGCACGTCCTTCTTCGCGTAGCGGTAGGGGTAGATGACGTGTCCGGCGATCACGGCGACCGTTCTGGCCTGGAGACGGACCAGCTCGGTGCCGGGCAGTTGTGACAGGCCGGCCGACAGCTCCTCGAATTGTGCGGCGTAGAGCCCGTGTCCGTACGCTTCGAGCGTCTGGGTGTGGACACCTTCATGGCCGCCCTGGGCGCGCTCGTGTGCTCGGATGATGCAGGCGGGCACGATCGCTGCGACCTTCGTGGCGAGGGGGCCGAAGACGGTGTGCGCCCAGGGGGTGGTGGAGTCTGCAACGGACATGCGAATCCCCCGATCGGTAATCCTGCGAACGACCACAGGCCCTGACGGTCCGCCGACCGGCGCGACGGATCAAGGGCGCATCGGGGGATCGCCGGTGCACGGAGCAGGGTCCGACGGGTGGCGGGGCGACGGATGGCTCATGAATCGGCGGGAGCACTCCTGGACCACACGTTGTGCACGAGACCGTACGACGCGGGCGCGAGCGGGCCCCTTCGGGAGGGCTGGCTTGGTCGAGCGGTACGCGCCCGTCGGCCCCGGAGGCCTTCCCCTGCTCGCGGCCACCGGGTACGGCCCTCCTCGGC
>NZ_JAIZ01000846.1:15760-25119 GCF_000710465.2 Kitasatospora sp. MBT63 | reverse complement strand
TGGGCCGGCCCGGCGACCGGTCGCCGGGCCGGCCCGGCCGAGGAGGGTTCGGTCAGGGCAGGAGTTCGACGTACCCGTCGGTGCCGTGCACGCGGATGCGCTGGCCGTCGCGGATCAGCCGGGTGGCGCGGTCGACGCCCACGACGGCCGGTAGGCCGTACTCGCGGGCGATCACCGCGCCGTGCGTCATCAGGCCGCCGACCTCCGTCACCAGGCCCGCGATGGCCACGAACAGCGGTGACCAGCTGGGGTCCGTGTGCGCGGTGACCAGGATGTCGCCCGCTTCGAGATCGGCCTGCGCCATGTCGAGGATGACGCGGGCCCGGCCCTCGACGGTCCCGGCCGAGACCGGCAGGCCGACCAGGGCGCCGTCGGGCACGTTCTCGCGCCGGTACGCGCCCGCGACGGCCTCGCCGTCCGAGGTGAGCACCCGGGGCGGGGCGAGCGTCTCGTACGACCGGAAGGCCTCCTTGCGGTGCTCGATGAGGCGGCCGTCCAGCCGGTGGGTGCGGACGAGGTCGTGGAACTCCTGGAAGGTGAGGTGGAAGACGTCCTCCGCCTCGCGCAGTACGCCGGCCCGTACGAGTCGCCCGGCCTCCTCCAGCAGGGCCTGCTTGTAGACGGAGTATCGGCTGACGATGTTGTACTTCGGGTACTCGCGGTACCCGACGAAGGCCCGGACCTGGTCGATCATCCGCTTGGTCCGGTCGGCCTTCCGCTCCCCGTCCGGCAGGGCCCGCAGGCGGGTCAGGACGTCCCGTTCCTTCTGCTCCGCCTGCTGTCGCCCCTGCTCGAAGTGGCGTTCGGCGGCGCCCGGTTCGAAGAGTCTGACGTTGTCGAGGATCACGGGCACCAGCGTGCTGGGCCGCTCGTTCCACCGCGGCCTGGTGATGTCGATCTCGCCGACGCAGCGCATGCCGTACCGGTCGAGGTACCCCTCGATGGCGTCGCGCGCCTCGGTGCCACCCGCGAGTTTCGGCAGCCCGTCCAGGAAGTCCTCGTCCGTGACGCCCCGCAGGTACGCCACCACCTCCGGGTGCGGGCGGATCGCGTCGGCGACGTCCAGCAGCGCCAGGCCCATCTCGGACGTGATGTTGTCGGGCGCGGACAGGGTGAGCGTGTCGGCCGCGCTCTTCTCACCCAGCCATGCGAGCAACGTGTCGTTGAGCCACCAGGTGGCCTCCATCCCCGCCATGATGGCCTGCATGTTCAGCGGGTCGCCGAGGAGGCGCTTGTGCTCCTCGCAGGCGTCCAGCAGGAACTCGAACAGCGCCGGTCCGGTCTTCGTCCGGATGTCGCGCCGCAGGGCGGCGAGGGAGGCCCGGCTGCGTTCGATCAGCTCGGGGACGATGGCCGGGTCGGCGGTGGCCGGATCGGCGGTGGTCGGGTCGGATGTGCTGAGGGCGGGCGGCGCAGCGGTAGCTGTGCCGGTACCGGGGGCGGCACCGGGGTCCGGGAGAGAGGGGATGAAGTCGCCGCGGTCGAGGACGGTCTCCAGCGCGTCCCTGACCAGTGGATCGCCCTTGCCCATGAGGTCCAGGAGGCCGGCGCGGCTCGCGGGCGCCGCCAGGCGGCCGGTGACGTCGACGAACAGCCGCCCGCCCGCCTCGTGCATCGGCACCATGGCCGTCAGTTGCCACATCGAGAGCCCCAGGGGCCTCATGGCGTCGGTCATCATCTGCTGGTGGCCGACCGAGACGTAGAGGCGGTTCTCCGCGTCGCCGGCCTCGGGGACCGGGAACAGCGTGGTGATCGGCCGGCTCTGCACGATCCGGAAGTCGTCGTCGACCAGACACCACTCGATGTCCTGCGGGCGGCCGAAGCGCGCCTCGATCCGCCGCCCGAGCTCCACCAGCCGCAGGACCTGGGCATCCGTCAGCGACGGCTGCTCCTGCTGCTCCGGGGCGACCGCCACCTCCTGCGTGCCGCCGCCCGGCACGCCGACAATGGCGCGCTGTTTGGCGGCGACCGTCCTGGCGATCACCTCGCCGTCGCGGACCTTGAAGACGTCCGGGTTGACCAGACCGGAGACCAGCGCCTCCCCGAGGCCGAAGCCGGCGTCCACGGCGGCGACCTTCCGGTTGCCCGTGACGGGATCGGCCGTGAACAGGATGCCGGACGCATGGGGGAGGACCATCCGCTGCACGACCACGGCCATCTGGACCGTACGGTGGTCGATGCCGGCCCGCTGACGGTAGGTCACGGCCCGCTCGGTGAACAGCGAGGCCCAGCACCGGCTGATGTGCCGGAGGATCCCGGCCGGGCCCACCACGTTCAGATAGGTGTCCTGCTGGCCGGCGAAGGAGGCGGTCGGCAGGTCTTCCGCCGTCGCGCTGGACCGGACGGCGTACGCCGCCTGCTCACCGTGCCGGGCGAGCGCGGCGGTGACCGCGGCGGCGAGACCGTCCGGGACGGCGATCCCTTCGACGGTCCGGCGGATCTCCTCGCCGAGCGCGCGGACCGCCTCGCGGTCGTCCGGGCCCAGGCGCGACAGCCGGTCCAACTGGTCGACGACCGCCGGGTCCTGCGCCACGACCTGCCGGAAGGCCGCCGTCGTCACACAGAAACCGGACGGCACCCGGACGCCCTCGATCCCCGACAGCCCGCCCAGGTGCGCGCCCTTGCCGCCGACGACCGCGATCTGCGTCTCGTCGACCTCCTGGAGGTCCAGCACGTACTGCTCGCTCATCGCGACACCTCCGAAGTGGCCGTGTTCCGTCGCCGCTCACCGGCCGGCAGCCGCACCGCCGCTCCCGCCGCCGCTCCGGCAGCACCGCGTCCCCCGTACGTCGACAACAACACCCGCACGTCGTGTGCCCTCATTTCCGCAGGTAGTGGCTTCGGCCGACGATTCTGCGCCCTCACCGGGGCCTTGCCGCAAGCCCCCCGGTGCGCTATAAGTTAGGAGAGGCAAGGAGAGATGGATCTCCTTGCCTTCGCCATTTTCCGCCCGCCGGGACAGTGGAGCCGGACGCCTGGCGGCGGCGGCGCGCCGCGTACGGCGGTGTGTGCCGTGGCCGAGCCGGACCTACGCCGACGACCTCGACGATCCCCGCGCACCGGTCACCGCCGACCGGCTCTCCCGTCGCCTGCCGCTGCACCTGCCCCGACGGCTGGGTCTCCATCAGGACCCGCCGGGCTCTCACCGCCGACGCCGGCGAGCGTCAGGCTCTCATCGGCATCGCGGCCGGCTGCCCCGACGATGACCTCACCGTCACCCTCGCCCGAGGACATGAGTCCGGCCGACTTCGATCGGCCCAGGTCCGCGCCGGCCGGGGTGTCCACGGCAACGATGCGGAGAACCGGCGCCGCGCGGGCGGACTCGCGGCGCCGGCCGGTCGGCCGGCTTCTCCTCTCGTCGCCGATCCGGTGGCGTAGCCCCGCCTTCGCGATGAGGCCGACGATCCGGTGCCGGCCTTCGTGCCCAGGGGCGTGCTGTGGCGGAGCGGTCGGGTGTGTGAGCGGCTCGCGGCGTCCGGTGCGGCGGCGAGCCGGTGGGTACACCCGGTCACGGCTTCGCCGGGGAGGCCGGATGCGGCCGATCGGCCCGCGGGCACCGGGAGCCGGGTCGAGGCCGGTGGCCAGGTTCCGTGGGGAGGTGACCCCTCCACGCCTGGCACTGTGACGGAGGTCACGGACCGCGGAGAACCTGCGGGGCTCCGGCGCCGTCTGGCTGGTGTGAGATCACGCAGGAGAGCACTGGACGAGCTGGACGAGGAACGCCTCCTCCGGCTGGTGGCCAGGGGCGACCGCAGGGCGTTCGACGAGTTGTACCGGCGCACGTCGCCGTGGCTGGCGGTGCGGTTGCGCCGACGCTGCGCGGACGAGCAGATCGTCGCCGAGGTCATGCAGGAGACCTTCCTGGCGGTGTGGCGCGCCGCCGGCGCGTTCGCGGGGAGCGCGGCCGGCGGGACGGCCGTCGGGTGGCTGTGGACCATCGCGGCGCGCCGCCTGGTGGACGCCTTCCGGCGTCGTGCCCACCATGCCGACCCGCCGGCCGCAGCCGCCGAGCGGGCCGCGGTGCCCGCGGCGGAGGACGAGGTACTGGCCGCAACCGTCGGCGGGGACATCGGCGATGCGCTGCGCCAGCTGGCACCGGAACTGCGACAGGTACTACAGGCACTGGTACTCGACGGGCTGACGGTTCGGGAGACCGCCGTGCTGCTCCGACTGCCCGAAGGCACGGTCAAGACCCGCGCCCGCCGGGCCCGGATCGCGATGCGGGAGGCACTGGCATGAGCGGGGAACACGCCTCGATGCGCTTGATCGACGACTACGCACGCGGTGACACGACGATGGCCGCCGACGTGCTGTGGGCCCTGGAGTCCCATCTGGAGACATGCGCCCCCTGCCGCAGCCGCCTGGCGACCTCCGTGGCCACCGAGGCACCCGACATCGCCTCGCTCGTCGCCACCGTGCGGGCCGAGTTGGAACCGCAGCTGGACGCGGCCGTCCCGGCGCCCTCGTGGCGCCGGCGCTTCGGGCGGGTACCGGCCTGGCTCGCCCCGGTCGTGGCGCCGTGGCTGGCCATGACCCTCAGCATCACCCTGCTGGCGCTGCTGCTCGCCGTGGCCGCGCCGCCGATGCACCTGGGGGGTGCCCCGCTCGTCGTACTGATCGCACCGGTGCTGCCGCTGTGCGCGGTCGCCGCGTCGTGGTCGCCCGCCCTGGACCCGGCGCACGAACTGACAGCCTCCACCGCCCGTGCCGGCCTGCCCCTGCTCCTTCGACGCGCCACCGCCGCCCTGGCCGTGGTGGTGCCGGTGCTCCTGGTGGGGGGATGGCTGACCGGAGCCATGACGGCCGCGCAGTGGCTGCTGCCCTCCTTGGCCTTCACCTCCACCGCCCTGGCGCTGGGCAGCGTCATCGGGGTGACCCGCGCCGCCGTCGCGCTGGTGGCCGCCTGGGTCGTCGTCGCGGCACCCGCCTGGCTGGCCGGCGCCTTCCCCTCCGCCCTGCACCCGGATCACCTACCGGCCTGGGGCCTGCTCCTCGCGCTCGGCACCGGCGCCGTGATCGCCCGCCGCAACACCTACTCAACGCAGTGAAACCATCGTCGACCCTCGAAAGGGACCGCCGCATGACGCCCACAACGAGCGCGGCCGACACCGCGCCGAAGACCTACGCCTGGGAGATCCGGGCCACCGGCCTGAAGGTGCGGGCCGGCCGCAGGAAACTGGCCGTCGACGGACTCGACCTCGCACTCGGCACCGGCGCCCACGGGCTCCTGGGACCCAACGGGGCCGGAAAGACCACCCTGATCCGCTCGCTGGCCACCGTGCTGCGCCCCGCCGAAGGGGAACTGGAACTGTGCGGCACCCCCATGAGCGCCTCGGGCGACCTGCGGGCCCTGCGCCGCCGCATCGGCTACCTGCCGCAGGAGTTCGGCTACTACAAGCGGTTCACGGTCCGTGAGTTCGTCGAGTACATGGCCTGGTTGAAGGAAGTCCCCAAGGCCGACATCCCCGCAGCCGTCCAACGGGCCGTGGAACGGGTGGGCCTGGCCGACCGCGCCGACCACCGGATGAAGACCCTGTCCGGCGGCATGGTGCGCCGCGCCGGCATCGCCCAGGCCATCGTCAACGACCCCACCCTGCTGCTCCTGGACGAACCGACCGCAGGCCTCGACCCGGCACAGCGACTGCGCTTCCGCGAGCTGCTGCAGGAACTGGGCCGCGACACCTGTGTGGTGGTCTCCACCCACCTGGTCGAGGACGTCGCGGCCGCCTGCTCCGACGTGGTGCTCTTCGCCAAGGGCCGGCTCGTCTTCCAGGGCACGCCGCAGGACCTGGCCGCCGCGGGCCGCCCCGAACACCCGGGCGACAGCCCCCTGGAGCGCGGCTACTCGGCGCTCCTCCAGGGCTCCGGGCGTCAAGGGGGTGTCTGGTGAACGGGCGTCTCCTCGGCACCGAGCTCAAGCGGTCGGCCGCCCCGTGGCCCGGCCTCGTCGTTCTCGCAGGCAGCCTGGCGATCTTCTTCCTGATCGACGGAATCTGGTGGAGGGGCACTGCCGGGTGGACGGCCCACTGGACCCCCATGGCCCTGTGGACCCGATCCTGGTTGCTGTACTGGTGGCCCCTGGCGGCGGGCTTCGGGGCGGTGTACGGGCTGCGCGAGTCCCGCTCGCGGATGACCGAACTGGTGGCGACCACACCGCGACCGGCCTGGCGCCGTGCGACGCTGTCGGCCGCCGCCATGGCGATCCCGCTGGCGTCGGGTTTCGGCCTCCCCACCGTCGTGGGCGCCGTCCGTATGGCGCTCGGCCCCACCACCTACCTACCACTCGGCTGGCTGCCGATCTCGCTGGTGGCGGTGCTGGCCCTGGTCGCCGCCGCCGTGTTCGGCATGGGCATCGCGCGGGCCGTACCGTCGGTGCTCACCCCACCGGCGCTGGTGCTGAGCCTCCTGATGACGTGCATGCTCCTGCAGCAGAACGCGGAGGAGAAACTGCCGTCCGCACCCGGCCGGTTCGCCCTGCTGTTCCCGGCGACCGCGCAACCGCGGCAGATGCTGCTGACCCTGTCCGCTTCGGTGGACCTGGGTCAGGCCCTGTGGCTGCTCGGTCTGCTCACCACCGGACTCGCGCTGCTGTCGGCCGCGGGCAAGCGGGCCCGGCTGCTCGCAGCCACCCCCGCCCTGGCCGGTGCGGTCCTGGCCCTGCTGGTCTTCCCCGCCGACGTACGCGACACCTACGTCGTCGACAAGGCCGCCGCGGCCATGGTCTGCGACGGTCCGGTCTGCGTGACCCGGGCGAACAGCTCACACCTGCCCGAACTCGCGACGCACGGCAGGGAGGCACTGCGCCGGATGCGCGACGCCCTGGGCGAGCAGGCTCCGACGGAGATACGGGAGAACACCGGGTTGCGCGCGCTCGGCGACCACCGCGAACTCACCGGTGGCGTCGTGCTGGTCGACTTCGACGACCCGCTGATCGCCGAGGCGTCGGGCGACGGACTGACCCGCGTCCTCGTCGCCCAGGGCCTGGTGCCGAACTGCGCGGCGCGCACCCCCTGGGAGAGCGGTGGGCTGGCCGACGTCCCGGTCCAGAGCATCGCCGCGAGCTGGGCCCTCGGCGATCACCGGCTCCAGCCGCTGCGGACGCCCGACGCGTACTCGCAGCTCAGCTGGGAGAACGCCGAAGCATCCTGGGCGAAGCTGACGGCCCTGCCGGCGGCCGAGCAGCGTTCGCGGATCGCCCTGGCGCATGCCGCCGCGCTCTCGTGCCAGGACAAGCGCGCGGCACTGACGGGGGAGACGTCCCCATGAGGTGGCTGACGCTGTACGCGCGTTCACGGCAGGTGCCGACCTCGGCAGCCGCGGTCGCACTCGTCGCACTGGCGCTGTGGGCCTTCACCCACGGCAGCGGCAGGGGCCCGGCGGACCTGGGGATCGCGCTCCTGGTCCTCGCCACGAACGTGGCGGCCGCTTCCATCGGACTCGGCGGGCAGGACGACCTGCTGGACCGGACCGCCGCGATCCGGTGGATACCCCGCAGGGCAGCACATGTGCTGCTGATCGGGACGGCCGCGGGTGCGGCGCTGCTGGCGGTCCAGGCGGCCGGGCCCGACCTCGCCCCGGCCTCGCTCGTCGTCCGCGACAGCGCCGGCCTGGCCGGCCTGGCCGCGCTCGGGGCGGTGCTGTGCGGGGCACCGTTCGCGTGGACCCTGCCGACCGGGTGGCTCGCGTACTCCCTCCTCGCCCCGGCTCCGGACGGCACCGTGGGACGGGTGGTCGGCTGGATGATCACTCCACCGGGCACGGCTGCGTCGACTGCCACCGCGTGGGCCCTCCTGGCGACCGGCACCGCGCTGTACGCCGTCGCCGGACCGAGACGGTAGCGGACGGTAGCGCACACCCCCGACGCCGAGCACTCCGGTCGGCGAACCTCACCGACACCCCTCGCGGGCGGGTGGTGCCGTCAGTGGTGAGCTGGCGTTGGGGCGAAGGGGCCGTCGAGTGCTGCCCATTGCAGGAGCATGATGGTCTTGGCGTCGGTGATGCGCCCGTCGCGGGTCATGGCGAGGGCCTCGGCGAAGGGCAGTTCGAGGACCTCGATGTCCTCGCCGTCCTCCTCGAGTCCGCCGCCGGTCCCGGTCCGGTCGGCCGGGGTGTAGGCGGCGGCGAAGAAGTGGAGGCGTTCGGTGACGGAGCCGGGGCTCATGTAGGCGTCGAGGACGTGGGTGAGCGGTCCGAGGGTGACGCCGAGTTCCTCGGCGCTCTCGCGTCGGATGGCGGTCGTGGGGTCGTCCGCGTCGAGCAGCCCTGCGGCGGCCTCGATGACCATGCCGTCGGGCGGGATCGTCAGGCGGGACCGTCAGGTGCAGTACAGGCCGTTGAACGGCTCCCCGAAGCCGAGTTGTTGCGGCATCAGTTCGTAGTGCTCGAGGCCGTCCCGTTCGGCGGTGCCGTCGATCAGCCCCCACCGCAGCCCGTGCGCGTCGACCGCGAAGGGGCGGATCCGGATGGAGCCGTACGTCACGCCGCGCAGACCGTCCAGCAGCTGCGCCAGTTCACGCTCCGCCGTGTCCACGTCGGCGGTGGGGCGGAAATCGGTGCCGAGGTGGTTGCCCTCCGGGTCGAAGCGGTGCAGCAGCGCCATCGTGCAGGCCAGGCCGCTCGCTCCGGTGACGTCGCCGAAGAACTGGCCGTCCTCGTGGGTGCCGATCCAGCGCGTGCGGGCGTGCGGCTCGTGGGCGACCGGCACCTGGCGGGCCGGGAAGTCGAGCTTCTGCCACTCGACCAGGCCCTGCCAGCCCGGCTCCACCGCCGTCCACCCCCAGAGGAGTTGCTCCGTGACCGCCCAGGTCTGGTGGCCGACGGCCTGGTGGTGCCCGTCCGAGGAGCCGAACCGGTGCTCCACCTGCCAGGCCTCCGGCCCGTGGCGGTACGCCTGGATGTACAGCTGATCGCCGCGCAGCACGCACAGCCAGGGGTGCTCCGCGCTGACCCGTTCCTGCGCCGCCCAGGTCAGCTCGTCTCGTTCCGGCCGGCGGAGGCGGGAGCCGTCGGCGAAGTCGATCACGATCTCATCGGTCCTGTGCACGCCCGTACGCTAGCGCCCGGCACCGACAGCCGTCGTCGTGCAGGGCGTACCGGCGCCCATACGTCCGCGGCGGGTGCCGGGTCGGTGTCCTCAGCCCGGCGCGGCGGCCCCCGGGTCGGCGGCCAGGTAGGTGCGGTAGGCGTCGGCCACGTTCAGGAGGTAGCGGCGGGCGGCGGCCCGGTCGTGGTCGTCGAGGTCCTCGCCGGCCTGGTGGACCAGGCGCAGCAGGGGGGCGAGCTCGCCCATCACGTGGTCGAAGCCGTCGGCGGTGACGTCGAGGACCTGGCGGCGGCCGTCGCTGGGGTGCGGCTCGCGG
>NZ_JAIZ01000846.1:5362-15682 GCF_000710465.2 Kitasatospora sp. MBT63 | reverse complement strand
GAGGTGGCCCTCGGCGACCAGCCGGTTGACCGACTGGGTGCCGGCCGCCGTGGTGACGCCGAGTCGGCGCGAGAGTGCGGCGGGGCCGATCGGCTCGCCCGCGGCCCTGGCCATCACCACGTGCTCGACCGCTTCGACGTTGGTCAGGGGCATCTCCAGCCGCTCGGCGAGGGCGGCCCGGGCCAGCTGGGTGAGGGTCAGTACCTCGCGCAGGGCCTGGGAGAGCTCGTCGCCTGCCCGCGGCGGGGCCGGCCCGTCGGAGGAGCCCGCCGCGCCGCCCGGCCCGGTGGGTGGACGTTGCGCCATACCGGGAATTCTGACACGGTAACTATCGCTAAGTTACTTAACTACTTGCGAATGAGGCTGCGCCCCCGTGTCACGAAGCCCGGCCGGTCCCGCCCGGCTGTCCGCTCCCGCCCGGCCGCCCGTCCCCGCCGGCGGCCCCGGCCGGCCCCGCGCCACGGCGTGGATCGTCCTCCTGCTCACCGTCCTCGGCCTCGGCGCCGCGTTCGCCCTCGGGCCCGCCGACGCGACGACCACCCGGGCCACCGGGACCGCACTGCCCGCCGGGTCACAGTCCGCCGAGGTCGCCGAGATCCTCAGGGCTCTCCCCACCGGCGCGGCGGCGCCCGCCATCGTCGTCTACAGCACCACCGACGGCAGCCCGCTCACCGACGCCCAGCGCACGCTGATCACCGAGCGCGCCACGGCCCTCGGCGCCCTGGGGCTCGCCCCCGAGGCCGCCCGCCCCCGGACCGTCCAGGACAGGGTCGCCACCGTCGCCGTCCTCCTGCGCACCGACGCCCCCGACGACCGGAACACCGCCGCGGTCGACCGGATCCGCCGGACCGCCGCCGCCGACCTCCCCGCACCGCTGCGCGCCGAGGTCACCGGCGGCCCCGCCTTCCGCGCCGACATCGCCCAGGTCTTCGCCGGCGCCGACGTCAGCCTGCTGATCGCCACTGCCTCCGTCGTCGCCGTCCTGCTGCTGATCACCTACCGCAGCCCGGTCCTGTGGCTCGTCCCGCTGCTGGTCGTCGGCGCCGCCGACCGCACCGCCGGCCTTCTGGTCGGCGCTCTCGCCCCGCACGCCGGCGTCGTGGTCGACGCCTCTGCCGCCGGCATCCTCTCCGTGCTTGTCTTCGGCGCCGGCACCGACTACGCGCTGCTCCTCGTCTCCCGCTACCGGGACGAACTCCGCCTCACCGACGACCGGTTCACCGCCATGGCCCGGGCCTGGCGCGGCACCGCCCCCGCCGTCCTCGCCAGCGGCACCACCGTGGTCCTCAGCCTGCTCACCCTGCTCGCCGCCCAGCTCACCGGCAACCGCGGCCTCGGATTCGCCGGAGCCGTCGGCATCCTCACCGCCATGGCCTTCGGGCTCCTGGTCCTGCCCGCCGCCCTCGTCCTGCCCGGACGCCGGCTCTTCTGGCCCTTGGTCCCCGAGGTCGGCGAGCCGGTCGCCGCGGACCGGCGCGGAGTCTGGGCCCGCATCGGACGGGCCGTCGCCGGGCACCCCGCCCGTACGGTGGCCGCCGGCAGTGCGGTCCTGCTGCTGCTCGCCTCCGGGGCGCTCGGCCTGCACACCGGGCTCGCGCAGTCCGACTCCTTCCGCAGGACCCCGGAGGCGGTCCTCGGGCAGCGGACCCTCGCCGCGGTCCAACCCGCTGGGTCCGCCGCCCCGCTCACCCTCACGGCCGCCCGCGGAGCCGCCGACCGGGTCCTGGACGCAGCCCGCCAGGTGCCCGGCGTCGCCTCCGTCACCCAGGGCCCCGCCACCGACCGGTACGCCACGGCCCAGGCCGTCCTCACCGCGGCACCCGGCACCGCCGAGTCGGACCGCACCATCGAGCGGCTGCGCACGGATCTCGGACGGATCCCCGGCGCGGGCGCCCTGGTCGGCGGCCAGAGCGCCGAGGCGTACGACACGGCCCGCGCCGACGCGCACGACACCCGGGTCGTCGTCCCGCTGGTCCTGGCCATCGTGCTGGCCGTCCTGGTCCTCCTGCTGCGCGCGCTGGTCGCCCCGGTGCTGCTCGTCGCGACCGTCATCGCGTCCTACTTCGCGGCCCTCGGGGCGAGTTGGCTGCTGTTCCGGACCGCGTACCACTTCCCGGCCCTGGACGCCAACGTCCCGCTGCTGTCGTTCCTGTTCCTCGTCGCGCTGGGCGTGGACTACAACATCTTCCTGATCGCCCGCACCCGCGAGGACACCTTGGCCGGGCACGACACCCGCCGCGCCGTGCTGCGCGCCCTGGCCTCCACCGGCGGGGTCATCACCAGCGCCGGCATCCTGCTCGCCGCCGTCTTCGCGGTCCTCGGCGTCCTCCCGCTGATCACGCTCACCCAGATCGGGGTCATCGTCGGCATCGGGGTCCTGCTGGACACCCTGCTGGTGCGCACCGTCCTCGTCCCCGCGCTGGTCCTCCTCACCGGCCGGCGCTTCTGGTGGCCCGGCCGCCCCGAGGACCGGGTGGCGGCCCGGCCCCGGTAGTGGCCGTGTGCCGGGGGTCGGCGGGCGCTTCCGAGGTTCCGGTCGTGGTCGGCGTCGGTGCCTTCGAGTGCCCGGGCCTCGCGGGTCGGGGCGGGGAATCGATGCACGATGGTTGCGGGTGGTCCGGGCCCGGTGGTTTCGGACGCTGGAGGTGACGAGCGCCGTCGACGCGGAGGTGGCCGGATGTCCGACAGCACGCTCACTCCCGAGGACGTTGCACTGGTCCGCGAGTTCGTGGAGGTCCCGCCGGGCGTCGCGATCGACCCGATGGACGTGCAGCGCGCCCGCCTGGCCCGGTCGGTCGGCGGACGGTTCCGCAAGGTGGCCCACGGCCTGTACGAGATCATCACCTACGCCCCCACCGACCCGGTCGGGTAGCCCGCCAGGGGTGAGGGGCGGTCAGGGCGGGCTCTGGCCGCGGGCGCGTTCGGCGGCCAGGAGTTCGGGGAGGCCGTCCAGGCGGCGCAGGCCCGCGACCGCCCGGGAGGTGCGGTGGTTGGCGGCGAGCAGGTCGCGGTGGCGGTCCACGAACGCCCAGTAGCCGGTGGTGAAGGGACAGGCGTACGGGCCGAGCCGGTCGGTGGGCCGGTAGCGGCACGGGCCGCAGTGGTCGCTCATGCGGTGCAGGTACGCGCCGCCGGCGGTGTAGGGCTTGGTGGTGATCAGCCCGCCGTCGGCGTACTGGGACATGCCGATGACGTTGGCGGCCATCACCCAGTCGTAGCCGTCCACGAAGCAGCGGTGGAACCAGTCGGTGAGCTCGCGCGGGTCCCAGCCGTGCTGCAGCGCCCAGTTGCCGAGGATCATCAGGCGCGGGACGTGGTGGACCCAGCCGTGGTCGCGGACCTCGGCCAGCGTGCGGGCCAGGCAGCGGGCGGTGACCGCCTCCGCGTCGAGGTCCCGGAACCAGGTGGGCAGGGGCTCGTGGTGGCCCAGGCGGTTGGCGTCGCGGTAGCCGGCACCCAGGTGCCAGTACAGCTGCCAGACGTACTCGCGCCAGCCCGCGACCTGGCGCACGAATCCCTCCGCACTGTTGAGCGGGACCGCCCCGGCGCGGTACGCGGCCTCGGCGGCGCGCACGCACTCGCCCGGGTCGAGCAGCCCGAGGTTGAGCGGGACCGACAGGGCGCTGTGGGCCATCCACGGGTCGGCGTGCAGCACGGCGTCCTCGTAGCGGCCGAAGTCGGCGAGGCGGTGGGCGACGAAGTGGGCGAGCGCCTGCTCGGCCTCGGACCGGGTGGCGGCGAAACGGCGCGGGCTGTCCCGGCCGACGAACGCCACCTCCCCGGCCCGCTCCCACCGGTCCAGATCGGCCCGCACCCCGTCGTCGATCTCGTCCTCCCGCGGCTCGAACGGGGGCGGCACCGGCAGGGTGGCCGCGCCCTTCGGCGGCGGCTCACGGTTGTCCCGGTCGAGGTTCCACCGGCCACCGGCCGGGGTGCCGTCAGGCTCGAGCAGCAACCCCTCGGCGCGGCGCACCCGGTGGTAGAAGTCCTCCAGCAGCAGACGCCGCTCGCCCGGAACCCCGGCCCACCGGCGGAAATCGGCGAACGGCACCAGGAACCCCCGGGGCCGGACCACCGTGACCTGCGGCAGGCTCTCCACCAGGCGCAGCGCCGCTCTCGAGGTCGGATGGCAGACCGTGACCCGCCCCCGTCCGGCCGCCTCGGCCAGACCTTCCCGGTAGGTGCCGGCCTGCACGTAGCGCACCCGGTCCCCGAGGCCGGCCGCGGCGTGGCGCATCGCGGACAGCACCAGGTGGGCCTTGGCCCGGTGGAAGCGCCGCCGGCGCAGCACCGACCGGGCCTCGATCATCACCACGGGCGCGCCGGGGTCGGGGCCGTCCCCGTCGGGTCCGTCGCCGTCCGGGGTGAGGAAGTGCGGTCCGAGCTGGTCGCCGAAGACCCAGTGCGGGCGCGGGCCGCTCATGGCGGGCTCCGGTGCGGAGGTTCGCCGGGCAGATCCATGGTCGGCTCCAGTCGCTCGCTGACCGGGCGGGCACGCGGTACGTGGCCCGCAGGCGCGGGTGATCGCGCCCGCAGGCAGCTTCGGCCACGGGAAGGGTCACCGACAGCCGCAGCGGTGCCGCACCGCTTCGGCGGGTCGCCCCGGCCGAACGCCGCACAAACGGTGCAACTGGGCCGATCGGGTCGGACCGTTGCACCGTGGCGTCGTGACCACGCCGACGCAGACCCGCACAGACGCACCCCCCGCCGACCCGCCGGGGCCGGCACCCGGCGACCTGCGCCGGCTGCTGGCACTCTCGGGGCACGGCGACGAAGCGGCGTTCGAGCTGCTGTACCGCGCGATCTCCGGACCGGTGTACGGCGTCGCGCTGCGCGTGCTGCGCAGCCGGGCCCACGCCGAGGAGGTCGCCCAGGAGGTGCTGGTCGAGGTGTGGCGCGCCGCCGCGACCTACCGCCCCGCGCACGGATCGGTGCTGGCCTGGGTGCTGACCATCGCCCACCACCGCGCCGTGGACCGCGTACGCTCCGCCCGGGCGGCCGCCGACCGCGAGCGGCGCAGCGCACTGCGGGAGCCGGTGGCGGGCGCCCGGAGCGACCCTCCGGACGAGCAGGTGGTCCGCTCGCTGGACGGGGCGGAGGTGAGGTCCGCGCTAGCGGGCCTGAGCCGACTGCAGCGCGAGGCGGTGGTGCTGGCGTACTACGGCGGGTACTCGCAGCGGGAGATCGCGCAGCTGCTCGGCGTGCCGCTGGGTACCGTCAAGTCCCGGATCCGCGGCGGCCTGACCCGGCTCAGGGCCGCGTTCGGACTGGACCCCGACGGGCCGCGCCCGATGGCCGCGCCCGCGTACCAACCGGGAGGGACCCGATGACGGACACCGGTCGTGCCGCCGAGTCGGTGTGGGACTACCCGCGCCCGCCGGCGGTCAGGGCCGCCGCCGGTCGGCTGGTCGAGGTGTGGTTCGGCGGCGGGCTGGTCGCGTCCACCAGGTCAGCGCTTCGGGTGCTCGAGACCAGTCACCCGCCGGTGTACTACCTGCCGCCCGGTGATGTGGCCACCGAACTGCTCATCCCCGCCGAGGGGGTGAGCTTCTGCGAGTGGAAGGGACGGGCCCGGTACTGGGACCTGGCAGTCGGCCCCCGCCGTGCCGGGCAGGCGGCGTGGAGCTACCCGCAGCCGCTGCCCGCGTACCGGGAACTGCGCGACCTGCTGGCGTTCTACCCGGGACGGGTGGACCGCTGCACGGTGGACGGCGAGGTGGTGCGCGCCCAGGACGGCGACTTCTACGGCGGGTGGATCACCGACGAGATCACCGGCCCGTACAAGGGCGGCCCGGGCACCTCCGGCTGGTGAGTCCCATCCCCCCGGCGGCGGCTGAGGCGACGCGCCCGGCGGAGGTCCCCGCAGGTCGGGCCCTTGGGCCCTGGCCCGGCCACGGCCGGCGGCGGAGGCTCGGGAGTACCGGATCCCGGTGAACGCCGCCGCCGCGGCCACCGGTGAGGCAACCGGTAAGGAGAGGATCAGCATGTCCAATCCCGCCCTCACCCAGGCCGATCTGCGCCTGCTCGTCTCCGCCGCGGGCGCCGCCCCGTCGCTGCACAACAGCCAGCCCTGGCGGTTCCGGCCGACCGCCGACGGAACCGGGATCGCCGTGTACGCGGACCGGCGCCGCGCCGTACCGCTCGCCGACCCGGACGGCGCCGCGCTGCACGTCTCCGTCGGCGCCGCCGTCTTCAACCTCCGGGTGGCCGCCGCGGCTCGCCTCGGACGGGCGGCCCACGTGCGGATGCTGCCGGACCCGGCCGACCCCGACCTGCTGGCCGTCGTCACCCTGGCCGCGCCTGCCGCGCCCGCTGCCGTACCGTCAGCAGCCGGTGACGCCCCCGCCGGGGCGGCCGGCCTCGCCCGGCTCGATGCCGCGATCGCCCTCCGCCACTCCAGCCGCGAGCCGTTCGCCAACCGGGACGTGCCGGAGTCCGTCCTCGGTGAACTGGTCGCCGCCGCCGCGGCGGAGGGCGTGGTGTTCGCGCCGCTCGAGGAGGCCGCGGTGCGCCGGGTGCTCGAGCTGACCGACGAGGCCGAGCACCGGCTCACCGCCGACCCCGACCGGCTGGCCGAGACCCGGGGCTGGCTGCGCGCACGGTCCGGGGCCGCCGACGGCATCCCGCTGTCCGCCCTGGGGCCGCAGGACCACGACGCGCGCGTCCCGATGCGGGAGTTCGCCGGCCCGCCGCCGTACCGGCCCGGCGAGGCCCCGCCCGCCCGCCGCTTCGAGGCACTGCCCCAGCTGTGCACCCTCACCACCCGCGGGGACACCCCGCCCGACTGGCTGCGCAGCGGCCAGGCCCTGGAGCACGTCTGGCTGCTCGCGACCCTGCACGGCGTACGCCTGACCGTCCTGCACCAGGCCGTCGAATGGGCCGGGACCAGGTGGGCGCTGCGCGACCCGGAGGAAGGCCCCGGCCACGTCCACGCGGTGCTGCGCCTCGGCTACGGCCCGCCCGGCGCCGCCACTCCCCGCCGCCCGGTGGAGGAGATCCTGGCGCCACGTCCGCCGGCCCCGGTCGCCTGAGCGCGATGCCCGGGCCGGGCCGGCTCCTCGGCAGCCGGGCGGACCGTGAAGGCGTCGAACGGCTCGGCCTCGATGGTCGTGAGGTCGGCGAGGGTGGCGAGCCGATGGTGATGTGCGCGGTGTACCGGCTGGGTCCGATCCGGGCGGGGACGTAGCCGTCGATCCCGGTCCAGGGTGGTCCGGTGCCGGTCGCCGTCCGGGGGAACGGCATCCGGCCGGTGGCCGACGGACGAGGGACGTCAGGCGCCGCTCGCGCAGACCACCCCGAAGAGTCCCTCGCCGTCGGCGGAGGGGCACACCAGTGAGGTGACGCCGGTGGCGGCCCGGGTCCAGAGGGCGAAGCCCTGGTGGGTGCTGATGTCGTCGATCAGCATGACGCCGTCGGGCGCCAGGATCCGGCCGATGCGGTCCATCTCGAACCGGGTGTTGCGTGCCGTGTGCAGGCTGTCGTGGACGAAGACGTCGACCCGGCCCAACTGCCGTCCCAGCCGCGGCAGGCGTCGCCGGCTGGACCCTTCGATGTAGGACCAGGCCCGTCGCTGGCGGGTGGGGACGGCCGCGCCCGTCTCCGGGTGAAGGCCGGGGCGGAAGGGGTGCGGCAGGTCGATGCTCCACAGATGACCGCGCCCGTTCTGCTCCAGCGCCTCCAGGACGTACCGGCTGATCACACCCCGGGCGACCCCCGTCTCGACGACGACCTCGGCGTGCCGGTGCAGCACCACGCACCGCACGGCCCGCGCCAGCGACTCGTCCGCGTCGCTGTAGCCGCCGTACGTGTGCCGCCCGAAGGCGAGTCCCCGGTCGTGCAGTTCCTGCTCCACGGACCCCCACAGTTCGGCCGCGTGCGGCGCCTCCGGACACGGCCAAGGGGCGCCGAGCAGGTCGTGCAGGTGCTCCTCCCACGCGGTGTCGACGTCGTACGCCACCGGGTGCTCGCGGTGCCGGCTCAGCTCCTCCGGCAGGTAGAGGAGGGTCTCCACGGGGTCCGCGGACAGGGCGCGGGCGAAACGCCTCATTCGGTCCGCGCCGCCCGGAGACTCGAAGCGGCCCATGTCTCCACCGTAGTGCTCCCGCCGCTGTTCTCCATTCCGGCAGGTCAGCGGGGCGGTGGCCGGTGCTGAGGCCGGGACGGGTGCTCAGGAGGCGGCGGCGTGTTCCGCCGGGACGACCACGACCGGAAGCCGCGCGTGGTGGACGACCTCGGTGCTGGTCGAGCCGAGGGTCAGCCGTCCCCAGGCTCCCGATCCCCGGGAGCCGACCACCAGCAGGGAGGCGTCCTCGCTCGCGTCGAGTAGGACCTGCGCCGGGCGGCCGGGGTTGCAGACGATCTCCACGTCCACCGACGGCCCGCCGAGCTGCCGCTGCAGTTCCTCGACGGAGTCGGCCACGGCCTGCGCGACGAGGTCGCTCTGCTGCGGGACGGGACCGCTGCCCGGCCCGGCACCGGCCGTCCATTCGAAGCCGGAGTGCTGGGTGGGGGCGTACTCGTACGCGCACACGGCCCGCAGCCGGGTACCGCGCAAGCGGGCCTCGCGGAGCGCGAAGGCGACGGCCTGCGCGGCGGGGGCCGAACCGTCCGTGCCGACCACGATCGGGCCGGCCGGCTGAGGGACAGGAGCAGCATCGGTCACGGAGGGCCTCCGAGGCGTCGGCGGGCGTCAGGTGTCCACTTCTCAGCCTGCTCCTGCCCGTCCGCCGGCACCAGCGCACTCGCGTGGCGGGAGCCCGCTGACGGCTGTCGGTGGTCGTGGCTAGGGTGGCGATCATGAGTCTGACAGCAGTGATGATCACGATGGATTGTGCGGAGCCGCAGGAGCTGGCCCAGTGGTGGGCCACCGCGGTGGGAGGCGAGATCGCCCAGGACTACGGCGACTTCGTCATCGTCAAGGCGCAGCCGCTGGCCCTGGGCTTCCAGCGGGTGGCCGAGGAGCGGCGGGACAAGAACCGCATACACGTCGACTTCGCCGCCGCGCCCGACCGGGGCATGGCGGGGGAGGTGGAGCGGCTGGTCGCCCTCGGCGCGAGCGTCGTCGGCGAGCACAGCGCTCCGGGCCTCACCTGGACCGTGCTGCGGGACCCGGACGGGAACCAGTTCTGCGTCCACTGAGGAGAGTCGTGCCGGCACGGCAGCCACGCTCGGCCTTGCCGGCGCCTTCCCGGGTTCGTCGACGGCCGCGAGCCGACGGCGCCGCCTGGTGACGGAGGGTCAGGTCTTTCGCGTCGCCCGCCCCGCCGTCGGCCCGTCGCCGTCGCCGCTGCTGTCGTCGTCGACCGGGCCGTCGGCGGCGGTCGGAGTGTCGGCGACGGCGACGGGTGCGGTGCTGCTCCTGGTGGTCCGGCAGGTGTGGCACGCGTGCCACTGGGTCGGCCACCACGGCTGGTCCGGGTCGGGCGCGCGGTGCGGGGCGAGGGTCATCTCGCCGGTGTCCCGGCCGCACAGGGTGAGGGGACCGCAGGCTCCCGAGGCATCCAGGGGAGCGGCATGTGCGTGCCGCACCGGCCCCTGCGGGTCCGCCGGCGAGCGGTCGGTTCCCAGGAGCCGCACGTTGGTCGGCACGTCCAGTTCCAGTACGAGGACGATGTTCATCCCCTCACCGTGGCCGCCGGACCGCCCTGCCGCACCTGCACGGCGCCATCCGGCCCAGTGCCCCACCGGGTCCACCGGGCCCACCGGGCCTGTGCATCGCCGCCGCGGCCGCGAGGCGACGGCACCCGCACCGAAGCCGGCCGCGCTGCACGGCCGGGCGGCGGGCCGTAGCGTCGGACAGACGGACGTACGGCCCCTCCGGACCGGGGCGCGAGCGAGGGAGGCCCTGATGCCGGCCGCAGCACTGTTCGATCCCGACGGCTCCGGCACGGGCGGCACGGGCGGCGTCCTCGCGCACCGCGCCCGCCGCCGGTCCGCCTCCGCGTAGCCGCGGCCGTGGACGCCCGTCGCGGTGACGGCTACGCGGTCTCCGCGGAGTTCTACGACCTCCTCCAGGCCGAGACCGACCGCCGCCAGGCCGAGCAGCGCTTCGCCGAGGCCGCCGCCCGGGCCCGGTACGCGGTCCTGGACGTCGGCGCGGGCACCGGGATCGTCACCGAGGTCCTGCTGCGCGCCTCGACCGTTCCCGTCCACGCCGTCGAACCGGCCCCCGCCATGCGCGCCGCCCTGCTGTCACGGCTCGCCCACCTCGGCGCCGACCGGCGCGCCCGGGTCACCGTGCACCCCGAACCCTTCGCGACGGCAGGCCTGACCGAAGCCGCGGACCTGGCCGTCGCCTCCAACATGATCGCCGGCCTGGAC
>NZ_JAIZ01000846.1:0-5352 GCF_000710465.2 Kitasatospora sp. MBT63 | reverse complement strand
CCGGCGCGCCCGGGTCACCGTGCACCCCGAACCCTTCGCGGCGGCAGGCCTGGCCGAGGCCGCCGACCTGGCCGTCGCCTCCAACATGATCGCCGGCCTGGATCCCGCCACCCGGCGCGCCACCTGGCGGGCGCTCACCGCGGCCCTGCGGCCCGGCGGCCTGCTGCTCTTCGACCCGCCGCCCGCCCACCTCCCGACCGGCACCGAGGAGGCGCAGCGGCTCGGCCCGGTCCGGGTCGGCCCGGACCTCTACCTCGCCGACGTCACCCGGGAGCCCCACCGAGGCGTCCTGCGCACCGTCTTCACGTACCGCGTCGAGCGGGAAGGAACGGTGCTCCGTCAGGCCCGGGAAGCCTTCGACCTGTGGCCCGCACCACCCGGCCTGCTCGCCGAGGAGCTCCGGACCGCGGGCCTGGACGTGGTCCGGGCTCCCCACCCGGACCTGATGGCCGCCCGGCGCCCGGCCGCCTAGGCTGGCGGCGGTCGAGCCGGTCGGCTCCCGGGACGGCCCGCGAAGGGGGACGGCAGTGGAGGACACGCTGAATCTGTGGCGTCAGGAGCTCGGCGCGGTGCCGGAGTCGGTCTGGCGACGGACCGGACTCCGGGTGCTGATCCTCGCGGACAACGGCCTCACCGCGCTCCCGCCGGACATCGGGCGGCTCCACCGGCTGGAGACCCTGGACCTGGGACACAACGCACTGACCTCGGTGCCCGGCGAGCTCGGCGGGCTGACCGGCCTCAGCGGCTGCCTCTACCTGCACGACAACCGGTTGACCCGGCTCCCCGACTCGCTGGGGGACCTGACCCGATTGCGGTACCTCAACGTCGGTGAGAACTCCCTCACCGCTCTGCCGCCGACCATCGGCGCGATGCGCGGTCTCGTCGAGCTCAGGGCGCAGCACAACCGGCTCACCACCCTCCCGGACGGCATCGGCGGGCTCCGCAACCTGCGGGAGCTGTGGCTCAGGGGCAACGCCGTCGACCACCTGCCGGCCTCGGCAGCCGGGCTGTCCGAACTGCGCCACCTGGACCTGCGCGAGAACGCCCTGACCCGGGTGCCGGAACCGCTGGCCGGCCTGCCGCGCCTGCGGCAGATCGACCTGCGGAGCAACCGCCTCACCCACCTGCCCGACTGGCTCACCCTGCTGCCGTCGCTGGAGAAGCTGGATCTGCGCTGGAACGCGGTGGACCCCGCCCTGCCCCTGCTCGGCGAGCTGGAGCGGCGGGGTTGCATCGTCCTCACGTGACGTCACCTGACGGCCTGACGCCCTGACGTGACCCGCCCGACCGGCGGCGACAGCCGGTGGTCAGCCCTGGGGGTGCATCTCGTCCAGCAGGTCGAGGTTGCGGAACACCGGGGGACCGTCGCACAGCGCCGCGAGCTGCGCGGCGAACTCGGCGGTCTCGGGGCGGTCGGAGTTCTCCTGTGCCTGCTCGTACGACGGGAACTCCACGATGTTCAGGTACACGTTCTCCTGGTCGCGGTCGCGGGTCTGCAGGGCCCGCGTCACCAGCGACCGGCCGGCGTTCTGCTCGACCCAGCTGTTGAGCAGGGCGGTGAACTCGTCGATGCGACGTGTCTTGAACTCGATGATCTGAACGAACCTCATGGGCTCGGCCTCCTCGGCTCAGCGGCTCGGCAGCCGGTTGCTACCTCCAGCGTCGGCCGGAGGCGGACGGCGGCTCCGTCCGCCTCGCCGGGGAGTCCGGCTTCCCACCCGGTTGGTCGCACGGGCGAACCGAGCTCACCCGTTCGGGTGGCGCGCATGGTGAGCGCCGCCTCGGGCCACGACGATGACACCGACGTACACGGGACCGCGGGCCCAGGACCTGTCAGGGCCGCGCCCCGGCGGAAGGGGAGCCGATGGCCGAGCCGACGGACCCGGTCGCGGGTGGGGGCGGTCGCGTCGCGCGGCTCCTGCCGGGCCTGTACGTGCTGCGGTCGTACCCCCGCCGCTGGCTGCGGGCGGACCTGGTGGCCGGCCTCACGGTCGCCGCCTACCTGGTGCCTCAGGTCATGGCGAACGCGACCGTCGCGGGCCTGCCACCGGTGGCCGGACTCTGGGCCATCCTGCCCGCCCTGCTCGTCTACGCCTTCCTCGGCTCGTCCCGGCTGCTGTCGGTCGGGCCGGAGTCGACGACGGCCCTGATGACGGCGAGCGTGGTGGGACCGCTGGCGGCCGGCGACCCCGAGCGCTAAGCCGTCCTCGCGGCGGCGCTGGCGGTGGTGGTCGGGGTGATGTTCATCCTCGCCCGGATCGCCCGGCTGGGCTTCGTCGCGGACCTGCTGTCGCAGCCCGTCCTGATCGGCTACCTCGCCGGGGTCGCACTGATCATGATGGTGGACCAGCTGACCAAGCTCACCGGCGTCGAGACGCAGGGCTCGCACTTCTTCCCGCAATTGATCTCCTTCCTGCGCAACATCTCCCAGGCCCAGGCCGCGACGGTGGTCCTCAGCATCGCCACCCTGCTCTTCCTGTTCCTCGCCGCCGCCTATCTGCCCCGCGGCGTGCCGGTCCCGCTGCTGGCGGTGGTCCTGGGTACGGCGGTGACCGCCGGGTTCGGCCTGGACTCCCACGGCATCGCGGTGATCGGCGAGATCCCGACCGGGCTCCCGCACTTCTCGGTCCCGTCCCTGAGCGGGCTCAAGGAGCTGGCGCTGCCCGCCATCGGCGTGCTGCTGGTGGGCTACACCGACGTGATCCTGACCGCGCGCGCCTTCGAGTCCCGCAGCAGCGGCGAACGGCTGGACCCCGATCAGGAACTCCTCGCGCTCGGCGTGGTGAACCTCGGCACCGGCGTCCTGCACGGCTTCCCGGTCAGCAGCAGCGCCAGCCGCACCACCCTCGCCAAGTCGGCGGGCGCCCACAGCCAGCTCTACGGCCTCGCGGCGGATGCGGTCGTGGTCGGCGTACTGCTGTTCCTCGGGCCCGCGCTCGCCCACACGCCTTCGGCCGTGCTGGGCTGCCTGGTGGTCTTCGCCGCGACCCGGATGATCGACATCGCGGGCTTCCGGCGGCTGGCCTCGTTCCGCAGCCGGGAACTGCTGCTCGGGCTCGGCTGCCTGGTCGGCGTCCTGGCCCTGGACATCCTGTACGGCGTACTGGTGGCCGTGGGGCTGTCGGTGGCCGAGTTGCTCACCAGGGTCGCCCGGCCGCACGACGCGGTGCTCGGCCTGGTGCCCGGTGTGCCCGGCATGCACGACATCGACGACTACCCGCAGGCCCGCACCGTCCCCGGACTGCTGATCTACCGGTACGACTCGCCGCTCTTCTTCGCCAACGCCGAGGACTTCCGCCGGCGCGCGCTGGCCGTGGTCGACGAACAGCCGGAACCGGTGCGCTGGTTCGTGCTCAACACCGAGGCCAACGTCGAGGTGGACATCACGGCGCTGGACTCGCTGGAAGCGCTGCGGGAGGAGCTGGCCCGGCGCGGCATCGTGTTCGCGGCGGCACGGGTCAAGCAGGACCTGCGCGAGGAACTGGACGCCTACGGGCTCACCCGGTCCATCGGTGAGGACCGGCTCTTCGCCACGCTGCCCGCGGCCGTCGCGGCGTACCGGTCCTGGGAGAACGGGAACGGGAACGGGAACGCGGACGGGGCCGAGGCCTGAGCGGAGCCCCGGGAAGCACAATTCACGTCCCTTGCATCAGCGAGTCCATTGGTCGAAATGACAAGTATCTGCCAGGGCTGTTACGAACTGTCCCTTGCGGATGCAAGATGGCCGCACCCGGGACGGCGGCCGCCGCGGGCGCGAATGCTTCGCGCGACCCCGTGACAGCACATCAGGAAGAGGAAATGCACCATGGGAACACCCGACCGGATGGACGAGCAGCTGCGCGCCCTGGGCCTCGTCCACGCCCAGGGCAAGGCCGAACGGCTCTTCGCCGAGGTCCGGGCACGCGGCCTGGTCGCCCCCGGAGCCGGCGAACGCGAGGTCAGCGACCGGATCCGCGACCTCGCCAACGACATGTTCGGCACCACCAAGCACTGGCACAAGCGCATCGTGCGCTCCGGCCCGCACACCCTGTTCCCCTACCAGGAGAACCCGCCGGACCGGGTGATCTGCGAGGACGACATCGCCTTCGCCGACTTCGGCCCGATCTTCGAGGAGTACGAGGCCGACTTCGGGCGCACCTTCGTACTCGGCGACGACCCCCACAAGCACCGCCTGCGCGACGACCTCACGACCGTCTTCACCGCCGGCCGCGCGGCCTTCCACGCCGACCCGCGGATCACCGGCCGCGGACTGTACGCACAGGTCGAACGGCTCGCCGCCGAACGCGGCTGGGGCCTGGGCGGCTGGCACGCCGGGCACCTGGTGGGGGAGTTCCCGCACGAGACCGTCGACGGCGCCAAGGCCGAGTCCTACATCACCCCGGACAACGACCACCCGCTGCGCCGCACGGACCGGGCCGGCCGGCGCTGCCACTGGATCCTGGAGATCCACCTGATCGACGAGGAGCGCGGTTTCGGCGGCTTCCACGAGCAACTGCTCGACCTGGCCTGACCCGTAGGACGCCCGGATCACCGTCGCACCGGACCCGGAGGCCATCGCCGGTGAGATCACCCTGCTGGCCCGGGCCGCCCGTCCCGCCACCGGCCCGGCGGCCCACTGAACCCGCCACCCCGGCAACCGGGTTGTCCCGGCCGGGCAGCTCCGGCTCCAGCACAGACACCGACGCGCCGCCCGGTTCGGCGCTCTGCGCTACGCTTGCCGGCCTCCCCACCAGCCTCGCGTGCCGTGCCGGCCCTCAGCGGGTGGGCCGCCCCTGCGCCGTGGTGCGGGCCCCCTGACCGAAAGGCCGTCCCGTCGTATGAAGATCCCGAAGCGCTTCTACGTGGAGCTGGCGGTGCTCGCACTCGTCGGGGTCTCCGTGGCCGTGGTCCCGGGGGTGATCGCGCGACACGGCTGCGCCGCGGGAGCCGAACTCGCAGGATCCGCCCCGGTCAGGGAGTTCACCGGGACGCACCCCGGGACCGTGCCCGCCGGGGAGCCCTCGCCGGTCACGTGCAACGAGGACGGCTGCTACGCGCACGCCGGCGCGGAGTACCACTACCAGGTCCCGGAACGGGAGATCGTCGACTACTACACGCGTACGGCGGAGTCCCTGGGCTGGGTGCCGGACCGTGAAGGGGAGCAGGTCCCGCCCGAGGTGGCCGGGTTCTGCTTCTCCAGGGACGTCGAGGGCAGGCCGGTCATGGTCGTCGTGCGCTTCGACTCCGTGGCGAGGACGTACCAAATCCGGTCCGAGGTCGCCCTGGACGGCACCCGGAACAGGTGCTGGCTCTGACTCCCCGCCATGCCCCCGCGCCCGTCGGTCAGGTGGCCGGCCGGGTGGGGGAGGGCGG
>NZ_JAIZ01000845.1:16865-26119 GCF_000710465.2 Kitasatospora sp. MBT63 | reverse complement strand
GGGGTGCCGGGTGCGGCGGCGGCCCGGGCCGGTGCCGGGGTGGCGGCGTCCGGGCTGGGGACCGGCGGGCTGGCGCCGACCGACATCCGGGGCTGGCGGCCGACCTGTTGCTGCTCGTTGAGCAGCCAGGTGGTGAGGAGGCTGATCCCGACCACGGTCGACATCGCCATCGCGGCCCCGGAGAACCTCAGTGTCGGCAGCCGGAAGCGGCCGCCCAGGGGTTTCGGCCGGCCGTGCCGGCGGACCGGCCGCGGGGCCGTGCCACTCTCGCGGAGCACCACCGTCACTCCTCCCTCTCCGCCTCGCACGGGCGCCGGCAGCTGCGGCGGGGCCCTGAGGATATCAGCGGCCAGCACGCCGTCCGCCAGCCCTCGAGGCGCACCAGTTACGCTCGCTGAGCCCATTCTAGTGACCTGTGGTGCGCGTGAGTTGACGGAGCGTCGGAACGACGCCCGGGCCGGGACTGCAACCCCGTTGCAACTCTTGCCGTCCGCCGTCCGGTACCGCACGCTGGCCTCTAACCCAGCCGCCCCGGAGAGACCGTCTATGCCGCGCGACCCGCTGTCCGCCTCCTCGAACCAGCCACTCGCCGCCACCCCCACGGGCGGCGAACCGGGCCGGATCGCCGCCGTTCCACCGGTGGTGGAGGAGGTCCTGACGCTGCGGATCGCGCTGGACCAGGATCTGGTGGGTGAGGTGCGCACCAGGTTCCGCTACGAGGCCGAGCGCCCGTTCGAGGTGCGGCTCACCTTCCACCTGGGACGTCCCGACGAGGCGGACTGGGTCTTCTCCCGTGAGCTGCTGCGCGACGGACTGGCCTCGCTCAGCGGCCAGGGCGACATCAAACTCTGGCCGGCCTACTGCCCCTGTCACGGCTCCACGTTGCACCTCGCGCTGGACTCCCCGCACGGCAGCGCGCTGCTGGAGGCGTCCAAGCCGCGGGTGAAGGCCTGGCTGGACCGCACCTACGCCTGTGTCTCGGCCGCGGCGGAGGCCGCCCTCGGCCCCACCGACGAGCAGCTCGCCGCCCTGCTGGCCGGCAACTGACCCCGCCCGGGCCGGTTCAGCCGGCCGGCAGCACGACGGCGCCCGCGGCCAGGCCGGCCCGCAACTCCCGGACGGCCGGGGCGGTGGAGCCCGGCAGCAGGTCGTAGGGTTCGGCGGGCGCGCGCACCGAGACCAGGGCCGACCCGGCGAGCCGGTACGGGCGGTGCTCCAGCAGGCCGCCCAGGTGGCGGCGGAGCCGGGAGAGTTCGGCCCGGACGGTGACGGTCCGGCTGCGGTCGCCGAACAGCGCCTGCGCCAGCTGGGCGGCGCTCAGGCCCTCCCGGTGGACGGCGAGCAGCAGCAGCAGTTCGGCGTGGCGCGGGCTCGGCCCGTACGACCAGCCGCCGGCGGCGCCGGAGACCCACAGCTGCGGCTGCTCGGCCCGGGTCAGGTCGAGCCGGATCCTGGTCCCCTCGGCCTGGTCGGCGGGCGCGGTGGGCGGTCCGGCGAGCGGGCGGACCAGCCAGCCGTCGGCCAGCGGCTCGACCGCGCACTCGCCGAGGCCGGGCAGCCGCTGCCGGTCGGCGCCGGCCCAGCCGTCGGCGGGCGGCTGCAGCCGGGGCAGGTCCGGCATGCCGCTGGCGGCGGCGGTCCAGCCGGAGCCGTCCACCACCAGCGCCGGTCCGGTGAACCGGGCCAGCAGCGGGGCCGCCACCGTGCGCAGCCGGTGCAGCGACTCCAGGTGCCGGGCGCGCAGTTCGGTCTCGGCCAGCCGGGCGGCGGTGACGGTGAGCTGGAGCAGGTACGGGGTGCTGGAGTGGGCCGGGCCGCTGAGGTCGATCACCCCGGCCAGCCGGCCGGTGCGCGGGTCGCGGACCGGCGCGGCCACGCAGGTCCAGGCGTGGTGGCTGCGCAGGTAGTGCTCGGCGGAGTGGACCTGGGTGGCGCGGCCGGTACGGGCGGTCAGGCCGATGCCGTTGGTGCCGACCTCGTCCTCGGACCAGCGGGCACCGTGTTCGAAGCCGATGGTGCCGGCGCTGCGCAGCAGCGGGCGGCTGCCCTCCAGCCAGAGCACGTGGCCCTCGGGGTCGGTGATGGCGAGCAGCAGCGGGGTGCCGGCGTCGGGGGTGATCAGTGAGCCGCGCAGGACCGGGAGCACCTGGTCGAGGCCGTTGTCGCGGCGCCGGTGCTCCAGTTCGGCGGCGTCGATCCGGCGGGCGTTGCGGCCGAGTTCGGGGTCGAGGCCGAGGCGGCGCAGCCGGGCCCAGGAGTCGCCGATCTCGGGCCGCTGGTCGTCCTGCGGCGGTGCGTCGGTGCCCGGTTCGCCGCTCATCGCGCGGTCGTAGGCGCGGGTCAGTGCGGCGGCGCCGGCCTGGGGGCGGTGGCCGCGGGCGGGCCGGTGGCTCCGGTGCACTTCGGTCCCCCTGATCGAACTGATCGAGCCGCAGTCTCTGGTTGACAGGGTACGGCCGACTGGCCGGGACATGGCGGGTGAGGTCGAATCGGTGACCCGGCGGGCGGCGCCCGGGCACACTGGTCCGTTCGCTCCGGCGCCGGTCGGGCCCGCCCGGTGGGCCCGGGTTGTCTGTACAACTTTTGCCAGGCGGTTCATCTCGGTGACCCCGGCCGGTCGATCTCCCGTCACCTCGGCGCCGGAGCCTGTCCGCATGAGAGTCATCGTGGTAGGAGCAGGCGTGCTCGGCACCATGCACGCCTGGCAGGCCGTCGAGCGCGGCCATGAGGTGGTCCACATCGAGCGCGAGGCCGAGGCCCGCGGCGCCTCGGTGCGCAACTTCGGCCTGGTTTGGGTCAGCGGCCGGGCCGGCGGCGAGGAACTCGCCACCGCGCTGCGCGCCCGGGAGCTGTGGGAGCGGATCGGCGAGCGCGTCCCCGGCCTGTACTTCCGGGCCAACGGCTCCCTCACCGTGGTCCGCAGCCAGGAGGAACTCGCCGTCGCCGAACAGGCGCTGAAGCTCCCCGACGCCGCCGAGCGCGGCTACCGGCTGCTCGACGCCGACGAGGTACGGGCGGCCAACCCCGCGCTGCGCGGCGACTTCCTCGGCGGACTGTGGTGCGAGCGGGACGCGGCCGTCGAGCCCCGGCTCGCCCAGCCCGCCCTGCGGTCGGTGCTGGAGGCCTCCGGCCGGTACACCTTCCTGCCCGGACGCGAGGTCCGCGAGGTGGTCGGCTCCTCGGCCGTCCGCGACGACCACGGGCAGCTGCACGAGGGCGACCTGGTGATCCTGTGCACCGGCGCCTGGCTCGGCGGCCTGGTCCGCGAACTCGCCCCGCAGCTGCCGGTCCGCCGGGTCCGGCTGCAGATGATGCAGACCGACCCGCTGGGCGAGAGCCTGACCACCTCGGTCGCCGACGGCGACAGCTTCCGCTACTACCCCGCCTTCGCCGGGCCCGCCCTGGAGGCCCTCAAGGCCGCGCAGCCGCAGCCGCCGGTCGCCGCCGAGCACAAGATGCAGCTGCTGATGGTCCAGCGCCAGGACGGCGGCCTCACCATCGGCGACACCCACGAGTACGACCAGCCGTTCGGCTTCGACGTCGTCGAGGAGCCGTACGAGCACCTCGCCGCCGTCGCCGAGGAACTGCTCGGCCGCCCGCTGCCCAGGATCCGCCGCCGCTGGGCCGGCGTGTACGCGCAGTGCACCGACACCACCCGGGTGGTGCACCGCGAGCAGCTCGGCGACGCCGTCTGGCTGGTCACCGGCCCCGGCGGGCGCGGGATGACCTGCTCCCCGGCCATCGCCGAAACCACCGCACAACTCGCCAACCTGTAAGGGCTGTTCAACATGAGCAACGACATCCGCCTGGTCGTCCTGGACATGGCCGGCACCACCGTCGCCGACGACGGCCTGGTCGAGCGGGCCTTCGACGCCGCCGCCGCCGACCTCGGCGTCACCGCCGGCACCCCCGAGCACGACCGCATGCTGGAGCACGTCCGGGTCACCATGGGCGAGTCCAAGATCTCGGTCTTCCGGCACCTGTTCGGCGACGAGGCCAAGGCCCAGCAGGCCAACCTCGCCTTCGAGACCGCGTACCACGACCTGGTCGACGCCGGCCACTGCGCGGCCCTGCCCGGCGCCGCCGACGCCATCGAGCAGCTCCGCTCGGCCGGCCGCACGGTGGTGCTCACCACCGGCTTCTCCCGCTCCACCCAGGACCGCATCCTCAAGGCGCTCGGCTGGCAGGACATCGCCGACCTGACGCTCTGCCCGGCCGAGGCCGGCCGCGGCCGCCCGTACCCGGACCTGGTGCTGACCGCGCTGCTGCGCACCGGCACCGACTCGGTGCGGCAGATCGCGGTGGCCGGCGACACCGGCTACGACATGCTGACCGGCACCCGCTCCGGCGCCTCGGTGGTGGCCGGCGTCCTCACCGGCGCCCACCGCGAGGAGCGCCTGCGCGCCGACGGCGCCACCCACGTGCTCGGCTCGATCGCCGAGCTGCCGGGCCTGCTGGCCGGCTGACCCGCACGGGAGGATCGCGGCCCGGCCGGGCACAGGTGCCGACCTGTACCGGCCGGGCCGCCGCGCGTGCACCGCACCGCCCGGCCCGGCCCCTAAGCTGCGGTCGGGCCGGCGGACCGTCGGCCGCAGGCCGGCCGGACGGGGAGCGCCATGGCACACGACCCGGGAGCGGAGATCACCCCCCGGCAGTGGCGCGATGCCGGGCTGCTCTGGCAGTACCTGCGCCTCGGCCACCCGCCGCGGCGCTGCGACGCCGCGATCGTGCTCGGCAGCCACGACCTCGGCGTGCCCGTCCGGGCGGCCGAGCTGTACCGGGCCGGGTACTTCCCGACCGTCGTGTTCAGCGGCGCCGTCAACCGGACCCGGGCCGATCGGCTGCCCCGCGGCGAGGCCGTCCACTTCGCCGAACGGGCCGCCGCCCTCGGCGTCCCCGCGGCGGCGATCCTGCTGGAGCCGCACGCCCGCAACACCGGCGAGAACCTCACCCTCTCCCGCCGGGTGCTGACCGGCGCCGGGGTGCACCCCCGCTCGGTGATACTGATCGCGATGCCGTACATGGAGCGCCGCGCCTACGCGACCTGCCGCCGCCGCTGGCCGCGGACCGAGGCCGTCTGCGCCTCCGCGCCGGTCGCCCTGGACACCTACGTCCGGGGCATCGGTGACGGCCGCCTGGTGGTCGAGAAGCTGGTCGGCACCCTCCAGCGGGTCCTGGAGTACCCGGCCCGCGGCTTCGCCGTCGAACAGGAGGTGCCGCCGCGGGTGCGCGAGGCCGGCCGGCGGCTGGCCGCCGACGGCTTCACCGGGGCCCTGATCCCGGACCGCCCGGGCCCGGCGGAACGGCCGAAAGACACTGCAAAGAAAGACATCTGACGAACCGTCCGGCCGTGCGGGCGCCGACCGTGGCGTAGGCTCGGGCCATGGGAGAACGGATACCCCGCTGGGGCTGGTGGGCACTGGGGATCACCGCCGCACTGCTCTACCTGGCGTCGAGCTGGGCCGACGCGGTGCCCGAGGACGAGTACGCCGGGGACGCACTGGGCTGGTACGAGAACAACCCCTGACCGCACGCGGCGCGGACCGCGGGCGGACGGGCCGCGGCGCGCGCCGATCCGACAGGATCCGCCGGACAGGACCTAGCCTGGGAGCGATTGCGGTCCGTCCGTAGCGGAAGGAGCAGCCGTGCCCTCGCGTGCCCCGGTGGTGGCCGCCGGTCTGGTCCTCCTGCTCGCCGCCTGCTCCTCCACCTCCGGGACGGCCGCGGGCCCCTCCCCGGCCGGCTCCTCGGCGACACCGTCCGCACCGCCGACCGCCGCCGCGAGCCCGAGCCCGAGCCCGAGCCCGAGTCCTACGCCGAGCCCGAGCCCGCCGGCGAGCCCCACCCCGAGTCCGACGCCCACCGCCGCGCAGCTGAGCGCCGATCAGCTGGCCGGGCGGCGCGTGGTGTACTCCTATCCCGGCCTGACCCCGCCCGAGTCACTGCTGCGGGTCATCCGCGAGGGACGCGCCGCCGGGGTGGTGTTCTTCGGCGAGAACGTCTCGAGCTCCGCCCAGCTGAAAGCGGTGGTCGACCAGCTGCGCGCGGCGCAGCGGCAGAGCCCGGTCAAGGAGCCGCTGCTCCTGATGACCGACCAGGAGGGCGGGCTGATCAAACGGCTGCCCGGCGCCCCCGTGCCCTCGGCCAAGGAGATCGGCCACTCCGCCGCCCCGTCCGCGGCGGCGGCCACCGCGGGTACCGGCGCCGGCAAGAACCTCACCGGTCTCGGCCTGAACGCCAACCTCGCCCCCGTGCTCGACGTCTACTACACGCCCGGCAACTTCATCGACTCCAAGCAGCGTTCCTACAGCAGCAACCCCCGGACCGTCGCCACCCTGGGCTCCGCCTTCATCACAGCCCAGCAGAAGGCCGGAGCGGCGGCCACCGCCAAGCACTTCCCCGGTCTCGGCTCGGCACCGGCCGGCCAGGACACCGACGCCGGGCCGGTCACCCTGCCCGTCCCGCTGACCAAGCTGCGGACCGTCGACGAGGTCCCGTTCCAGGCCGCGGTCACCGCCGGGGTCCAGATGGTGATGCTCTCCTGGGCGGTGTACCCGGCGCTGGACCCCCAGCGTCCGGCCGGGCTCTCGTCCGCCGCCGTCCAGGAGCTGCGCGGCCGGCTCGGCTACCGCGGGGTCACCGTCACCGACGCGATCGAGGCCGGCGCGCTGAAACCTTTCGGCACCACCGGGCAGCGCTCCGTCGCGGCCGCCGCCGCAGGCATGGACCTGCTGCTCTGCTCGGCCCGCGACACCGCCCAGGGCCAGCAGGCCGCCGACGCCCTCGCCGCCGCCCTCGACGCGGGCACCCTGGACCGGGCCGAGTTCACCGCGGCCGCCGACCGGGTCACCGCCCTGCGCGCCGCGCTGCACTGACCCCGCGCTCACGCACCCACGCACACGCACGCACACGCACGCACGCACGCACCGCCGGACCGGTGCAGGTGCCGGACCGGTATCGGCGCCGGCTGCGAGGATCGGTCCATGACCGAAGCCCGGTACGACGCCGTCACCGCCGCCATCGCCCGCTACTGGGACGCGGCCGCGCCCGCCTTCGACGAGGAACCCGACCACGGCCTTCGCGCCGCGCCGACCCGGGACGCCTGGGCCGCGCTGCTCCACTCCTGGGCGCCGCCCGCCCCCGCCGACGTCCTCGACATCGGGTGCGGCACCGGCTCGCTCTCCCTGCTGCTGGCCCGCGCCGGACACCGGGTGACCGGCGTGGACCTGGCCCCCGGGATGGCCGCCCTGGCCCGCGCCAAGCTGGCGGCCGCGGGCCTGCCGGGCCGTTTCCTGGTGGGGGACGCGGCCGCGCCGCCGACCGGGGCCGACCGCTTCGACCTGGTGCTGTGCCGGCACCTGGTGTGGACCCTGCCCGATCCCGCGGCCGCCCTGCGCACCTGGGTGGACCGGATCCGCCCGGGCGGCCGGCTGGTCCTGGTCGAGGGGCGCTGGCGGGAGTCCGCGCCGGACGGGCCGGCGGACCCGTCCGGGCCGGACGGCGAGCCGTCGTACGTGGCCGGGGCGGCGGCGCTGCCCTGGTACGGCGGGGTGGGTTCGGCGCAACTGGCCGCGGCGGTGGGACCGCTGGTCCGGCAGGTGCGGGTCGAGCCGCTGGCCGGGAGGGCGGAGCTGTGGGGCGGCCCGGTCGACGACGAGCGCTACGCGGTGGTCGCCGACCTCTGACCGGCCCGCTCCCGTCCCGCCCGGGGCTCAGCCGGGCAGGAGCCGGGGGACCAGCCGTACCAGGACCACCATGGCGACCACCTCGACCAGGGTCTGGGCGACCACCACGGCCGCCGCCACCGACAGCCCGGCCGGAAGGGCGAGCGCGAGCGGCAGGACCACCAGCGAGTTGCGGGTGGCGCCGCTGAAGGCGACCGCCCGCCCGGCCGGGACGCCGAGGCGCAGCAGCCGGGCCACCGCCCGCCCGGCGAACACCATGACGAACGGGAACACCACGTAGCACGGCACCACCGCGGCCACCCGGCCGAGACTGCCGCCGAGCCGGGGCAGCTGGGAGGCGACCACGGTCAGCAGCGTGGCGGCCATCAGCGGGACCATGGCGGCGCCCGCCGCGTCGGCCGCGCGCCGGCCCGCCGGTCGGTGCGCGGCCCACGCCTGGGTGGCCCAGGCCAGCGCCAGCGGCAGCACGATCAGTGAGCCGAAGGCCGTCAGGAACGGGCCCGCGGCGACCACCTCGCCCAGCCCCGGTCCCAGGAACACCAGCAGGTACAGCGGTAGCAGCAGCATCTGGACGAGCAGCAGCACCGGGGTGATCGCCAGCAGCCGGCGGTTGTCGCCCCCGGCCAGCCCGCTGAACACGATCACGTAGTCCACGCACGGGCACAGCAGGACCAGCAGCACTCCCAGCCGCACCGCCCGGTCGTCGGGCAGGAACGGGAGCACGGCGGCCACCAGGAGCGGTACGGCCAGGAAGTTCACGGTGAGTGCGGCCGACAGGAAGCGTCCGTCGCGCAGCGCGCGCACCAGCTCGGCGGCGGGCACCTGGAGGAAGGTCACGAACAGCAGCGCGCCCAGCACCGGGTTGACCGCGCGCTCCAGGCCGGGACCTGCCGCCGGCACCGCCGCGCCGAGCGCGGCCCCGACGGCCGTGGCCGCCAGGTAGACCGCGACCTAGTGCCGCTCCATCCACTCGACCGGGTCCTGCACCACTGCCACCGCTCCTGGCTCCGCGCCCGCCCCGTCGGGGCGGGCCGCGTCCCCATCCTCACACCGCCCGAGCGAGTCCCATGCCGCGGATGCTAGCGCTCCCCTGGGACAACGCCGGGGGCCCGGGGCCGGCACCGGTGTCGGTGCGGCCCCGGGCCCCGGGCGGGTCAGTGCACGGTGCCCGCGTACCGGCGTGCGAAGCGGGTGCCGGTGGCGGCGGTGACGGTGATGTCGTAGCGGCCGAGGTTCAGCGGCCAGGTGACGGTGGCCCGGCCGTTGGCGGGGGCCCACACGGTCTGGATCTGGCCGCCGAAGTCGTTCGGGGTGACGGTGAAGGAGACCGCCGTCGCGCCGTCGTTGACGAGCTGGAGCGCGACGCCGCCCGGCTGCACGGTCGCCGTCACGCGCGGGACGGCGACGTCGCTCTGGTCGGCCCACACCACGGTGCCGGCGAAGCGGCGGACGAAGCCGTCGGGGCCGTGGACGGTGAAGTCGTAGCGCCCGTCGGTGGCGTTGGCGTCCCAGGTGTAGGTCTTCGAGGCGCCGGCGGCGACGGTGTAGGGCGTGCCGGCGAAGGCGTAG
>NZ_JAIZ01000845.1:16646-16855 GCF_000710465.2 Kitasatospora sp. MBT63 | reverse complement strand
AGCCGTCGGGGCCGTGGACGGTGAAGTCGTAGCGCCCGTCCGTCGCCGAGGCGTCCCAGGTGTACGTCTTCGAGCCGCCCGCCGGCACCGTGTACGGCGTACCGGCGAACGGGAACACGATGTTGGGGTAGACGGTGAAGGGGTAGCCGACGGTGCCGGTGTTGGTGAGGGTGCAGGTGACGGCACCGGTGGTGCGGTCGATGGTGACG
>NZ_JAIZ01000845.1:15280-16636 GCF_000710465.2 Kitasatospora sp. MBT63 | reverse complement strand
AGCCGACGGTGCCGGTGTTGGTGAGGGTGCAGGTGACGGCGCCGGTGGCCCGGTCCACGGTCACCTCGGCGCCGGGGGCGTAGGGGAGTCGGCGGTGGGGGCGGTCGCCGGTCTCCTGGGGTGGGAGTGACTGGGTGCCGGTGGCGGGGAGTTTGACGGCGGGCAGGCCGGAGTTGGCGTCGGCCTTGGCCATCAGGGCGGTGGTGTCGGGGAGGGTGGGGATGGTGTAGTCGGGTTTGGTGAAGTCGAAGCAGCTGGTGAGGTCGCCGCAGACGGTGCGTCGCCAGGCGGAGATGTTGGGTTCCTGGACTCCGGTGACGACTTCGAGGAAGCGCAGGACGGAGGTGTGGTCGAAGACCTGGGAGTTGACCCAGCCGCCGCGGGACCAGGGGGAGGCGACCCAGAGGGGGACGCGGTTGCCGAGTCCGATGGCGCGGCCCTGGGTGAACTCCTCGGGGGTGCCGGCCTCGGGGGTGGGCGGGACCATGTGGTCGAAGTAGCCGTCGTTCTCGTCGTACATCACCAGGAACACCGTGTGCTTCCACACCTCGGCGTTGGACATCAGCGACTGCAACGCCATGTTCACCCAGTGCGCGCCGTACGCGGGACCCGCGTTCGGGTGCTCCGAGAAGAGATACGGGGCGACGAGCCAGGAGACGGTGGGGAGGGTGCCGTCCTTGCAGTGCTGGTCGAAGGCGGTGGGGTCGAACTTGGTCATGGCGTTGATGTAGCGCGGGTCGGTGGTGGGGTAGTTGTGGAACTGTTTGAAGTAGGAGAGGGCGTTGTCGTCGTAGTCGCCGGTGCGGTCGTCCTTGCTGGGGTTGTGGTAGACGCGCCAGGTGACGCCTGCTGCTTGGAGGCGTTCGGCGTAGGTGGTCCAGTCGGCGACGGGGTTGTCGGTGACGGGGGTGTTGTCGATCCAGGGTCCGGTGGTGCCGTCGCGGCCGGGGCCGCTGGTGCCGGTCCAGAGGTAGAGGCGGTTGGGGTCGGTGGGTCCGGCGAGGGAGCAGAAGTAGGCGTCGCAGAGGGTGAAGGCGTCGGCGAGGGCGTACTGGTAGGGGATGTCGTCGCGGGTGAAGTAGCCCATGGCGCGTTCGCCCTTGGCGGCGATCCATTTGTTCATGGCGCCGTTGTTGATGGCCTGGTGGCCGGTGGCCCAGTCGTGGGCGAGGCCGCCGGCGTTCTGGGCGTTGTACTTGGTGGTGTCCATCCGGTAGGGGAGCATGACGCCGCCGTCGGAGCGGCCTGCGTCGGGTTGGCGGAAGACGTTGCCGCCGTCGGGGAACTGGAGGGCCTGCTTGTCGGCGAAGCCGCGGACGCCGTTGAGGGTGCCGAAGTAGTGGTCGAAGGAGCGGT
>NZ_JAIZ01000845.1:14946-15270 GCF_000710465.2 Kitasatospora sp. MBT63 | reverse complement strand
GCGGCGGCTGAGCTGGGGGGTCATCGGTCGGCCTCTCAGAGGGTGAAGGTGGCGACGGCGGCGGCGGTGTCCGAGGGCCATTCGTTGGCCGCGGTGCTCGGGTCCGGCTGGGGACGGCCGGTGACCAGGGTGTGGGCCTCCAGCAGGGTGAGCGGACCGGCGAACTGCACCTGGTCGATCCGGTCCTGCGGCTCGGCCTTGGTGCCGCGGGTGCGCCGGGTCACGGACCAGGTGCTGCCCGGGAAGGCAGCCGGGTCGGGGTGCGCCGAGCGGTAGGCGTCGGTGAGGCCCGCGTTCTGCAGGGCGACGGTGACCGGCCAGGCC
>NZ_JAIZ01000845.1:13269-14842 GCF_000710465.2 Kitasatospora sp. MBT63 | reverse complement strand
CGGTGGCGGGCGTCCAGTCCAGGTGCGAGGGCGAGGCCAGACCGGCCGCGAGGACGACGGCCTTGCCCGCGGCGATGTCGGCCTTGACCGCAGTGGCCAGGGCGGTGGCCTGCTTGCCGCGGGTGGAGGCGCTCTCGCTCGCGACGGTGGCCTCGGCGGTGCGGCCGTCCTGCACCGCGTACGGGCCGTAGTCGGCCTCGTCCAGGTGCGCGGCCCAGAACCGGATGCTGCGGTTGCCCGGCAGCTGCACGGTGGCGCCCGCGGCGGGCAGCGTGGTGGTGACGGCGGTGACCGAGGCCAGTGGGTAGCGGCTGACGATGCCGACGCTTCCCGCGCTCTGGTACGCGTACCAGCCGAGCGCCGCGGCCAGGGTGGTGGCGGCGGTGCCGGCGGTCTCCTGCAGCGCGACGACGTCCAGGTTCTGGGTGAGGATCACCCGCAGCTGCTTCTCCAGGCCGTCGGTGGCGTGGGTGCCGGCGTCCCAGAGGTTCCAGGCGGCGGTCTTCAGCCGGATCGGCTGGGCCGGGTCGCGGACCGAGAGCTGGACGGTGATGGTGTCCGTGTTGCCGGCCGCGTCCTTCACCCCGACGGTCAGCACGGCCGGGTCGGCGGGCGCGCTGCTCGGGGCGGTGCCGGTGACGGTGCCGTCGGCGGCCACCGACAGCCAGGAGTCACCGGCGATCTTGCGGAACGTCGGTGCACCCGAGGAGCGCATCCACAGGCCGCCGAGCTTGACGCTCACGGCGGCACCCGGCGCGACCTGGGTGGTGGTCAGCGCGTCGACGGCGGCGTGCGAGCGGGGCGCGGCGGGCTTGGGCTTGAAGCTGAAGGGCGCGCTCTGGGCGAGGATCCCGTACCCGTCCTTGGCCAGCAGGTACGCGGTGTAAGGGCCGCCGGTAAGGGCGGAGGTGTCGAGCTGGACGTCGCCGGACGCCCCGGGCGTGTACTTCCACAGCAGCGAGGAGCCGGTGCCGGGCAGCCGGGTGCCGTCGTAGATGCCCACCCAGTTCTTCGCGTCCGGAGCATCGGTGGTCCAGTGGAAGGTGAGCTTGTCGCCTTCGGTGGGACTGGTGGGTGAGGAGAGGACGAGGGAGGATCCTGTCGCCACGGGGGTCCTGTCCGCCGGACCGGTGCGGGTCCGGCTGGGTCGAGTTGGCTGTACAACTGACCCAATTCACTCTAGGAGTAACGGACTTGGGATGAACAGGGCGTGGCCGCCGGTCGGGAACACCGGGAACTCCTGGCCGACGCGGGCGCGCGGATCCCGCCACCGGCGGGCCGGTGGCGGGATCCGCGACCGGGGTCAGTGCACGGTGCCCGCGTACCGGCGTGCGAAGCGGGTGCCGGTGGCCGCGGTGACGGTCACGTCGTAGCGGCCGTTGTCCAGCGGCCAGTTCACGCCCACCACCCGGTTCGCCCCTACCCACACGGTCTGCGTCTGGCCGCCGAAGTCGTTCGGGGTGACGGTGAACGAGACCTCCGTCGGGCCGTCGTTGTGCAGTTGCAGCAGCACCTTCTTGGTGCTGACCGTGGCCGCGACCGAGGGGACCGCGATGTCGGTCTGCTCCGCGCG
>NZ_JAIZ01000845.1:12667-13259 GCF_000710465.2 Kitasatospora sp. MBT63 | reverse complement strand
TCTCCTGCATCAGGATCACCACGTGCTTGACGTCCGCCACGGTGCCGGACGTCGGCTTGGCCTTCGCCTCGGCCTCGGTGGCGCCGGCCAGACCGGTCAGGGTGGCCGCGCCGGCGGCTGCGGTGGCCGACACGAAGGTGCGGCGGCTGAGCTGGGGGGTCATCGGTCGGCCTCTCAGAAGGTGAAGGTGGCGACGGCGGCGGCGGTGTCCGAGGGCCACTCGTTGGCGGCGGCCGAGGGCTCGGGCTGCGGCCAGCCGGTGGCCAGCGTGTGCGCCTCGACCAGGACCAGCCGGCCGGCGAAGTGGATCTGGTCGATCCGGTCCTGCGGCTCGGCCTTGGTGCCGCGGGTGCGCCGGGTCACGGACCAGGTGTTGCCTGGCGAGGCGGCCGGGTCGGGGTGCGCCGTCCGGTACGCGTCGACCAGTCCGGCGTTCTGCAGGGCCACGGTGACCGGCCAGTTGAGCGCGGTGACGCCGCTGTGCGCGGCGGCGGTGGCGGGCGTCCAGTCCAGGTGCGAGGGCGAGGCCAGGTCGGCGGCCAGCACCACGACCTTGCGGGCGGCGAGCTCGGCCTTCAGCAGGGCGGCCAGC
>NZ_JAIZ01000845.1:3464-12486 GCF_000710465.2 Kitasatospora sp. MBT63 | reverse complement strand
CCAGAACCGGATGCTGCGGTTGCCCGGCAGCTGCACGGTGACGCCGGCGGCCGGCAGCTCCGCGGTGGCTGCGGTGATCTCACCGAGCGGGTAGCGGCTGACGATGCCGACGCTCCCCGCGCTCTGGTACACGTACCAGCCGAGCGCGGTGGCCAGGGTGGTGGCGGCGGTGCCGGCGGTCTCCTGGAGCGCCACGAGGTCCAGGTTCTGGGTGAGGATCACCCGCAGCTGCTTCTCCAGCGCGTCCTCGAATCCCGCACCGGCCTTGCAGAGGTTCCAGCTGGCGGTCTTGAGGATGACCTTCTTGGTGTTGACCGGTACCTGGACGGTGATGGTGTCGGTGTTGCCCGCGGGGTCCTTCACCCCGACGGTCAGCACGGCGGGCTTGACCGGCGCGGTGTTCGGCGAGGTGCCGCTCACCGTGCCGTCGGCGGCCACCGACAGCCAGGAGTCACCGCTGATCTTGCGGAAGACCGGCGTACCGGAGGGGCGCATCCACAGCCCGCCCAGCTTGAAGCTGAACGCGGTGGCGGGCGCCACGGCGGTGGTGGTCAGCGCGTCGACGGCGGCGTGCGAGCGGGGCGCGGCGGGCTTGGGCTTGAAGCTGAAGGGCGCGCTCTGGGCGAGGATCCCGTACCCGTCCTTGGCCAGCAGGTACGCGGTGTAGGGGCCGCCGGTGAGCGCGGAGGTGTCGAGCTGGAGGTCACCGGAGGCGTCCGGGGTGTACTTCCACAGCAGCGAGGAGCCGGTGCCGGGCAGCCGGGTGCCGTCGTAGATGCCCACCCAGTTCTTCGCGTCCGGAGCATCGGTGGTCCAGTGGAAGGTGAGCTTGTCGCCTTCGGTGGGACTGGTGGGTGAGGAGAGGACGAGGGAGGATCCTGTCGCCACGGGGGTCCTGTCCGCCGCGCCGGGCCTGGGCGGCTGAGTTGAGTTGGCTGTACAACTGGGCCAATTCACTCGGGGTGCGGCGGACGGAGGATGAACGGGATGTGACCGGTCGTCGGGCGGCGCCGGAACTCCTGGCCGGTAACAGAAGGGGCAGTTCGGGGAATGCCTGACGCCCCGGCGGGGGCCGCCGGGGCGTCAGGGGGTGTCAGGGCACGGGGCGGCTCAGTGGCCGCCGCGCAGGTTGAGCACGACCACCCCGATGATGATCAGCGCGATGCCCAACCACTGGGCGCGGCCCAGGGATTCGCCGAACGCGCCGACGCCTATGCCGGCCACCGCGGCGGTGCCGGCGCCGGACCAGACCGCGTACGCGACCGAGACCGGGATGTGCTTGAGCGCGCGGCCGAGCAGCAGGAAGGAGAGCGCGTAGCCGATACCGACCCCGATGCTCGGCCAGAGCCGGGTGAAGCCCTCGGTCAGCTTGAGGCAACTGGTCGCGCAGACCTCGCTGGCGATCGCCAGGGCGAGCAGCAGGTACGGCATCAGGCGGGCCGGGGCGCGGCGAGCCGCCCGAGCAGCGCGAGGTCCGCCTCGGTCAGGCTCTCCAGCAGGGTGACCCGGTCGGCCGCGGGGATCGGCACGGTGGAGGGCACCGCCAGGACCGCGCAGCCGGCCGCGTGCGCGGAGGCCACCCCGGTCGGCGTGTCCTCGACGGCGACGCAGACGGCCGGGTCGAGGCCGAGCCGCTCGGCGGCGGCGAGGTAGGGGGCCGGGTCGGGCTTGGTGCGCTCGGTGTCCTCGGCGGCCAGGGTCACGGTGAACCACTGGCGGCCGAGGCTGTCCAGCACCAGGTCGACCACCCGGCGCGGGGAGGCCGAGACCAGCGCGGTGGGCACCTCGGCGGCCCGCAGCGCGGCCAGCAGGTCGAGCGCGCCGGGCCGGGGCGTCACCTGGGCGGCGACCTTGCCGGTGAAGGACTCGTCCAGCAGCTGGACCAGCTCCTGTTCGGCGCGGTCGGTGCCGCTGGCCCGGTGCAGGTGGGCGGCGGTGTGCTCGACGGCGCGGCCGAGCACCTCCGGCAGGTCGCGCTCGGTGAGGGTGAGGCCGAGTTCGGTGGCCAGCTCAGCGGCGCACTGCCACCAGAGGTGTTCGGTGTCGACCAGGGTGCCGTCCATGTCGAACAGGACGGCGGCGGGGCTGGGATGGGAACGGGCAGGCATGGCGGTACCTTCGGTGGAGATCGGGTGATCAGGAGGCGCGTCGGTCGACCAGCACCGGACGGTCCGGCAGGGCGATGTCGGCGGTGGAGCCTACCGGCAGGCCGGCGGCGAGCTCGGTCGCGAGGTCCGCCTTGACCTCGGTGCCGTCGGCCAGCCGGACGGTGAGCCGGGTGACCGCGCCCAGGAAGGACGCGCCGACCACCTGGGCGCGGCCGTGCAGGGCGGGGACCAGGGTGACGTTCTCCGGGCGCACCAGGACGTCCAGCTGACCGTCGGCGGGCACCGTGCCGTCCACCGGGTGGCGGCGGCCGAGCACCTCGACGCCGTCGCCGGCCCGGACGGCCGGGATCCGGCTCATGGTGCCGACGAACTCGGCGACGAAGGCGGTGGCCGGGCGCGCGTACAGCTCGGACGGGGTGGCGCACTGCTCCAGGCGGCCGGCCCGCAGGACGGCGACCCGGTCGGCCATCGACAGCGCCTCCTCCTGGTCGTGGGTCACGAACAGGGTGGTGATGGCGAGTTCCTGCTGGAGGCGGCGGATCTCCTCGCGCAGGTTGAGCCGGACCTTGGCGTCGAGCGCGGACAGCGGCTCGTCGAGCAGCAGCACCCGCGGCTGCAGGGCCAGGGCGCGGGCGAGCGCGATGCGCTGCTGCTGGCCGCCGGACATCTGGTGCGGGTAGCGGTCGGCGTGCTGCGGCAGGCCGACCAGCTCCAGCAGCTCCTTGGCGCGCTTGCGGCGCTCGGCCTTGCCGGCGCCGCGCATCCGCAGGCCGAAGGCGACGTTGTCGGCGGCGGTCAGGTGCGGGAAGAGGCTGTACGACTGGAAGACCATGCCCGCGTCGCGGCGGTGCGCCGGGATCCTGGTGATGTCCTCGCCGTCGACCAGGACCTGGCCGGAGTCGTGCTGCTCGAAGCCGGCCAGGATCCGCAGCGCGGTGGTCTTGCCGCAGCCGGACGGGCCGAGCAGGGCGAGCAGCTCACCGGGGTGGACGGTCAGGTTGAGGCCGTCCAGCGCGGTGGTGGCGCCGAACGAGCGGCGCAGCGAACGGAATTCGACGGTCGCGCTGCCGGGTGCGGGCTGCACGTCGGCAACGGGGGCGGTAACCGTGGTCATGGGGGTTTCTCCGCTGGTGGTTCAGGAGTGGGCGGGCTTGTGGCGGCGCTCGCGGCCGGCGGCGGCCAGCAGGAGCAGCAGGACCCAGGTGATCAGCAGGCTGAGCACCGAGACGGCGACGGACATCTGGCCCTGGCTGTTGCCGACCGCGTAGATCCAGACCGGGAAGGGCTGGTAGCCGAGGATGGAGGCGGCGGTGAACTCGCCGAGCACCAGGGCGAGGGTCAGGAAGCCGGCGTTCAGCAGCGCGCCGCGCAGGTTCGGCAGGATCACCGTGAAGACCGAGCGGGGCCAGCTGGCGCCGCAGTTGCGGGCCGCCTCGACCAGGGTGCGGACGTCCACCGAGCGCAGTCCGGCGTCCAGCGCGCGGTAGGCGAGCGGCAGGGCCATCAGCACGTACGCGAGGACCAGGACGATCGGGAACTCGGGCTGCTGGATGAACACGAAGGTCTGGAAGAACGGCGTGTCCATCAGGTAGTCCGGGCCCCAGCGCAGCACGCCGATCATGCCGGCGGTGAGCGCCACCGGGGGCACCACCAGCGGCAGGGTGCAGAGGATCTCCAGGGCGGTGCGCAGCCGGGGCGAGCCGAGCCGGGCGGCGATCATCGCGGGCACCAGCAGCAGCAGGAGCACCAGCACGGTGGCCAGCGCCAGCTTCAGGGTCAGCCAGAGGCTGTCGGTGAAGCCCTCGGCGCCGAGCAGGCCGGTGTAGGCCTGGAAGCCGATGCCGTTGTTGTCGCTGATGGAGAACCAGATCGAGGCGCCCATCGGGACCAGGAAGTACAGCGCGGCCACCAGCAGCACGAGCGCGCGGCCGGGCTGGAACCGGGCCAGCGGGGAGCGGGAGGTCAGCTGAGCCATCGTGCGCTCCGACGCTGGAGGGGAAGGTAGACCGCCATCACCAGGACGGCGACGATGATCATGTCGAGGCTGAGGGCGAGCGCGAGGTTGCCCTGCCCGACCAGGACGTTGCCGGACAGTGCGTCCGCGATCTGGCGGCTGATCAGCGGCACGGTGGCGCCGACCATCGCGGCGGCGGTCGCGTACGCCGCGAACGCGCTGCCGAACAGCAGCACGAAGCCGCCGAGCAGCGAGGGCAGCAGGATCGGCAGGGCGACGTGCCGCCAGTACTGCAGGGAGGTGGCCCGGTTGTTCTGGGCCGCCTCGCGCCACTGGACCCGCAGGCCGTCCAGGGCGGGGGTGATGGTGAGCACCATCAGCGGGATCAGGAAGTACAGGTAGGCGACGGTCAGGCCGGTGAAGCTGTACAGCGTCCAGCCGTGGTCGGTGAGGTGGAACAGCTTGGTGAGCTCGCCGGCGTTGCCGAGGGTCGCCACGAAGGCGAACGCGAGCGGCAGGCCGCCGAAGTTGGCGAGCACGCCGGAGGCGGTCAGGACCGCCTCGCGCAGCATCCGGAACCGGCTGGTCACCACGGCCTGCGCGATCGGCAGCCCGACCAGGGTGCCGATCAGCGCGGTGATCGCGGACAGCTTGACGCTGCTGACCAGGGCGGTCCAGTAGGCGCCGGAGACCGAGTCGGAGAGGTTGGCGGTGGTGAAGGTGCCGGCGCCGGTCTCCGCGTCGTTGGAGACGGTGAAGGCGCCGATCGCGATGGCGACGGCGGGCAGGCCGAAGGCGATCGCGAAGAACACGAACAGGGGCAGGGTGGCCAGCCACGAGCCGCCGCGCGGGGCGCGGCGCTTGGCGTGGGAGCCGGGGGCGGGGGTAGCGGTGCCGGACACCCCGTGGCCGCCACTGAGCTTCTCAGTGGCGGCCGGGGTCGGCACCGGGGTGGGAGCCGTGGTCATGTCTGTGATCAGCCCGCGATCGCCTTGGTCCAGTTCTCGGTCACGACCTTCTTCGCGGCCGTGATCTGGTCCTGGGTCGGGAAGGTGGTGAAGGGCTTCTCGACGGCCGGCAGCTTGGCGGCGGCGGTGGCGTCGAGGGTGCCGTCCTTCTTCAGGGTGTCGAAGAGGGCCGGGGTGGCGTAGCCGCCGAGGAAGAGGTTCTGGCCCTCGGCGCTGAACAGGTACTCCTGCCACAGGCGCGCGGCGGCCGGGTGCGGGGCGGTCTTGTTGATCGCCTGGTTGTAGTACTGGGCGTAGGAGCCGTCGGACGGGACGGCGACCTGCCAGTCGATGCCCTTGCCCTTGAACTCGTCGGTGTAGCCGGCGTTCAGGTAGGACCAGTCGATCGAGATCGGGGTCTCGCCCTTCTCGACGGTGGCCGGGGTCGACTCGACCGGCACGAAGTTGCCGCTCTGCTTCAGCTTGGCGAAGAAGTCGATGCCGGGCTGGATGTTGTCCAGCGAGCCGCCGTTGGCGAGCGCCGCCGCGTAGACGCCGCCGAAGGCCGAGCCCGACTTGGTCGGGTTGCCGTTCAGCGCGACCTTGCCCTTGTACTCCGGCTTCAGCAGGTCCGCGAAGGTCTTCGGGCAGACCGGGATGGCCTTGGCGTCGCAGCCGATCGAGATGTAGCCGCCGTAGTCGTTGACGGTGAGGCCGGTGGCCTCCTTCATGGTGTCCGGCACCTTGTCGAAGTTGGCCACCTTGTAGGGGGCGAGCAGGCCGTCCTTGGCGGCCGAGACCGCGAAGGCGCTGCCCAGGTCGACGACGTCGGGGGCGCGGTCCTGGCCCTTGCGGGAGGTGATCGCGTTGATCTCGTCCTGGCTGGAGCCGTCCGGGTTCTCGTCCTCGATCTCGATGCCGTACTTGGCCTTGAACGAGTCCATGATCTTGCCGTAGTTCGCCCAGTCCTTGGGCAGCGTGATGACGTGCAGCTTGCCCTCCTTCTTGGCGGCGGCGACCAGGGCGTCCATGCCGCCGAAGTCGGCGGCCGACGTGGCGTCCTTGGCCTCCTTCTTCGCACCGGCGGCCGTGTCACCGGACTTGGCGGACGTCCCCGCCGAGCCACAGGCGGAGAGGGAGAGTGCGGCGGCGGTCAGTACGGCCGCGAGGGCGGCGGCACGAGGGCGGTGCACGGTCACTGGTGGTTCTCCTGAATGAGGTGTACAGGCGGGGAGTTTCGAATCAGGGGGTCAGCTGACGCTGGGCCAAGTTGGCTGGCCAACTTGTGCTGACGGGGGTAAGTACGCCCGAGCCCGGTGACGGGAAGGTGAACGGATGGCCCAGAACAGGGGGCGGCTGCCGGAACGGTCGAATCCCGTCCGTCCACGGAGATCCGCAGCGGCTACAGTCGGTGGCGTCCCGCGCGACACCAATGCCCGGGCCAGCGCCCGAGGAGGGACCTTGACCGACATGGCACTCGACCAGGACCGCGCCGCCGGCTCGCTCTACCGCAAGGTGGCCGCCGACCTGCGGGAAGCGATCACCTCCGGCAGCTTCGGGGAGGCCGGCCGGCTCCCGGCCGAGGGCGCGCTGGCCGAGCAGTACGGGGTCTCCCGCGGCACCGTCCGCCAGGCGCTGGCGATGCTGCGGGCCGACGGCCTGGTCACGTCGCGTCGCGGTACCCGCCGGGTGGTGCTCGGCACCGCCCGGGTACAGAGCTTCTCGGAGCTGCTCAGCTTCACCCACTGGGCCCGCTCGATGGGGGAGGAGCCCGGCGGCCGCCTGGAGTCGCTGATCCGCCGGCCCGCGGACGCCGCCGAGCGCGAGCACCTGCGCCTGGAGCCCGGCACCGAGGTGTACGTGACCCTGCGGCTGCGCACCCTTTCCGGCATCCCGGTGATGGTCGAGCGCACCGTCTACCCGCCCCGGGTCGGCGAGGTGGTGGCCGAGCTGCCCGCCGACGTGGTCTCGCACACCGAGCCGCTGCGCGAGCACGGCATCCTGTTCACCGACGCCGACCACACCATCGACGTGGTCGCGGCCAACGCCGACGACGCCCGGCTGCTCGGCTGCCGCCGCGGCAGCCCGCTGCTGCGCGAGAAGCGGCGGACCACCGACCCCACCGGCACCCCCGTCGAGTGGTCCCAGGACCGTTACCTGCCGGGCACGGTGGCCTTCAGCATCCACAACTCGCTGGCCTCCTCCGCGCTCTCGCGGCACGCCCGGGAGAGCGACTGACGGAGCGTGCGACGCGCGGGGCGTTCGGCCGGACGCCCCGGACTTCCGAGGGGTTACCGCTAGGCTGCTGCGGCCAGTGTGATGATCTGCCTTGAGGGGATGCGACGATGACGTCCAGTCAGGAACACGCCGACGGCGGGCGGGACCAGGGTGAGTGGGAGCGCCTCGGCGTCGACACCACCGCACCGCACTCCGCCCGGGTCTACGACTACTGGCTGGGCGGCAAGACCAACTTCGCCCCCGACCGGGCCATGGGCCAGGCGTTCGAGCAGGCCATCCCCAGCATCCGGGAGATGGCCAAGGAGAACCGCGCCTTCCAGGGCCGCGCCGTCCGCTACCTGGCCCAGGAACTCGGCCTGCGCCAGTTCCTCGACCTGGGCACCGGCATCCCCACCTCCCCCAACACCCACGACATCGCCGAGGCCGTCAGCCCCGGCACCCGGGTGGTGTACGTCGACAACGACCCGATCGTGCTGGCCCACGCCCGCGCGCTGATGTCCTCCGCCCCCGGCAGCCGCACCACCTACATCCACGCCGACCTGCGCAAGCCCGCCGAACTGCTGGCCGACCCCGAACTGACCGGCACCCTCGACCTCGACGAGCCGGTCGGCCTGCTGCTGATCGCAGTCCTGATGCTGGTCGCCGACCAGGACGACCCGTGGGGCAAGGTCGCCGAACTGCGCGACGCCCTCCCGTCCGGCAGCTGCATCGCGCTCACCCACCCGACCCAGGACTTCGACCCCGAGACGGTGGCCACCGTCGCCGCCGCGGCCCAGCAGGGCGGCATGACCCTGGTGCCGCGCACCCGCGAGGAGGTCACCCGGTTCTTCGACGGCTGGGAACTGCTGGAGCCGGGCGTCTCCCCGGTGATGGCCTGGCGCCCCGACGGCGAGCCCCCGGCCGACCCGACCGCCGCCTACTACTGGGGCGCGGTCGCCCGCAAGAAGTGACCCCGCCGGGGGCGGGCCGGCCCGGCCCGCCCCCCGGGGGTCGCGGCTAACCGGCCCCCACGATCGCGTCGTGCACTGCGCAGGGCGGTCGCCGGCCGGGCGCCGGGGCCCGGTACAGGACGCGGTCGCGCAGCCGCCCGGTCCACGGCTCGGCCGCCGACGCCCGCCTGACCAGCGCGTGCCGGCTGCGCCCCGCCCGAAGGTGCCCGCGGTACTCGGTGACGAGCACGCTCCCGTCGCCGAGCAGCAGCCGGAGCTTCTCCTCCACCCGGCAGAAGTGGCAGTCCGCGCCCGGCGGCAGCACGAACCTGCGGCCCTCCGGGTGCTGGGCGTCGGGCATCGCGATGACCATCAGCGCACCGGTCGGCACCACGCACAGGCCGAGCACCTGCGGGCCCTCGGCCGCCGCGACCGCGGTGATCAGCCGGTCGAACCCGGGCCCGTCGATCACGGCGATCCGGGCCGTCATCTCCCGCACCGAGGACCGCAGGGCGAGGACCGCCGCCACCAGCGACACCGCCGCCGTGACCGGCAGGCCCCAGCCCGAGCCGACGTCGTGCACCAGCCAGAGCACCGCGACGTTCAGCAGCAGCAGGTACGCCACGGTGGCCCGCAGCCCGGACGGCCACATCCGGACCGCCACGTAGTTGGCGAGCAGGAAGGCGTTCACCGCCACCAGGAAGCCCGCGTCGAAGGCGGTCACACCGGCCCCCCGGGCCCGCTCCGCCGTCCGGTCCCCGTCATCCGCGCTCCCCCGGCAGCTGTGGTGGATGTCCGCGCGTCCAGGATGGCACGCGGGCCGCCGCCGGGGGACCGTTCCGGGCG
>NZ_JAIZ01000845.1:0-3385 GCF_000710465.2 Kitasatospora sp. MBT63 | reverse complement strand
CCGGCCGCGCGGGCGGCGCGGCCGGTCGCCCGGCGGGGTCAGCGCATCAACTCGGCCAGCAGCGGCCGGAAGTGGGCGAACGGCGGGGTCGGCGCATCGGCCTCCTTCGCCTGCTCGTCCCAGCGGCGGACGGCCACCGCGTCCTCGGCGCCGGGCAGCGCCGCGAACCGGGCCGCCTGCGCCTCGTCCATCGGGCCGCCCTGCACCTGGAGGGTGTACTCGGAGGCCTCCGACAGCCGCTCCCGGTAGCCGGGCTCGACCGCGCACAGGTAGCGCTTGGCCGCCACGTGCAGCCGGACCGGCTCGGTCACCTCGGGGCCGAACCAGCGGCCCAGCCACTCGGCGCCGGTGTGGCTGTGCCGGTTGTCCCGGCCCTGCATCAGCTCCAGGCCGGTGCCGTCGAAGTGGCCGACGTCGTGCAGCAGCGCGGCCGCGACCAGGTGCGCGGGCGCCCCGGCGGCCTCGGCCAGCGCACCGGCCTGCAGCATGTGCTGCGCCATGGTGACCTCCTCGCCGAGGTACTCGGCCGCACCCTCGCCCTCGAACAGCTGCTCAAGGGTGTCCAGTGCGGCGGTCTGCCGGTGCAGCACTGCGAGGGTGCTGGCGAGCGAGTCCAGGTCGGCGTAGCAGCCCTGGAGGTGGCGGTGGCCGTCCTGCTCGAAGGCGGTCCGGGCGTGCAGCAGCCGGGTGTTGTCGAAGACCAGGCAGTCGCCGTGGCCGAGCCGGAAGGTCAGCTGGAGCTCGGGCCGCAGCGTGATCGCGGCGAACCGGCGGTAGGCGGCGTAGAAGGCGTCCAGCTCGGCGGGCGGCAGCCGCAGCGTGCCGATCGACCGGTTGTTGAAACGCACCTCGCGGATCCGCCCCAGCGGGTCGGTCCCGATCAGCGGCCGCTCGGCGAGCAGTTCGGTGCGCCGGTCGCGGAAGACGAACGGGACCGGGGTGGCGGTGAGCGTCGCGAAGTCCTCCGGGTGCTCGGTGCGCAGCAGGTCGGCCGCGCGGAAGCCGTCCACCAGCCCGGAGTCGCCGCCGGTGGCGTCGTTGCGCAGGCAGTGCAGCAGCTGGAGGGTGGGCACCGGGTCGCGGTAGGGGTTGTCGGTGTGCGGTGCGATGGCGGCGCTGGTGAAGGCCAGGTTGTTGGGGTCGGGCTCGATCCGCACGTCGAACAGCTCGCCGTAGTTGGTCTCCCGGACGTAGCCGAAGCTGCGGGCCACCGCCAGCACCTGGCGCTCCTCGCCCGGCACCCCGCGCAGCACCGCGAAGCCCAGGTGCCGGACCGCGCCGAGCACGGCGGCGCGCTCCGCCGGGTCCGCGAGGTAGGCCGCCCAGTCCGCCTCCGGGATGCCGCGCCCGAACTCCGCCGCCTCCCACAGCCGCTTGCCCTGCTCGGTCCGCCCGTCGCCCTCGCCCTGCTCGGCCAGCCAGCCGAGAGGGTACGAGGAGCGGTGGCCGTCCGACCAGACCACGTGCAGCACCCCGTCCTGCTCCACCTGCTCGGTGCAGCTCAGGTGGTCGGGCAACTCGCCGATCTGGAACAGCTTCTGCCCGTTGCGCGGGTCGCGGCACCCGGTGCACGGGCAGTTGTCGCGCAGCCAGTACGGGGACAGGGTCACGTCTCTCGACTCCTCACGGTGGGTCAGTTGTACATACAACTTTCCTGCACCTCGACCCTGCCGAAGCACGGTGATGCCGGCGGGTCCGGCAGATGTCCGGCAGGCGAACAGCGGCCGCTGGGAGCGGTAACGATCCGGCCGCGCCATTGCGGGTGATTCGCTGCATTCCGGGCCGCCGGCCCGGACGGTGCCCTCCCGGCCTGGTGGGATGGTGTGCGGTGACCGCGCCGAGGGGGAGAAGCGATGTCGGACGTACTCAAGGAACCGCCCTACCCGATGCCGGAGTTGCCGGTCCGACCGCGCTCCGGCCGGCGCTGGGCCTGGACCGGGGTGGCCGTGGCGCTCGGCGTCGCCGTGGTGGCGGTGGTGTGCGCGGGGGACCGGCAGGGGCCGTCCCGCTACCGGTTCGAGCCGCCGCCCACCTTCCACGGGCTGCCGCTCGCTCCACGCGAGGAGGCCGACCGCCTGTTGGCGGCGCTCGGTGAGCCGGCCGGGCCCGGCGACTTCGCCGCGGTGTACGCGGATCCCGGCACGCCCGGCCGGGTCGTGGCGGTGCTCGGCCACGTGCAGCGCTTCCCCGATCCCCGAGCGGCGCTCGACACCCGGCTGGCGCGGAACCCGTGGGTGTACGACGGGGTGCTCCCGGTGGACCCGGGCCCGCTCGGCGGTGCGATGGTCTGCGGCGAGGAGGGCGGCCCGACCGGCCCGGTCGGGTCCTGTCTCTGGTACGACGAGGGGATGACGGCGTCCTATGCGGAGATCGGCGGCGTCCGCGCCCCCGACGGGCACGGACCGGCCGACGGCGCCCGGCAGCTGCGGTCGCTGGCGGAGCAGCCACGCTGACCGGCGGTCCGCCCGCATTGGGCTGTAGACCCCGGCGGGTCGGTCAGGCGCGCCAGGCGGCGAGCAGGTCGGCCGGGCCGAGGTGGAGGTCGGGGGTGACCCCGGAGTGCAGGCCGGCCGGGCAGACGGTGACCAGCCGTGCGTCGGCCGCGTCGGGGACCACGGTCCGTGCCAGCGCGAGCTCGTGCAGCTCGCCGGGTGTGACCGGCTTGCGCTCGCGCCACTTGACGGTGCCGAGGGCGGTGGTGCGGCGGGCCCGGGCGCTGCGTGCCACCAGGTCGTACTCGTGGGCGTTGTCCCTGGTCCACCAGCTGCCGATGTCATCGGCGCCTTCGAGCACCGGGAGGCCGGGGGCGAGTCGGCGGACCGCCTCGTGGACCAGGGGTTCGATCGCCTTGCCGCGCCAGGTGGTCCAGTCCCGGCGGAAGGCGTCGACGGCGATGTCCGAGCGGCCACGGGAGATCTGGGGCACCTGCTGCTCGACGAACCGGAACCAGAACCGCAGGTACGGATCCTCGATCCGGTAGCGCCGGAGCCGGCTGTTGTCCCCGGCCCCCACGGGGGTGTCGACCGCGACCACGCCAAGTAGCTCCGTGAATCCTCAGGGTCGCGCTACGGTCGCCTCCCATGCCTCCCCGGCGGCGTCCAAGGCCGCGGCGGGGTCCGTGCCGAGGGCCGTGGCCAGGGCCGCGAGGGTGGCCAGGACGGTGTCCGGGGTGGCGGCCGGGCCGTAGTGGTTGACCCGGAGCATGGTGGCGGCGAGCGGGCCGCCGCCGGGCTGGAGCGGGACGGTGGGGTCGGCGCGCAGTGCGGCGGCGGTCAGCTCGGCCGCGTTCAGGGCCGGCGGGGTGCGCAGGGTGGTGGCCACCGGGGCGGCGTCCCGGTCGCGCGGCACGTACGGGGCGAGCGGGGCGAGGGCGCGGGCGCCGGCC
>NZ_JAIZ01000844.1:4548-6603 GCF_000710465.2 Kitasatospora sp. MBT63 | reverse complement strand
CCGCCCGCCCCGCCGCCCGCCCGGCAGCACCCGAATCCGGGCCCGGCCCGGCACGATGGGACCGGAGACACCCCGGAGGAGGAGACAGCCATGGCCGAGCACACCGTCGAGGTCGACGGCATCGAGCTGTGCACCGAGTCCTTCGGGGACCCCGGGGACCCGCCCATCCTGCTGATCATGGGCCTCGGGGCCTCGATGCTGTGGTGGGAGGAGGACTTCTGCCGGCTGCTCGCCGACGGCGGGCGCCGGGTGATCCGCTACGACCACCGCGACACCGGCCGGTCGGCCACCCGCGGACCGGGTCGCCACGGACCGGGCCGCCCCGGCTACACCGGCGCCGATCTGGCCGAGGACGCCGTCCGGGTGCTGGACGGCCTGCGGATCCCGGCCGCCCACCTGGTCGGCGTCTCGGCCGGCGGCGCCCTCGCCCAGCGGCTCGCGCTCGGTGACGCCGCCGCCCGCGTCCGCTCCCTGGTCCTGATCAGCACGTCCGCCGCCGTGCCCGGGGACCGCGACCTGCCCGCACCGACCGAGGAGTTCCTGCGCTTCGCCGCGACCGTGCCCGCCGACCCGGCGGACGCCGGCTCGGTGACCGACCACCAGGTCGCGTACGCGCGGATGCTCGCGGGCGGCCGGCGCCCGTTCGACGAGGCGGCCGCCCGCAGGCTGGTCCGGCGCGACATCGAGCGCGCCATCGACTTCACCGCGGCCCGCAACCACGACGTGCTGACCGACGGCCCACCTTTGTCGGCGCCGCTGTCCTCGATCACCGCGCCCACCCTGGTGATCCACGGCTCGGCGGACCCGATGTTCCCGCCCGCCCACGGCGAGGCGCTCGCGGAACAGATCCCCGGGGCCCGGCTGCTGGTCCTCGCGGACGCCGGCCACGGGGTCGAGCGGGCGGACTGGGCGGTGACCGTCCCCGCGATCCTCCGGCACACCGCACCGGACTGAACCGCCCCGGCCGTGCAGCCGACGACGGACCGTGCCCGCCGCCCGGTACAGGAAGATCTTCGGCGCCCGCTGCTGACAGGGTGCCACTTCCGGGGTCCGTCACCGCAAGATCTCCTGCGGTGTCCGAACGGCTCCGGGTCCGCTTGCCGCACGAGTTGCCGGCCGTGACGTCCCGCCAGGCTGCTCCGTCCGGTGTCGTTCACCCGTTCGGCCCGGTTCGGGCCGGTGAGGGCGGGTATGCCCGGCGAGTCCCCGGCCACCCCGCGGACCGAGCGCACCCGGAGGAACCCGTGCCCGACATGAACGGCCCCTACAAGCCCGGCACCCCCTGCTGGATCGACCTGATGGTCCCCGACCAGCAGGCCGCCCTCGACTTCTACTGCGACCTCTTCGGCTGGCAGGGTGAGATCGGCCCGCCGGAGACCGGCGGGTACTCCGTCTGCCTCCTCAAGGGCAAGCCGGTGGCCGGGATCATGCGCGCCTCCAACCCCGACGGCTCCACCCCCGACCCGATGCCGCCGACCGTGTGGACCACCTACCTGACCACCGACAGCATCGACGCCACCCTCAAGACGGCCACCGACGCGGGCGGCAGCGTGATGATGGGCCCGATGGACGTCATGGCCCTCGGGCGGATGGCCGTGATCACCGACCCGACCGGCGCCGTCGTCGGCCTCTGGCATGCCGGCACCTTCGACGGGGCCGGCATCGTCAACGAGCACGGCGCCCTGAGCTGGAACGAACTGAGCACCGGCGACACCGGCGCCGCCGCCGCGTTCTACTCGGCCGTGCTGCCGATCAGCACGGCCCCGTCCGAGATGCCCGGCGCCGAGGGCTACACCCAGTTCCAGGTGGCCGGGCGCGCGGTCGCCGGGATGATGGACCTCTCCGCGCTGCCGCCCGGGGTCCCGCCGCACTGGCTGCCGTACTTCAGCGTCGACGACGTCGACAGCGTCCAGGACGCCGCGGTCCGGGCCGGCGGCAGCGTCATGGCCCCGGCGTTCGACATGCCGGCCGGCCGGATGGCCGTCCTCGCCGACCCGCAGGGCGGCACCTTCGCGGTGATCACCGCCACCACCCCGGAGTAACCGCCGGGTCGCG
>NZ_JAIZ01000844.1:1856-4454 GCF_000710465.2 Kitasatospora sp. MBT63 | reverse complement strand
CGGCCCCCCCCGCGCCCCGCCCCGCCCGCGACCTGCCCCCGCGTCACGGCTGCTGACGGAGCCCGATGACGTTGCCGTCGCTGTCCTTGACGGAGGCGACCAGCAGGCCGCCGCCGACGTCGTGCGGCTCCTCGTGCACCTCGGCACCGGCGGCGAGCAGCGCCTGGTGCGCCGCCGCGATGTCGGGCACGTCGCGGAAGCAGACCGGCCCCGAGCTGTTGGTGCGGCCGTCGGGGACGAGACCGATCTGCTGGCCCTCGAGCTCGTAGCCGACGTAGTACGGCGTGTCCGTCGTCGGCCCGACGCCGAGGTAGGTGCCGAACAGCTCCTTGGCCCGGGCCAGGTCCTCGACGTGGTAGATGATCACGGTGATGCCGCTGCTCATGACGTGGGTCCTCCTGCGTGTCGGGGTGGTGCCGCGGCGCCCGCGCGGGCCCCGCCGGTGATCCCACGGTAGGCGCGGGCCACGGCGGCCGCTTCTCCCGGACCGCTCGGCCCCCGGAGACACACCGGGCCCGCCCTGCCGGAGGGACAGGGCGGGCCCGGTGGTGGCCGGCCGCGGCGGGGGATTCCGCGGCCGGCCCGGGAGGATGGCTCAGGGGGTGATCAGTCGGTGCAGACGGTGCCGGCGGAAGGCAGCGCGAGGGTGGTCAGATAGCGGTTGGTGGCGGCCTGGACGCACGGGGACAGCAGGAACATGCTGTAGTCGTCACCCTCCCGGCCGAGCACGACGCTGCCGGGAAGCTGCGCGGCCATTGCCGCACCCGACTGGAACGGCGCCAGGGCCTGGTGGGTGGACTGCACGACCAGCGCGGGCGGCGCGCCCTTGACCGGGGCGCCCGCTCCGACCGGCGTGGCCGCGGTCGGCCAGCCGAGGCAGCCGGTCACGGCCTTGTAGAGGCGCACGGCGCCACCGAGGTGCGGCGACACCTTGGCGAGGTCCTGCTGGAGCCTGGCGAGCTCGGCGAAGCTGTTCACCGGGCGCGGGGTGTCCAGACAGGCAGGGACCTGGACCTGGACCTGGGCCGGGTCCAGGGTGTCGTCCGGGTCGTGCGTGAAGGCGCCGGCGTTGCCGCCCTGGGCCGCCACGATCGCCTTCGCCAGCTCCGGCCAGGCGAGGCCCGACAGGGTCAGGAAGTCCTGGGTGGCCTCACGGATGTCCTCGCCGGTCAACGGCTGGTGGGCCGCGCTCCCGGTCGGGACAGGCGTACGGTCGGCCCGGGCGACCAGCGCGTCGTACTCGGCCGCGGCGTCCTTGCCGTGCAGCGCGCAGTCGTTCGACGCGGCGCACCAGGCCGCGAAGCGGTCGAAGGCCGCCTCTGCGGTGGTGGCCTCCGCGGTGATCCGCTGCACCGGTGAGGCGGTGTCGTCCAGTGCGGTGTCGAGGACCATGCTGCGCAGCCGGCCCGGGTACAGGTTGGCGTAGGTGCGCCCGAGGAGCGTGCTGTAGTGGATCCCGTACCAGTTCAGCTGCTGCTCGCCCAGACCGGTCCGCACCGCCTCGAAGTCCCGTGCGGTGCTGGTGAGATCGACGTGCGCGGGGAGCTTGCCGTTGCGCCGCAGACAGTCGTCGGCGACGGCCCGGTTGTTGGACACCAGGGCGTCGAACGCGGCCTGGTCCTTGGGGAAGTGGCTGACCCCGGCGGGCTTGAGCGGTCCGTCGCACAGGATCGGCGTGCTGTGCCCGACGCCGCGCGGGTCCACCGCGACCAGGTCGAACTTCTGCGTCATGTCCCCGGCGAACTTCGGCAGTCCGATGTGCATCGCCAGCCGCAGCTGCTCGATCGACGAGCCGCCGGCGCCGTCGTTGAGCAGCAGGGTGCCCGCGCGGTGCGCCCGGTCGTCGGCGGGGCGGCGGACCAGGGCGAGGGTGAGGGTGTCACCTCCGGGGTGCGCCCAGTCCACCGGCACGCGGATCGATCCGCACTGCATCTGCTGGAAGTCGGCGTCGGTGCAGGCGTGCCAGTCGATGGCCGCGGGGGGCCGGTGGCCGGAGTCCGAGCCGTCGGCGAGTGCCGGTACGACGGCGGCGGCGGCGAGCGCCACGAGGGCGACGGCGGTCAGGCTGTGCTTCATGTCGGGGTGTCCTTGGTCGTGTGCCCGGCCGGTGGGGGGCCGGGCGGTGTTCAGGTGCTGCGGCTGCTGCTGCGGGGCCGGTGCACCGTTCATGGGGTACACAGTGCTGGCGGCCGGTGTCCGTTTTCCAGGCCGTCCGGACGCGGGGACTGTCCACTCCTGTCCGCACCCGTCCACCCGGACCCGTCCGGGTCTCCACCGTCGCCCGGGTCCGTGCAGCCAGGGCCGCTATCGGTGATCGTTCGTCAAGTGGCGTACAGATCAAGCCATTTGATTCATAATCGACTGTGTTGCCATGAGCCGTCCGGGCCGTTGTCCGCCGGGCCGGCCGGGGCGGGGTGACGGCAGGGGGATGAGTGTGGTGACGGATCCGGTGGTGTCCGCCGAGGCCGGCCGGGTGGTCCCGGCGCTGCTGTACGGGCGGCGACGGCAGCTCGCGCGGGACCTGGCGCGGAGCGTGGTGCAGGAGGTGGCCGACAAGGAGCTGCCGCTGTTCGAGCGGCGGGCCCGGGACCACCTCCA
>NZ_JAIZ01000844.1:0-1508 GCF_000710465.2 Kitasatospora sp. MBT63 | reverse complement strand
CCGGGACGCCGCGCTGGCGGGCGCCCGCGGGCACGTCCCCGAGGAGTTGGCGCAGCGGATCGCCGACTCCGCGCTCGCGCATGTCGTCGGCCTGCTGGCCGCGGGCGAGAGCACCGCGCGTCCCGCCGCCGTCCCCGCGCCACCGGCCGCCGCCCCGCCCCCGGGCATCGGCGCCGACGGGAGCCCGGCAGCGGGGGAGTAGGCGTGTTCGCCCGGGCAGCCCTGTTCTGCATCGCCCTGATGGCGGCGGCCGTCAGCATCGCGTTCGTGACCACACCCCGCGCACACACCGACGCCGAACTGGCGTACACACTGTGCGCAGGCCGCACGGAGAACGCCTACCGGCTCTCCCTGCCGCCCACGCCCGAGGAGGAGCTGCTGCTCGCCGCCGGGTCGACGGCCTGGCAGCGGCGGCAACTGACGGACGAGGACCGGACGGTACTCACCCGCCTCACCCACGAGCGGTGCGGAGAACACCCCGCCCGCGACCGGCCGGAGGTACGGGCCGCCCTGAACCTGGCGGTCCTGGTCGGCGGCGGCGTGGTGCTCTACGCGACCGCGCCGTACCGGCAGATCCTGCTCCGACGCCTGCTGCGGCTGCGCCCCACCCCCGCCACCGGTCCGGACGCCGGTTACCGGCCGGACCTGGCCGCCGCCGTGCACCGGCAGGCCGCCGACGCCGGGGTCACCCTCTCCGGGGTCTGGCTCGACGCGGGCGACTACACCCAGAACGCGCTCGCCTTCGGCCACTGGCGGCGTCGCCACATCGAGCTCGCCAGCGGGATGGCCGACCTCTTCGACGAGGACCCGGACACCTTCGCGGTGATCGTGCGCCACGAACTCGGCCACATCCGGAACCGGGACGTCGACGTCACCTTCGCGGTCACCGCGCTGTGGGGTGCGTTCGTGGTCCTGGTCGCTGCGGTCCTCGGCTACTCGCTGTCGGGCCGGGCGGCGTGGGAGAGCGGACTGCGCGACCTCGGGTACCGGCTGCTGGTGCTCGGCTGCCTCGTCATCGCCGCGCGCAACACCTACCTGCACGCACGGGAGTTCCACGCCGACGCGTACGCGGCCGCCGGGCCCGGCGGCACCCGCGGCCGGACGGCCAGGGCGAGCCTGGACCGCTTCCTGCTCCTGCTGGCGGGCGAACGGTCCACCCGGGCCGCCCGCCGTCGCGGCACCCCGTCCGCCGCAGCCGGCGAACCCGCGCCGTCACCCCGCACGGCGCCCGAGGAGCCGCCCGACCCCGAGGACGAGGGACCGGTGTGGCCGTTCGCCACCCACCCCCCGCTCGCCCGCAGACGCGCCGTCCTGGCGGACCCCGCCCGCGCCGACGAGCCGACCGCCTGGGAGGCGGCGCTGATCGGGTGCGTCGCCATGTTCACCCTCACCCTCCTGATGTCGCACTCCTTCGACGTGATGCTGTACCGGCTGCACACGGGCGACCTCGAGCTGGGCGAACTCACCACCCTCCGGCCGGTGTACGCCTGGCTCGCGCTGCCCCTGCT
>NZ_JAIZ01000843.1 GCF_000710465.2 Kitasatospora sp. MBT63 | reverse complement strand
CGCCCTCGACGCGCAGCGGCAGGCCGGTGCCCAGCCATGCGAACCAGTCGGCCAGCTTCGGCCCGGCCGGGGCCGGGACCTGCGGGACGTCCAGCACCCAGCCGCCGTCCTCGGTGGCATCCAGCGCGACCACCGGCCACCACCGGGCAGCAGTCGCCGCCGGGGCCGGACCGGCGGGGCGCGCCGGGGCCGGACGGCTCGACCGGGCCGCAGCCGGGCGCTGGCCGGAGCGCACCGCC
>NZ_JAIZ01000842.1 GCF_000710465.2 Kitasatospora sp. MBT63 | reverse complement strand
TCGGGCCTGGTGACGGTGACCTGGGCGGAGATGATGCGGACGACCGGGTTGGAGGGGTCGCCGGTGGTGGCGCGGAGGTAGAAGGTGGCGTCGGACTTGATGCCCTCGAGCTCCAAGCTGGTGCGGTTGGTCACGTCGCGGTTGACGTCGCCGTACAGCAGTTCGTACGTGGCGTTCGCGGAGCGCTCCCAAGTGAGCTTGACGTCACCGCCGTTGGGGATGATGGACGGCTCGCACAGGAAGTTGCGCAGGTAGAAGTCGGCCGGGAACTTGCCGAGGTTGAAGACCGTGGACCGGTTCTGGAAGGCGGAGTTCCCGGTGCGGGAGCGCTCGGTCACGGTGACAGGCGCTGTGCCGACCTTCCGGCTGACCGGGATGTCGGACAGCTGGATGGTGAACCCGCTGTCCGGGCCGATCGGCGCGTGACTGCCGGCGGGCGCGCAGACGAACTCCTTTGCCGTCGCGTCCAGACGAACGGTCCAGCCGGTGAGGCTGATCCTCGGGGTGATCTTGTTCAGGTCGGTGGCGAGATCGGGGGCCATCGTCCCGGCCGGGACCTTCACCTTGATCCACTCCACGTCGGCCGGGGTACCGCTCTGCCGGGCCACCGCGATGACGACCTCCCCGATCTCCTCGGG
>NZ_JAIZ01000841.1 GCF_000710465.2 Kitasatospora sp. MBT63 | reverse complement strand
CGACGAGCCGGAAGCCGAGCCCGAGCGCGGGCACCGCAGGCCGCACCTGTTCGGGACCGGCTAGGCCCGCCACGGGCCACCCCTCACGACCACTCGCGATCACTCAGGAAAGGACATCAGCCATGACTATGGGCAAGAAGATCGCTCACAAGGCCGAAGAGGTCAAGGGCGGCGCGAAGAAGACCGTCGGCCGGGCGACCGGCAACCGCAGCCTCGAGGCGGAGGGCCGCAGCGAGCAGATGAAGGGCGACGCCAAGCAGGCCGGCGCGAAGGCCAAGGACGCCCTCAAACACTGACCACCC
>NZ_JAIZ01000840.1 GCF_000710465.2 Kitasatospora sp. MBT63 | reverse complement strand
CCGCGAGGTCCGGGACCTCGCGGGCGCCGCCGTGCACCGGGCTCCTCGTGCGTCAGGAGGCCCTCAGGAGGCCCTCAGGAGGCCGTCAGGAGGTGTAGTGCGCCGCCTCGTCGCCCTCGATCAGGTAGCTGCCCTCACCGCTGACCCCCACCGGGACGTCACCGGCCACCGTCACCCGGTGCAGCCGCCGCGGCAGGTCGTCGTAGTCGTCCGGCGCGTAGTGCTGGGTCGCCCGGTTGTCGAAGAGCACCACGTCCCCCACCGCCCACCGCCAGCGCACCACGTTCTCCGGCCGCGTCACGTACGACTGCAGGGTCCGCAGCAGATCCCGCGAGGCGTCCGTCGGCAGGCCGACGATCCGGTCCGCGAACCCGCCGATGAACAGCCCCCGCTCCCCGGTCTCCGGATGCACCCGCACCACCGGGTGCGCGGTCCGGTACCGCCGGGCGGTGAACACCCGGCGCCGCTCCTGCTCGGCCTCGTCCAGCGGCTTGCCCTCCGCGTAGTCGTACGCGTTGGTGTGCTCGGCCCACAGCCGGTCGGCGAACTCCCGCAGCGCCTGCGGCAGATCCCGGTACGCGGCCTGCGCGTCCGCGATCAGCGTGTTGCCGCCGTACGCGGGCACCACCAGGCTGCGCAGAGTGCTCGCCTTGGGCGGCGTGCGGACGAAGGTGACATCGGTGTGCCAGCGGTTGGCCCGACCCTCCTCGCCGTCCACCGGCAGCACGTGCGGCTGCCCCTCCAACGCCGGCACGGTCGGGTGGGCGGTGGTCAACGGCCCGAACCGGGCCGCGAACCGGGTCTGGCCGTCGTCGTCCAGCCGCTGCTCCCGGAAGAACAGCGCCTTGTGGGCGAGCAGCGCGCCGTTCAGCTCCTCGACGGTCGCCTCGTCCAGCTCCCCGGCGAGGTCGAGCCCGGTGATCTCGGCGCCGATCCGGCCGCCGACCTTGTGGATCCCGAAACTGGTCATGGTGCGGTGTCCTCTCACGGATGGTGGTGGATCAGTCGGTACGGGTACGGGTGCCGGTACGGGCCGCCGCACCCGCTCAGCCGCCCAGCGGGGCCCGCCAGGCGGTGAACCTGCGTTCCAGCAGCACCAGCGCCTGGTTGAAGACCACCCCGATGACGGAGATCGTGACGATGCCCGCGTACATCTGCGGGATCGCGAAGTTGTACTGGGAGGCGTTGACCAGATAGCCCAGCCCCGCCTTCGCCCCGACCATCTCGGCCGCCACCAGCACCAGGATCGACACCGCCCCGGCCAGCCGGATGCCCGTGAACACCACCGGCACCGACGCCGGCAGGATCACCTTCTGGAACATCCGGGGCGCCGACAGACCGAGCGACCGGGCCAACCGCAGCAGGGTGGGATCGACGCTGCGCACCGCGCTGATGGTGTTCAGCAGGATCGGCCACACACAGGCGTACAGCACGATCGAGATCTTCGAGGTCTCCCCGATGCCCAGGATCAGCGTGAACACCGGCAGCAGCGCCAACGCGGCCGTGTTGCGGAAGAGTTCGAGCAGCGGACCGAGCAGCCCCGCCAGCCGCCGGTACCAGCCGATCAGCAGGCCGAGCGGTACCCCGATCACCACCGCGAGACCGAAGCCGGTGAACGAACGGGTCAGGCTGGCCGTGGTGTTGGCGGCCAGCTGGCCGTTCTCCAGCAACCCGAGCCAGGCGTCCAGCACCTCGCTGAACGGCGGCAGGAAGGTCCGGTCCACCAGGTCGAACCGCGGGGCGAGTTCCCACCCCGCGAGCAGCACGCCGATCGCCAGGGTCTTGGTCAGGGCGCCGAGCAGCAGCCCGGCCACCGTCGAGCGCAGGCGGCGCGCCGGAGCCACCGGGGCCGGCGGGGCCGCGGGCGCGTCCGGCCGGGCGACGGCCCGGGCCGCCTTCTTCGCCACCGTGCCGATACCGGTGCTCATACCGGACTCACCTCCCGCTCCAACTGCTGGGCCCGGGTCACCTCGTCGTGGAGCAGAGCCCAGATCTCGTGCCGGTACCGGGTGAACTCCGGGCTGGAGCGCAGGTCCTGGTCCTGCGCACGGTCGCCGAGGTCGATCGGGACGACCTGCTTGACCCTTCCCGGGCGCGAGGTCATCACCGCCACCCTCCCGCCCAGGTAGACGGCCTCCTCGATGCCGTGCGTGATGAACAGCACCGTCTTGCCGGTGCGCTCCCAGATCCGCAGCAGCTCGGCCTGCAGCGACTCCCTGGTCTGCGCGTCGAGGGCCGCGAACGGCTCGTCCATCAAGAGCACTTCGGGGTCGTAGGCGAGGCTCCGGGCGATCGCCACCCGCTGCTTCATCCCGCCGGACAGCTCGTGCGGATGCCGGTCCTCGAACCCCGCCAGACCCACCAGCGCCAGGTACTCCCGAGCCCGGGCAGCGCGTCTGCGCCGTGGCACACCGATCGCCTCCAGGCCGAACTCGACGTTCCCCTGGGCGGTCCGCCAGGGCAGCAGCGCGTACTGCTGGAACACCGTGGAGCGGTCCGGCCCCGGGCCGGTCACCGGCACTCCGTCGAGCAGGATCTCGCCGGAGCTCGGTGCGGTGAGCCCGCCCAGCAGGTCCAGCAGGGTCGACTTGCCGCAGCCGCTCGGTCCCACCAGAGCGGTGAACTCACCCGCGGCGATGTCCAGATCGACCCGGTCCACCGCGAGGAACTCGGCCCGCCCGCGGGCCCCGGCCCGGCCTCGGACGGGAAAGCTCTTGCTGACCGAACGGAAGGAGATCTGTGCGCTCATCGCTCAACTCCTGCTCGCGGAAGGGGAGACGGCGGGCGCGGACGCACCGCCGAAACCGTTGTAGGCGTTGGAGTACAGGTCACCCGGCCTGACCTGACCGGCCTTGATGTCCCCGTGCGAGACCAGCCAGTCGATCCACAGCTGGAAGTCCTGGTCCGCGACCCGGCCGCCGGGCGCCGCCACACCGAACGACTTCCAGAACTGCAGGGCCCCCGGATCCTCGTTGCGGGCACGGCGCTTGACGATCTCCACACTGCGGGCGATCACCTCGGCCCGCGGGGTGCTCCGGCTCCACTCGATCGCCTTGGCCACCCCCGTGACGAAGGTCCGGGAGGTCTCCGGATTCTGCTTGAGGAAGCGGTCGGTCATCACGAAGGTGCCGGCGTTGAACGCCCCGAGCAGGTCGAAGTCGCTGAACAGCGGCCGGATCCCGCCGGCGGCCAGCGCCTTGTCGCGGAGCACCCCGCCCAGGACGGCCACCTCGATCTGCCGCTGCCGCAACGCCTGCTCCGTGTTGACCGGCGGCAGCACGGTCGGCTCCACCTTCGCCACCTCGGCGGCGGACAGACCGCCGCGCTGGAGGTAGATGTCGAGAAGGGCCTCCGCATGGGCACCGAGGGTGTTCATCGCGACCTTCTTCCCGAGCAGGTCGCGCGGACCCCGGATCGGGCTGTCCGCCAGCACGTAGTAGCCGCTGTACGCATCCCGGTCGACGCCGTAGTAGCTGATCACCGACTTCACCGGTGCCCCGGCGGCGACCAGTTTGATCACCGCGCCGTTGAAGGCACCGCCGACATCGGTCTGACCGGTCGCGGCCGACTGGATGTCCTGCGGCCCGCTGATCGTGTTGCCGACCCACTCCAGCCTCACATCACCCAAGTAGCCCAGATCCTCGGCGAGTTCGGGCAACGTCACCTGGCCCGCCGAACCTTGGTACCTGACTCTCCCGGTCTCTGTGCCCCCTCCCCCCGAGGCGGAGGCACGCCCGCACGCGGCGGAGACCGCCCCCAGGGCGGCGAGTGAGAGGAACTGGCGACGGGAGGCGGCGGCCATGGCGGAATCCTTCGCAGGCAGGAGGGTGCGCGCCGTACCGACCGGCAGCTCGGACACCGGGTCGGACGCGCGGGAAAGGGAGATGACGCTCCGGCCACCCGGCCCGGCGAAACGGTCAGGGGGCGGTCGGGCGGGAAGCGGGAGACGGGACGTCCGACGGACCGCGGGCCCCGATCGGCGGAACGCCGGCAGCCGGACGCAGAGCGGTCCTACCCGGCCGGAACCAGGTCAGCGGCAGACGGCACAGAGGGCGCTCGCGTGCCGTCGAAGATCGACGTGCAGGCGGCCCACCAGGCTCACGGCTACGGCTCGACTCACGCCCATCAGCGTTCCAGCAGGCGTCCTGGCCGGTCAACGAATGTTCCGGTGCCGGAAGAAACCCTTCCCACGCCGGTCGTGCGACCGGGTCCGGAAATGCGAGAAGCCCCTCC
>NZ_JAIZ01000839.1:9687-14661 GCF_000710465.2 Kitasatospora sp. MBT63 | reverse complement strand
GCCGTCGGGCTGCCGCTTCCGCACCCGCTGCTGGAAGGCGCAGGAGCGCTGCGCCGTCGAGCTGCCCGAACTCGGCTCGCGCGCCTGGCTGCAGGGGCTGGCGGCACACGACTCGGCCTGCCACTTCGCCGGCGAGCGGGAGAGCGGCGCGGGGGCGGTCGGCGAGCGGGGCGGTGACGGACCGGGTCCGGCTGCGCCCGGAACCGGCAGCGGGACGCCCGGCGCCGACTGACCCGGCCCGCCCGTACCACGGCCCGTCCCCGGTCACCGGGGGCGGGCCTCGCTGCTGTCCGGCAGGGCTCCCGGGTGACAGGTCAACGGATCGTCAACTCTCTTTGCATAAAACGGACTTGATCGTCCGATATGCGGTGTTCAATCTGTGAAACTCTGTGAACGATATGCGAGAGATTACGGCGGAATACATCGTCTTGGCAGGGCCATGTAACAGAAAAGAGATGTGCCAGCGATTCCGCGCGGGGGGAGGGGTGATCGATAGTTGCTCCACGCGGATCAGCGGGCGCGTCGCCAACTTGGCGACGGCTCCCCAATGTTGGCCTTCAGCCTGCCTGGAACACCGGGCGGCGAAGGAGCTACTTCGTTCCCCGCCCTGACTCGAGAGGCAGTTGAATGAGGCTCACCAAGGCAATGCGATGGACAGTGGTGGCGGCCTCCACCGTCCTGGCTGTGGCCGCCTGCAGCAATGGCGGGAGCACCAGCAGCAACGGGGCCAAGCCGTCCCAGAACAACAACGCTCCCGCCAAGGACGGCGGCACGTTCCGGCTGGGCATTGTCGAGCCGACCGCGATCGACCCCTACAACACGCAGGAGTCCGAGGGCACCCTGGTCACCCAGGCCCTGTTCACCGGCCTGACCAGCGTCGACGCCGACGGCAAGCTGTCCAACGCGCTCGCCGAGAGCCGCACCCCGAACGACGACTGCAGCCAGTGGACGTTCAAGATCAAGAGCGGCACCACCTTCAGCAACGGTGAGGCCGTCGACGCCGAGTCCTTCATCCGCGGCTGGACCCGCGCCGCCGCCAAGGACGCCGCCTCCGACGTCGCGTACCACATGGCCGAGATCGACGGCTTCGACAAGCTCCAGGACGGCTCCGCGACCACCTTCTCCGGCCTGACCGCGCCGGACCCGAACACCCTGGTCGTCAAGCTCGCCATCAAGGACTGCGAGTTCGACCTGCGGACCTTCCACACCGTGTTCAGCCCGGTGACCAAGGACGCCGGTCCGGCCACCAACAAGACCTACAACGACCAGCCGATCGGCAACGGCCCGTTCAAGCTGGACGGCCCCTGGCAGCACAACAGCAAGATCACCCTGGTCCGCAACGACAGCTACGGGCTGACCAAGGCGCACCTGGACAAGGTCGAGATCTCCATCCTGAACTCGGCCAACGCCGACCAGCTGGAGTACCAGGGCTTCCAGGCCGGCCAGTTCGACTGGGCCCGGATGCCCACCGAGCAGCTCGGCGCGGCCAAGGCCGTCTACGAGCCCAAGGGCGAGTTCCTCAACTGGGACGCCAACGGCATGAACTACATCCTGCCGATCACCTTCAACGGTCCGCTGAAGAGCAAGGAGGCCCGCGAGGCGGTCTCCTACGCGATCGACCGTGACGCGATCGTCGCCGGTGTGTTCAAGGGCTTCCGCAACAAGGCCACCACGCTGGTCCCGCCGGCCTTCAAGGACGCCTACCAGCCCGGCGTCTGCACCAGCTGCGGCAAGCAGGACAAGGACAAGGCCAAGGAGCTCGCGGCCAAGGCCGGCCTGACCCCCGGCACCAAGCTGTACTTCGGCTACAACACCGGTGGCGGCCACGACGCCTGGGTGCAGGCCGTCGCCCAGCAGCTGAAGGAGGTCCTCGGCCTCGACGTCCAGATCGACGGCATCCCGTTCAAGGAGCTGCTGAAGAAGGAGCAGGGCCCGGACGCCACCGGCCTGTACCGCGCGGCCTGGGGCGCCGACTACCCGACCCCCGGCAACTTCCTGAACCCGCTGCTGTCCACCTCGGCGATCAACGAGGACCCGGCCACCCACGAGGTGCAGGGCGACAACCGCGGCCGCTACAGCAACCCGGCGTTCGACGCCCTGCTCCAGAAGGCCACCGCCTCCAAGGACCAGGCCGAGCGCACCAAGCTGTACCAGCAGGCCGAGAAGCTCGCGATCGGTGACGACCTGGCGCTGATCCCGCTGTGGAACCGCACCCAGCAGCGCGTCGCCAACACCGAGAAGTGGGTCAACCTGTCCTACGACTTCAACGAGAACCCGACCCTGTCGAAGGTCTCGCAGAAGTAACCGGCCCTTCGCACCAGGCGCAGCCCGTTCCTCGATCCGTACGGAATCCCACCGCCGTCGGCCCTGCCTCGACCAGGCAGGGCCGGCGGTCCACCGTGCCCGCCCGACCCGGCGGAGCGCAGGGGTGGGCGACGCCGATCTGCCGCAACCACACAGAGAGGCAATTCCATGGGCAGATACGTCCTGCGAAGGCTCGGCCAGATGGTGATCGTGCTGCTCGGCGCGACCCTCATCCTGTTCGCCTGCCTGTTCGTCATCCCGGGTGACCCGGTCGGTTCGCTGGGCGGCAGCGAGCGCGCCCGTGACCCCGCCGTCGTCAAGCAGCTGCGCGAGCAGTACGGACTCGACAAGCCGCTGATCGTCCAGTACGGCACCTACGTCGGCAAGCTGGTCCAGGGCGACATGGGTGAGGACTACACCCAGCGCCGCCAGGTCACCGAGATCCTGATGCCGAAGCTGATCAACACCTCCAAGCTGGCCGTCGCCGCGATGGCGATCGACGTGCTGCTGGGCGCGGCCGTCGGCATCCTCGCGGCGCTCAAGCGGTACTCGCTGCTGGACACCGTGGTCACGCTGATCACCACCCTGCTGGTCGGCTTCCCGACCTTCGTGATCGGCATGCTGATGCTCAACCTCTTCGCCGTGCAGCTCAAGTGGGTGCCGGTGATCGGCGACCCGAGCGATCCGGTGCAGCTCATCCTGCCCGCCTTCACGCTGGCCATCATCGACGCGGCGCTGGTCGCCCGGCTGATGCGCGGCACCATGCTGGAGGTCCTGCGCGCCGACTACGTCAAGACGGCGATCGCCAAGGGCGTCCCCAAGCGGCAGGTGCTGCTCAAGCACGTGATGCGCAACTCGGTGATCCCGGTGGTCACGTACCTCGGCATCTCGTTCGGCGGCCTGATGGGCGGCGCGATCATCACCGAGACCATCTTCAACTGGGACGGCATCGGCATGGCGATGTCCACCGCGATCCAGCAGCAGAACAACCCCGTCGTGGTCGCGGTGGCCACCTGGACGGTCGCGATCTTCGTGGTGCTCAACCTGGTCGTGGACCTGCTGTACGCCATGCTCGACCCCCGCATCCGGCTGAGCTGAGGGCGCCGAAATGACTGACGAAACGATAACTGTCCCGCTGGACAAGGACATTCCCGCCCAGGGCGGATCCGGCGGATCCGGTGAGCCGGCCGTCAAGGTGGTCCGCGAGTGGCAGGAGGTCTGGCACCGCTTCGCCGCCAACAAGCTGGCGCTGGTCGGCCTGGTGCTGGTGGCCGGCCTGCTGTTCACGGCGGCCTTCGCGCCCTGGATCTCGCCGTACGACCCGCTCAAGCAGAACCTGATGAACACCCTCCAGCCGCCGACCGGGGAGCACCTGTTCGGCACCGACATCCTGGGCCGCGACCAACTCTCCCGGGTGATCTACGGCTCCCGGATCGCGGTGTTCGTGGGCCTGGTGTCGATCATCCTGACGCTGCTGATCGGCATCGTGCTGGGCGCGATAGCCGGCTACTTCGGCCGGTTCTACGACACCCTGGTGATGCGCGCGGCGGACGTCTTCTTCGCCTTCCCGCTGCTGATCGGCTCGATCATCATCATCACCGTGACCGGCCGCGGGGTGTGGCCGGTGGTGCTGTCGCTGGCCATCTTCGGCTGGGCCACCGTCGCGCGACTGCTGCGCAGCTCGGTGCTGTCCGCCCGGGAGATGGACTACGTGCACGCCGCCCGCGCGCTGGGCGCCGGGCACCTGCGGGTGATCCTGCGGCACATCCTGCCCAACTCGATCGCGCCGGTGATCATCTTCGGCACCTTCAACGTCGGACTCGCGGTGGTCGCCGAGGCCGCGCTGTCCTACCTCGGCGTGGGTGTCAGCCCCGAGGTCCCGGAGTGGGGCAACATGCTCGCCTCCGGCCGGGGCTTCATCGGTGTGTACGACTACATGTGGACCCTGCCCTCGCTCGCGGTGGTGCTCACCTCGCTGGGCTTCATCTTCGTCGGCGACGGGGTCCGCGACGCTCTCGACCCGAAGTTGCGGTGAGCGGCATGACGAGCACGGACGCGACGCGGAGCGGGAGCGGCAAGGGTATGGACAAGGCAGTGCAGGACGGTCCGGCCGTGGAACTGCGGCCGGACGGCGCCGAACCGGCGCTGCTGCAGGTCGACGACCTGCAGGTGGAGTTCGTGACCCGGGACGGGGTCGCCCGGGCGGTGAACGGGGTCAGCTACAGCGTCGCCTCGGGGGAGACCCTGGCGGTGCTGGGCGAGTCCGGTTCGGGCAAGTCGGTGACCGCGCAGGCGATCATGGGCATCCTGGACACCCCGCCCGGCCGGATCAGCGGCGGGCGGGTGCTCTACCGGGGTGAGGACCTGCTCACCATGCCGGAGGAGGAGCGCCGGAAGATCCGCGGCCGGAAGATCGCGATGATCTTCCAGGACGCGCTGTCGGCGCTCAACCCGGTCTTCTCGGTGGGCTGGCAGCTCGGCGAGGTCTTCCGGGTGCACGAGGGCATGTCGAAGAAGGACTCCTTCGCCAAGGCCGTCGAGCTGATGGACCGGGTGCGGATCCCGGCCGCCAAGCAGCGGGTCACCGACTACCCGCACCAGTTCTCCGGCGGTATGCGCCAGCGGATCATGATCGCGATGGCGCTGGCGCTGCAGCCGGACCTGATCATT
>NZ_JAIZ01000839.1:8513-9253 GCF_000710465.2 Kitasatospora sp. MBT63 | reverse complement strand
GAAGGAGACCCTCCATGGCTGAGCCCATCCTGGAGGTCCGGGACCTGGTCAAGCACTTCCCGCTGACCCAGGGCATCCTGTTCAAGAAGCAGATCGGCGCGGTGCGGGCGGTCGACGGGGTCACCCTCACCCTGCACAAGGGCGAGACGCTGGGCATCGTCGGCGAGTCGGGCTGCGGCAAGTCGACGCTGGCCAAGGTCCTGATGAACCTGGAGCGGGCCACCGCCGGCGAGGTGCTGTACAAGGGCGAGGACATCAGCCGGCTGAGCGGCCGGGCGCTGCGCGCGGTGCGCCGCAACATCCAGATGGTGTTCCAGGACCCGTACACCTCGCTGAACCCCCGGATGACGGTGGGTGACATCATCGGCGAGCCGTACGAGATCCACCCGGAGGTGGCGCCGAAGGGTGACCGCCGCAAGGCGGTGCAGGACCTGCTGGACGTGGTGGGGCTGAACCCGGAGTACATCAACCGGTATCCGCACCAGTTCTCCGGCGGTCAGCGCCAGCGCATCGGCATCGCCCGCGGCCTGGCGCTCAAGCCGGAGATCATCATCTGCGACGAGCCGGTCTCCGCGCTCGACGTCTCGGTCCAGGCCCAGGTGATCAACCTGCTGGACCAGCTGCAGAGCGATTTCGACCTGTCGTACATGTTCATCGCGCACGACCTCTCGATCGTCCGGCACATCTCCGACCGGGTCGGCGTGATGTACCTCGGCAAGCTGGTCGAGATCGGCACCGAG
>NZ_JAIZ01000839.1:7897-8203 GCF_000710465.2 Kitasatospora sp. MBT63 | reverse complement strand
CGCAGGTGCTCAGCGGCCCGGCCGCGCACGAGTCGGCCTGTCACTTCGCCGAGGTGAGGCAGCCGACCGCGGCGGCCTGAGCGGGCGCGTACGGCAGCCAGGAGCGGGCCCCGGGGAACCTTCCCCGGGGCCCGTCGCCGTGCGCGGTGACGGGGCCGTGGGGGGGCCGTGCGGGGCCGTGCGGGGCCGGGTGGGGCTGCGGGGTCACCTGGGGGGAGTGCGGTCGCCGGGCGGGCCGGGTACGGGCCGCGTGGCCCTGTGCGGGCGGTGCGGGCGGTGCGGAGCCGCCGGGGGCGCGCAGGGGCG
>NZ_JAIZ01000839.1:0-7794 GCF_000710465.2 Kitasatospora sp. MBT63 | reverse complement strand
GGGCCCCGGGGAGTGTTCCCCGGGGCCCGCCCCGTCGGTTGCCGGGCGGCCTGCGCCCGATCAGTGCCGAGAGATCATCACTTGCTGAAGCCGATGTTCTCGTAGATGTAGTCCGACAGGCCCGGGGCACCCAGGTTGGCGACCGTCTTCTTCACACCGAAGATGGCGGGGCGCTGGTACAGGGTGATCAGACCGGCGACCTTCCAGGCCTCCGCGTCGGCCTTGTTGATGGCCTCGAACTCGGCGTCGGTGGTCTGGGCCGAAGCCGCGTCCGCCATCGCCTTGTCCAGCTCGGGGCTGCCGACCTGGCTGTAGTTGGCGCCACCGTCGGTCTTGAAGTTCGCGGTCGAGGAGCTCGCCGGGAACGGGGTGCCGATCAGCGAGAACGCCGTCATGTCGAAGTCGAACTTGTAGATGTACTTGTCGAAGAACTCGTTCGACGGAGCGGTGAAGATGGTCACCTTGACGCCGACCTGCTGCAGCATCTGGGTGAGCATGGAGCCCTCGTTGGTCGCCACGGTCACGCCGGCCGGGATGACGAACTTGAGGTTGAGCTCCTTGCCGTCCTTCTTGCGGACGTCGCCCTCGAGCTTCCAGCCCGCCTCGTCCAGCATCTTCTTGGCGGCCTCGGGGTCGAACTTGCTCAGACCGTCCGAGTTGTCCTTGTAACCGTTCTGGTTCGGCACCAGGAAGTGGTTGTTCATCGCGACGGCCGGCCAGCCGAGGCCGTTCAGGTCCGACTTGGCGATGGTGTCGCGGTCGATGGCCTTGAAGATGGCCTGGCGGACCTTGACGTCGGTCAGCATCGGCGACTTGCCGTTGAGCATGAAGTGGCGGAAGTTCGGGCCGCCGGCCTCACGGACCTCGCCGTCCGCGGTCGCCTGGATCTGCTTGAAGCCGGAGGCGTCCGGGCCGTTGTTGTAGAAGTCGATCTCGCCGTTCTGGAACGCCTGCGGCATGGTGTTGGTTTCCATGGCCTTGAAGACGATCTTGTCCAGCATCGGCTTCTGGCCCCACCAGTTGGGGTCCGGCACGACGGTGGCGGTCTTGGCGGTCTGGTCGATCTTGTCCAGCTTGTACGGGCCGGCCGAGACCGGGATCTTGTCCACGTACGCGGTGTTGAAGGCGTCCGGGGTCGAGACGTACTTGGCCGGGAAGAGCGGCGCGTTGGCGGCGTTGTTGAACAGCGCCTGCCACTCGGAGAACGGCGTCTTGAAGGTCATGACGGCCTGGTAGTCGTCAACACCCTTGACGACGCTCTCGACCTGGTCGAAACCGGTGGTCGAGGTGGCCTTGAACGCCTCGTTCGAGCCGTTCTGGGACTTCCAGTTGGCCTCGATGTCCTGCCAGGTGATCGGCGTGCCGTCGTTCCACTTGGCCTTCGGGTTGAGGGTCCAGGTGACGACCTGCTTGCCGTCCTTGGTCTCGGCCTTGGCGTCGAGCAGGTAGTCCTTGTTCGGGGTCTGCGTGCCACCGGCGTCCGAACGCCAGAAGGTCGGCATGAGCGCCTTCATGACATCGGTGGTGGAGACCTCGTTGCCGTCCGCCTCCAGCGGGCTCCACTGGCTGGGGAGCTGGTCGATCGCCCAGTTGAGGGTGCCGCCCTGCTTCAGCTCGCTGCGGTCCTTCTCGTTGATGGCCCGCTGGGTCATCTTCGGGGCCTCGGACTTGGCAGGCGCGGCGGCGTCCCCGCCCGACTTGCTGCTGGAGCAGGCGGTGAGGGAGAGCGAGGCGGCGGCGATGGTGGCGACCAGCGCGACCGGAATCCGGGTGTGCTTCAAGGGAATCCCCCTGTGGTTACGGAACGGGTGATTGGAGCCCAGCGGTGCCGCCGGAGCGGATGGTGCTGGAGGGTTGGCAATGCGGCCTTGCGGGTGGGGCAGGAAGCGCCTGATGGGCGGCGCGGCTTTGTTTCGTGGGGGTGTCAGATCACTTCGAGGGCCGTCGCGAAGTGGCAGGCGGCCACGTGGTCGGCGGCCAGCCGGCTGTTCGCGGGGTCCTCGTCGTGGCAGCGCTGCTGCTCGCCCTCGGAGAGGGTCAGGAACTTCGGGCAGCGGTTGCGGAACCGGCATCCGCTCGGCACGTTGGCCGGGCTGGGCAGGTCACCGGTGAGCAGGATCCTGGTCCGCTCGCGCTCCCGGCGCGGGTCCGGGAGCGGGACGGCGGACAGCAGGGCCTGGGTATAGGGGTGGGACGGTGCGTCGAAGATCGACGCGGAGTCCCCGAGCTCGACGATCCGGCCGAGGTACATCACGGCGATCCGGTCGGCGATGTGCCGGACCACCGAGAGGTCGTGGGCGACGAACAGGTAGCTCAGGCCGAGCTTCACCTTGAGCTCGTCGAGCAGGTTGAGCACGCCGGCCTGGATGGAGACGTCGAGCGCGGAGACCGGCTCGTCCAGGATGACCAGCTTGGGCTCCAGGGCGAGGGCGCGGGCGATCGAGATGCGCTGGCGCTGGCCGCCGGAGAACTCCTGCGGGTAGCGGTCGGCGTGGTCGGGGTTGAGGCCGACCATCTCCAGCAGCTCGGGCACCCGGGCGGCGATCCGGTCCTTGTCCCAGTTGTGCGTCTTCAGCGGCTCGGCCAGGATGTCGCCGATCGGCATCCGGGCGTCCAGGGCCGCCATGGGGTCCTGGAAGACGATCTGCATGTCCCGGCGCAGCGCCTTGCGGTCGGCCCGGCCGAGGCCGCGCACGTCCTTGCCGAACACCGTGACGGTGCCGGCCTGACCGCTGGGCAGGTCCAGGATCTCCAGCAGGGTGGTGGTCTTGCCGCAGCCGGACTCGCCGACCAGACCGAGCGTCTCGCCCTCGCGGATGTCCAGCGTGATGCCGTCCACCGCCTTGACCACGCCGACCTTGCGCTTGATCACGGCGCCCTGGGTGAGCGGGAAGTGCTTGGTCAGGTTGTCGAGCTCCAGCACCTTCTCGCGCTGCTCGCGCGGCACGCTCGTCAGCTCGACCGCGGCCGGGATCTCGGGCACCGGGTAGATGGTGGCCGGGTCCAGCGCGCCGGCCAGCTCGTGGCTGCGGTGGCAGGCGGTCGGGTGGGTGTTGCCCTCCTTGACCGAGAGCACCGGCTCCACCTCGCGGCAGCGGTCGATCGCGATCGGGCAGCGGGCGGCGAACGGGCAGCCCTTCGGCAGCTCCACCATCGACGGCGGGGTGCCCTCGATCGGCGTCAGCGCCCGGCGCTCGGTGTTGTCCAGGCGCGGGATCGAACCGAGCAGGCCGATCGTGTAGGGCATCCGCGGGTGGTAGTACACCTCGTCGACGGAGCCGGACTCGACCGGCTTGCCGGCGTACATCACCTGGACGCGGTCGGCGAAGCCGGCGATCACGCCGAGGTCGTGAGTGATCATCACGATCGCCGCGCCGGTGACGTCCTGGGCCTTCTTCAGGACCTCGAGCACCTGGGCCTGGATGGTCACGTCGAGCGCCGTGGTCGGCTCGTCGGCGATGATCACCTTGGGGTCGTTGGCGATCGCCATGGCGATCATCGCGCGCTGGCGCATACCGCCGGAGAACTCGTGCGGGAAGTTGTCCACCCGGCGGCGGGGGTCCGGGATGCCGACCACGTCGAGCAGCTCGATCGCCCGGGTGCGGGCCTGCTCCTTGGTCATCTCCTGGTGGATCTGCAGCGCCTCGACGATCTGGGCGCCGACGGAGTAGACCGGGGTGAGCGCGGACAGCGGGTCCTGGAAGACCATGCCGATGTCCTTGCCGCGGATCTTCGACAGCTCGTTGTCCGACAGCCCCAGCAGCTCGCGCCCGGCGAGCTTGACCGAGCCGGAGACCTCGGCGGAGTCGGGCAGCAGGCCGAGCACGGCCATCGAGGAGACCGACTTGCCGGAGCCGGACTCGCCGACGATGCCGAGCACCTCGCCCGGGCGGACGGCGTACGAGACGCCGCGCACCGCGCGCACCTCGCCGGCCTCGCTGGGGAAGGAGACCTCAAGGTCCGTCACTTCGAGAACGGGCTGCGACTTGTCCAGCCGGGTGTCGGTCACCGGTCGGAGTCCTTCCTTGCTTCGGGGGGTGCTGTCGGCGGGCTGCGAGGGGACGGCCGCGCCGGTCATGACGTGCCCAGCACGTCGCGGGAGCCGCCGGCCACGGTGGCCTTGCGGTGGGCCTCGTTGCGCTCGGCCAGGGCCTTGCGGCGGCGGCCCTTGGACTTCGCACCGCTGGAGTTCGGGTCGAACGCGTCCCGCAGGCCGTCGCCGATGAACGCCACCGCGACACCGATCAGCACCAGGCAGGTGGCAGGGAAGTAGAACAGCCACTGGAAGGTGGGCGCGTTGGTGGTGTTGTCGGCGATGATCGTGCCGAGCGAGACGTCGGGTGCCTGCACGCCGAAGCCGAAGAAGGACAGGCCGCTCTCGCCGATGACCGCCGCGCCGACCTGGATCACCGTGTCGATGATCAGCAGGGAGGCCATGTTCGGCAGGATGTGCCGGAAGATGATCACGGGTCCGGGGACGCCCATGTACTTGGCGGCCTTGACGAACTCACGGTCCTTCAGGGTCAGCGTCATGCTGCGGACCACCCGCGCGGTGATCATCCAGCTGAACGCCGCCAGCAGCACCACGAAGATCAGCCAGCTGGCGTTGCGGAAGATCGGCGACAGCACGGCGATGATCAGGAAGCTCGGCAGCACCAGCAGCAGGTCGACGAACCAGGTCAGGCCCTTGTCCACCCAGCGGCCGTAGTAGCCGGCGAAGGCGCCGACGAAGCCGGCCACCAGGGTGCTGATGCCACCCACCAGCAGGCCGATCACCAGGGACTTCTGCAGACCGCGCATGGTCAGCGCGAAGAGGTCCTGGCCGCCCTGGTTGGTGCCCCACCAGTGGTCCCCGCCGGGCGGGGCGTTGAAGGCCATGTAGTCGTGGAACTTGTAGTCGTACTTGGTGAACGACGGGCCGACGTACGCGGCCAGGAACAGCAGGGCCAGGATGCCCAGGCCGACCAGGGCGAGCTTGTTGCGGGCGAACCGGCGAGCGGTCAGCTTGCCCCGGCTGGTCCGCTTCCTGACGGCGGCCGGGGGCTGCGGGGCGCCGGCCGTGGCGGTTGCCAGGGCGGCGACCGCCTCGCCGCCGGCGGCGGAGGTGTTCGACGGGGCGGGCTGGTTGGCGCTCATGATCTCTCCTCTACGGGTGTTCGGGTGCTCGGTCGGGACGGGAGTGCGTCAGCGCACTCGGACCCGGGGATCGAGCGCCGCGTAGAGCAGGTCGGACAGCAGACCGGCGATCAGCACCAGGCCGGCGGTGAACAGGGCGACCGCCGACGTGGTGTTGACGTCGTTGCGGGTGATCGAGTTGATCAGCAGCTCGCCCATGCCGTGCCAGCCGAAGGTCTTCTCGGTGAAGGTCGCGCCGATGAACAGCAGCACGATGTTGAACACCAGCAGCGGGACCACCGGCAGGATCGCGGTCCGCAGGCCGTGCTTGACCAGCGCCGCACGCCGCTTGAGGCCCTTGGCCCGGGCGGTGCGCAGGAAGTCGCTGCCGAGCACGTCGAGCATGGTGCTCCGCTGGTAGCGGCTGTACAGGGCGACCTGAAGGAGGATCAGGGTCAGGCCGGGGAGCAGCATGTGCTCCGCCCGGTTGCCCAGTGCGGCGAAGTCCCACCGGCCGGCGAACTCCGCGTCCGTCTCGCCGGTGAAGTGGATGGTGCCCGCACCCAGGAACTTCATGGTCAGCAGCTTCAGGAACAGACCGAGCACGAAGACCGGCATCGCCAGGATGAAGAACGACGCCAGGGTCGTGAACCGGTCGAAGAACTTGTACTGCTTGATCGCGCCGATCGTGCCGAGCGCGACACCGCCGACCGAGCCGATCAGGGTGGCCAGCAGCAGCAGCCGGGTGGAGACGCCGATCCGGCGGCCGACCTCGTCGTTGACGGGCGAACCGTCGATCGACTTGCCGAGGTCGCCGTGGACGACGCCGTTGGCCCAGGTCGCGAACCGGCTGACGATGGGGGTGTCAGGGTTCATGTTGACGTCGTCGAGCGTCTTGCTGATGGTGCTCTTCGCCAGTGGCGGGTTGCGGCCCTCGTAGTTCGCCTGCGGGTGCAGGCTGAGCCCCGCGATGAAATAGGAGAGAGAAGCCGCGAGCGTGACCAGAATCAGATAATTGGCCAGCTTGCGAAGCATATAGCGACCCAAGGTGGTTCTCTCCCTCGTGCGGACCCGCGCTCACCGACGGAACAAGGCCCCCGTCTGCGCGATCCGTGAGGATGGCGGCCTCTGCACAGAGTGCCTTGGGGCGTCTCGAATGTCGGACGTTTGGTCAGAAAGTCGGTCGCCGCTGTGGAACGGCTCGCTGCCACATCTTGCTGACCTGGTGAAGACTTGTCGACCGGCGCTGGATCAAAGATTGGTAACGCCGGATCCAATCCTTGAGGTGGGGACCGGTTTTGACCATGGGTTCTTCGGCATGACCCGCAGGCCACAAGGGGTTTTCCAGGTCTGCACCGCCCCGGAACGTGCGGTTCCACTGGCGCGCAACACTTGAGCGCTTATGTCCGGTTATATACCGCCAATGGCGAGGATTCGCCAACAAAGGACCGCTGGTGAGCGGCTTGATTGACGATTGAACCTCTCGTGTTCCCACCGGCCACAACAATGGCTTGAACTCACAGCCATATGTCCGATATCCGGACGTCGGTGGTCGAAAGGCATGGCACCCAAGGCACGAGGGCCGGGACCGATGGCTCGGTCCCGGCCCTCGCGGGGGGAGTGACGTCGGGTCAGACGGTGAACTTGAAGACCCGGTCCTTGCCCGTCTTGTCGAGCGTGGCGGTGATCGCGTCGGCGACATCCTGCGGGGTGATCGCCACCAGGGCGCCGTTCTTGCGGATCTTGGTGTTGGCGAACGCCGAGCCGACCGCGGCGTTCAGCTTGTCCAGGTCCCACTTGGGCACGATCTTGCCCGTGTCGTCCGGCGCCAGGGTGAGCGCCTTCGACGCGGTGACCTTGCCGAAGTCCCACTTCCTGGCCCCGGCGGAGACCGTGATCTGTCCGGCCAGCACCTGCTTGCCGAGGCTGTCCGCGGCCGCCTGCAGGGCGTCCTGACCGACCTTCGGCTGAGCGGCCGTCAGGTCCAGGCTGATCTCGCCGTCCGGCTGACCGGCCGCCCGGTTGCGGAAGGCCTGCTCGACCTGGTCCACCGCGCCGGAGGCGTTCAGCGTCTGCCCGGCCTTGCCCGGCACCACCTCGGTCTGCCCGGCCTCGGTGAAGCGGACGAAGCCCTCCTGCAGGCCCTGCCCGGACGAGGAGGCCAGACCGTCCAGCGCCGCCTTGAGCTTGGCCCGGTCGACCTTGACCTCCGGCGCGACGGCCTTGCTGCCGCCCGCCAGTGACCCGATCACCACGACCGGGTTGTAACTGTGCTTGGTGAGCGCGTCCACCGTCGCGGTGGAGTCGAAGCTCAGCCCGGCGCTGGCGGGGTCGAGGGTGACGCCCTGGCCGCCGACCTTCAGCTGGATCGGCCGCTGCGCGGTGGCGCCGATCGCCCCGTCCAGGGCGCTCACCGCCTGGTCACGGGTGTCGCCGCCGATGTCGGTGCCGAGCACCGTGGTGCCCTCGGGGATGTCCGCCTGGTTCATCATCAGGCCGGTGCCGTACGCCGCGGCGCCGGCGAACAGCAGACCGCCCACCGCGTACACGGCGAGCTTGCCGCCCTTGCCACGGGCCTTGGCGGGCTTCGCCGCGGCGGGCGCCGGCTGCTCGGCCGCGCCCTCGGCGGCGCCGCCCGCCTCGGGGTCGAACTGCGGACGGGCCGCGCCCGGCGCCGGC
>NZ_JAIZ01000838.1:301-2586 GCF_000710465.2 Kitasatospora sp. MBT63 | reverse complement strand
AGCCGCAGGTGGACCTCCAGGCCGAGGCCGCCGAGTGCCCGCAGCTGGCGCTCGGTGCGGCAGAGGTACTGCGGGTGCGCTGCGGGCGGGTGCGCGGCGGCACCGAACACCGCCAGCGCCCGCAGCCGCTCGAAGTCCGCCGCCCGCGCGGCGACCGCGAGCGCGACGGGCTGCCGGAACGGCGCACCGCACCGGCCCCACCGTCCCCCGCGGTGCCCGGCCCGCCCCGGGCCGCCCCTCACCCGGTACGCCGACCGGCCCGGCCCGCTGCCGCGCTGCCTGGACATGGCCACTCCCTCCGTACCGCGCGGGCCGCCCCCGCGCAGGTCGTCGCCGGACGGCCCGCGACGGCACCGCCCACGCCCGGGAACATACACAGCGTCACTGACAGTCCACGCTCCGCGAGCAGCTGCGGGCCCGCGGGCACCTGCCGCACATATAACCCACGCCCCCGGAGGGCGGGGGCGGATCCGGCACAACGGCCGCGTTGTCGGTGGTTCCTGTGATACTCGGTGCTGGCCGGCCCTGTCCCGTCGGCCCCGCCGGACGGCGGCGACGCACAGGGAGCGGACGTGGCGAGCATGCGGGTGGTGGCCCGGTCGTGAGACTGCTGCACACCTCGGACTGGCACCTCGGGCGCTCGTTCCACCGCGAGAGCCTGCACGACGCCCAGCGCGCGTTCCTCGACCACCTGGTCGAGGTGGTCCGCACCGAGCGGGTGGACGCCGTACTGGTCGCGGGCGACGTCTACGACCGCGCGCTGCCCGGACTGGACGCCGTCGCGCTCTTCGACGACGTGCTGTTCCGGCTGGCCGGACTCGGCGTCCCCACCGTCTTCATCAGCGGCAACCACGACTCGGCCCGCCGCCTGGGCGTCGGCTCCCGGCTGATCGACCGGGCCGGCATCCACCTGCGCACCGACCCCGACGGCTGCGCCCGGCCCGTCCTGCTCTCCGACGCGCACGGACCGGTCGCCGTGTACGGGCTGCCCTACCTGGAGCCCGCGCTGGTGCGCGAGCGCTTCGGGCTGGACCGCGGCGGACACGACGGGGTGCTCGGCGCCGCGATGGACGCCGTCCGGGCCGACCTGGCCGCCCGGCCGGCCGGGACCAGGGCGGTGGTGCTGGCGCACGCCTTCGTCACCGGCGGCGCGCCCAGCGACAGCGAGCGCGACATCACGGTCGGCGGGGTGGCGAGCGTGCCCGCCTCGGTCTTCGACGGCGTCCACTACGCAGCCCTCGGCCATCTGCACGGCAGCCAGACCCTCGCCCCGCACCTGCGCTACAGCGGCTCCCCGCTGGCGTACTCCTTCTCCGAGGAGCACCACCGCAAGTCCATGTGGCTGGTCGACCTCGCCGCCGACGGCTCCGTCGAGGCCGAGCGCGTCGACTGCCCGGTGCCGCGCCCGCTGGCCCGGCTCCGCGGCACCCTCGCCGACCTGCTGGCCGACCCCCGGCACACCCCGCACGAGGGCTCGTGGGTGCAGGCCACGCTGACCGACCCGGCCCGCCCGGCCAACCCGATGGACGAGCTGCGCCGCCGCTTCCCGCACACCCTGCAGCTGCTGTTCGACCCCGAGGGCGGCACCGGTGACGGCGAGGCCTCGTACGCGGCCCGGGTCAGTGGCCGGACCGACCTGGAGGTCGCCGAAGGGTTCGTCCGGCACGTCCGGCCGGGCCGGGAGGTCGACGCGGTCGAGCACGCCTGGCTGGTGGAGGGCCTGGAAGCGGTCCGGCGGAGCACCGAACGAGCCCGGGAGGAGGCCCGATGAGGCTGCACCACCTGACGGTCACCGCCTTCGGCCCGTTCGCCGGTACCGAGCAGGTCGACTTCGACCGGCTCGCCGACACCGGCCTGTTCCTGCTGCGCGGCGCGACCGGGGCCGGCAAGAGCAGCGTCCTGGACGCGGTCTGCTTCGCGCTGTACGGCGAGGTGCCCGGTGCCCGCAAGGGCAACCCGCTGCGCAGCGACCACGCCGCCCCCGACCGGCTGACCGAGGTCCGGCTGGAGCTGACCCTCGGCGGCCGGCGGCTGGAGATCACCCGCAGCCCCGAGCAGCGCCGTCCCAAGCGCCGCGGCAGCGGCTGGACGGTGGAGAAGCCGCAGACCCTGCTGCGCGAGGCGGTCGCCGACCCGGGCGGCGGGGCGCCGGCCTGGCGGGCGCTCAGCAAGTCCCACCAGGAGGCCGGCGAGGAGATCCGGCACCTGGTCGGGATGAGCCGGGACCAGTTCTGCCAGGTGGTGCTGCTCCCGCAGGGCGACTTCGCACGCTTCCTGCGCGCCGA
>NZ_JAIZ01000838.1:0-183 GCF_000710465.2 Kitasatospora sp. MBT63 | reverse complement strand
CCCGCCGGTTCGAGCTGCTGGAGCGCTGGCTCGGTGAGCAGCGCCAGCAGCAGGAGGCCGCCGTCCGCGAGGGCCGGCGGCGGCTGCGCGAGCTGGCGGCCCGGGCCGAGGAGGCGGCCGGCCCGCTGGCGGAGCCCGCGGAGCAGTGGCTCCCGGCGGAGGACGGCCCGGCCGCCGGCTCGG
>NZ_JAIZ01000837.1 GCF_000710465.2 Kitasatospora sp. MBT63 | reverse complement strand
GACCACCCACCTGCCTCGCCTCCTTCGGGACGGACCACCGTCCCGAAGGAGGCAGGTCCACGCCGTGCTCGGCGGGGTCTGTAAAAAGAACGGTGTAACTCCCGATCATGGAAGTAGCACCTGATGACAGACGTGACTGTTTCTGCCGAGGCCGTGAAGGCTGTGCAGCCGGTGGAGCTTCGGCCGGACGCGCTTGACGACCAGTTGGTCGGGCAGCTGGTCGACCAGGCCCGCGCGAGTGGCCTGCAACTGACCGGCGCCGGAGGACTGCTCCAGCAGCTGACGAAGAGGATCCTGGAGTCCGCCCTGGAGGGCGAGCTCACGGACCACCTCGGCTATGAGAAGCACGATCCTGCCGGGGCAGGCAGCGGAAACTCCCGCAACGGCGCCCGCTCGAAGACCGTGCTGACCGAGGTCGGCCCGGTGGAGATAGAGGTGCCCCGCGACCGGGAAGGCAGCTTCGAGCCGCAGATCGTCCGCAAGCGGCAGCGGCGCCTGACCGGGGTGGACGAGATGGTGCTCTCACTCTCGGCCCGCGGCCTCACCCACGGCGAGATCTCGGCTCACCTGGCCGAGGTCTACGACGCGGATGTGTCGAAGCAGACGATCTCCACCGTCACCGACAAGGTGATCGAGGGCATGGTCGAGTGGCAGAACCGCCCCCTCGACCCGGTCTACCCGGTGATCTTCATCGACTGCGTCCACGTGAAGATCCGGGATGGCAAGGTCGCGAACCGTCCCATCTACGTGGCGCTGGCGGTCACCGTCGAGGGCACCCGGGAAATCCTCGGATTGTGGGCCGGCGACGGCGGTGAGGGCGCCAAGTACTGGCTGCAGGTCCTCACCGAGATCAAGAACCGCGGCGTCGCCGACGTCTGCATGGTCGTCTGCGACGGGCTCAAGGGCCTGCCCGATGCCATCGAGGCCGTCTGGCCGCAGGCCGTCACACAGACCTGCGTGGTCCACCTGATCCGGGCCTCGTTCCGCTACGCGGCCCGCCAGGACTGGGACAAGATCTCCAAGGCCCTCAAGCCCGTCTACGGCGCCCCGACCGAGGAAGCCGCCCTGGAGCGGTTCATGGAGTTCGGCGAGGCCTGGGGGAAGAAGTACCCGGCAATCGTGCGGCTCTGGGAGAACGCCTGGGCCGAGTTCGTACCCTTCCTGAGCTTCGACGCGGAGGTCCGGAGGGTCATCTGCACCACCAACGCCATCGAGTCCGTCAACGCGCGCATCCGCAAGGCTGTCCGCGCCCGCGGCCACTTCCCCAGCGAGCAGGCCGCGCTGAAGTGCGTCTACATGGCGATCATGTCGCTGGACCCCACCGGAGCCGGCCGCAACCGCTGGACAACCCGATGGAAGGCCGCACTGAACGCCTTCGAAATCGCCTTCGACGGCCGACTCTCCGCAGGCCGTCGCTAACCCAACCTCACCGAGTTACACCGTTCAATGGACAGACCCGCTCGGCGAGCTGCGCGAGCTGTCCCGGTGTCAGCTTGATGCGTCTCGCCTTGGTGTTGTGCTTCCCCTCGTAGCGTGGAGTCGTGACCCGATAAGGAGTTGAGGGTGGGGAAGCGACGTACGTACGACGCCGAGTTCCGCGAGGGAGCGGTGCGGATCGTGCTGGAGACCGGGAAGCCGGCCGCGCAGGTGGCCCGGGACCTGGGAGTGCACGAGGCCACGCTGCAGAACTGGGTGCACGCCGCCCGCAAGGCCTCGGAGAGCGGGACGGGCCCGTTGGAGGAGTCCGAGCGTGAGGAGCTGGCCCGGCTGCGCGCGAAGGAGAAGGAGCAGGTCAAGCGCATCGTCGGGCTGGGGATGGAGCGCGTTGACCCTGATGGTTAATTCGGGGTCATGCTGCGAGGGTGAGTTCGAGGCGGGCGAGGTGACTGGTTCCGGTTCGGTCCAGGGGAGTGACCGTTCCACCAGGCGTGGAGCCGGATCAGGTGGAGGGCGACGGCGCTTTAGAGGAGCTAACACAAAGCTCGGACGCGCCTGTAGGTG
>NZ_JAIZ01000836.1:16255-18572 GCF_000710465.2 Kitasatospora sp. MBT63 | reverse complement strand
GCAGGCGGGCCGGCCGGTCGCCGGCGCGCTGCCGGCGGCCGGGCCGGTCGGGCCGGGGGAGCGCGCGGGAGGCACGGGATCGTAGGCTCATCACTCGTAGGCTCATAGACCCGCGCATCTCGCGCGGGTCTGCCGCCGTACCGGAGGGGCCATGGCACTGGAGGATCGGTCCGGGAGCCGGACCAGCCGGCCGGAGATCCGTCTGGTCCGACGCGGGTTCACCGACCCCGAACACGCCCTGCGGCTGCTCGCCGAACCGGCGCTGCACGGACTGGCCGCCGACCCGGTCCTGATCGACGCCCTCGGCTCCACCGCCGACCCCGACCTCGCCCTGCGCGGCCTCGCCCACCTGCTGGAGGCCCTGGACGAGCCCGAACGGGCCGCCCTGCGCGACACCCTGACCGGCTCCAAACCGCTGCGCGACCGGCTGCTCGGCACCCTCGGCGCCTCCGCCGCGCTCGCCGACCACCTCGCCCGCCACCCCCGCGACTGGCACGCCCTGGTCACCTTCGAACAGCGCGACATGCACCCCGGCCAGGCCGAGTTCCGGCGCGAACTCTCCGAGCGGGTCCGCGCCGCCGCGCCGCCCGCCCGCCCGGACGCCCTGCGCGCCGCATACCGGCGCTGCCTGCTCACCATCGCCGCCCGCGACCTGAGCGGCACCACCGACCTGCCGCAGACCTCCGCCGAACTCGCCGACCTGGCCGGCGCCACCCTGCAGACCGCCCTCGACCTCGCCGCCGACGAGGACCAGGAGGCCGCCGCGGACTGCCGGCTCGCCGTGATCGGCATGGGCAAGTGCGGCGGCCGCGAGCTCAACTACGTCTCCGACGTCGACGTGATCTTCGTGGCCGAGCCCGCCGACGGCGTCGAGGAGCAGCGGGCCACCCGGGCCGCCACCCGGCTCGCCGCCCGCACCATGCGGCTGTGCTCCGACACCACCGGCGAGGGCACCATCTGGCCCGTCGACGCCAACCTGCGCCCCGAGGGCCGCAACGGCCCGCTGGTGCGCACCCTCGCCAGCCACCTCGCCTACTACCAGCGCTGGGCCAAGACCTGGGAGTTCCAGGCCCTGCTCAAGGCCCGCCCGGTGGCCGGCGACGCCGACCTCGGCGCCGCCTACGCCGAGGCCATCGCCCCGCTGGTGTGGCAGGCCGCCGCCCGGGAGAACTTCGTCACCGACGTCCAGCAGATGCGCCGCCGGGTGGTCGACGCGATCCCCGCCACCGAGGTCGGGCGGCAGCTCAAGCTCGGGCCCGGCGGCCTGCGCGACGTCGAGTTCGCCGTCCAGCTGCTCCAGCTGGTGCACGGCCGCACCGACCCCACACTGCGCAGCGGCAACACTCTCCGGGCGCTGGCCGCCCTCAGCGACGGCGGCTACGTCGGCCGGGCCGACGCCGCCTCGCTCGACGCGGCCTACCGCTTCCTGCGCGCCCTGGAGCACCGCATCCAGCTCCACCGGCTGCGCCGCACCCACCTGGTCCCCACCGACCCGGACGACCTGCGCCGGCTCGCCCGGTCGCTCTCCCCGCTGATCAACGACGACACCCGGGCCGACCCGGTCGCCGCGCTGGACCGTGAGTGGAAGCGGCACGCCGTCGAGGTCAGGCGGCTGCACGAGCGGCTGTTCTACCGGCCGCTGCTGGACGCGGTGGCCGAACTCCCGGCCGGCGCCGCCGCCCTGGACCACGCGGCGCTCGGACCCGCCGGACTGACCCCGGCCGCCGCCAAGGCCAGGCTGGAGGCGCTCGGCTACGCCGACCCCGCCGCCGCCCTGCGCCACCTCACCGCGCTGGCCTCCGGCGTCAGCCGCAAGGCGGCCATCCAGCGCACCCTGCTGCCGGTCCTGCTCGGCTGGTTCGCCGACTCCGCCGACCCCGACGCCGGCCTGCTCAACTTCCGGCAGGTCTCCGACGCCCTCGGCCGCACCCCCTGGTACCTGCGGCTGCTGCGCGACGAGGGCGCCGCCGCCGAGCGGCTGGCCCGGGTCCTGTCGGCCGGCCGGCTCGCCCCCGACCTGCTGCTGCGCGCCCCCGAGGCGGTCGCCATGCTCGGCGACCCGCAGGGCCTGGTGCCGCGCGGCCGGCCCGCCCTGGAGCAGGAGATCCTGGCGGCCGTCGGCCGCGCCCCCACCGCCGCCGCCGGGGTGGCCGCCGCCCGCGCGGTGCGCCGCCGGGAGCTGTTCCGCACCAGCGCCGCCGACCTGCTCGGCCGCCTCGACCCGGACCCGGCGCGCGCCCTGGACACCGCAGGCGAGGCACTCACCGCGCTCAACGCCGCCACCCTGCAGGGCGCGCTGAAGGCCTGCATCGCGGGG
>NZ_JAIZ01000836.1:13870-16140 GCF_000710465.2 Kitasatospora sp. MBT63 | reverse complement strand
GATCGCGATGGGCCGGTTCGGCGGCCACGAGCTCGGCTACGGCTCCGACGCCGACGTCCTGCTGGTCCACGAACCGCTGCTCGGCATGCTCGACGAGGACGCGGCCCGGGCCGCCCACGCCGTCTGCAACGAACTGCGCACCCTGCTCGCCGCCCCCGCCACCGAACCCCCGCTGCTGGTCGACGCCGACCTGCGCCCGGAGGGCCGGCAGGGCCCGCTGGTGCGCACCCTGGCCTCGTACGAGGCGTACTACCGGCGCTGGTCGCACGTCTGGGAGAGCCAGGCCCTGCTGCGGGCCGAGCCGGTGGCGGGCGATCCGGAGCTCGGGGAGCGGTTCCGGGCGCTGATCGACCCGCTGCGCTACCCGGGCGGCGGGGTGCCCGAGCGTGACCTGCTGGAGATCCGCCGGATCAAGGCCCGGATCGAGTCCGAGCGGCTGCCGCGCGGGGCCGACCCCACCACCCACACCAAGATCGGGCGCGGCGGGCTGGCCGACGTCGAGTGGACGGTCCAGCTGCTGCAGCTGCAGCACGGCCACGCCCTGCCGGAGCTGCGCACCACCCGGACCAGGGCGGCGCTGGCGGCCGCGGCCGGGGCGGGACTGGTCGACGCCGAGGACGCCGGGGTGCTGGACGCCGCCTGGGTGCTCGCCTCCCGGGTGCGCAGCGCGGTGATGCTGGTCCGGGGCCGGGCCGGGGACTCCTTCCCCGGCGACCCGCGCGAGCTGTCCGGCGTGGCCCGGTACCTGGGCTACGGGGCCGGGCACAGCGGGGAGCTGGTCGACGACTACCGGCGCACCACCCGGCGGGCCCGCGCGGTGGTGGAGCGGCTGTTCTACGGGCCGTAGCCGCGGCTGCGGCCGGGCCGGGCCGGTGCGCGGTGCCCCGGTACGGCGGAGCCCCACCGGAGCGGGTCCGGTGGGGCTCGGTGCTGCGGCCGGGCGGCCGGGGCTCAGCGGCGGGCGGCGCCGACCCGGTCGCTCACCCACTGCTCGGGGACGGTGACCTCGTCGTCCTCGGCGGCGCCGGGGACCCTGGGCAGCTGGTAGGCCCACACGTGGTAGATCAGCCGGGCGGCGGTGAAGCCGACGGCCAGGCACAGCGCGCCGCCGACGGCGTCCATCCAGAAGTGGTTGGCGGTGGAGATGATCACGACCAGGGTGGCCGCCGGGTACAGCAGGCCGAGCAGCCGCACCCACAGCGGGCGGGCCAGGAAGAAGATGGTCAGACCGCACCAGAGCGACCACCCGATGTGCATCGAGGGCATCGCCGCGTACTGGTTGGAGACGTGCGCCCCGGCGCCGGAGGCCATCGAGCCCCAGGTGTGGTGGGCGGTCACGGTGTCGATGAAGCCGCCGCCGGTCATCAGCCTGGGCGGGGCCAGCGGGAAGAAGTAGAAGCCGACCAGGGCGATCCCCGTGGTCACGAAGAGCACCGTGCGGGCCGCCGCGTAGCGGCCCGGGTGCGAGCGGTACAGCCAGACCAGCACGCCGATGGTGACGATGAAGTGCAGCGTGGCGTAGTAGTAGTTCATCCCCACGATCAGCCAGCCGACCGAGTCGACCGCGTGGTTCACCGAGCGCTCGACGGCGACGCCGAGGGCGCGTTCGAGGTCCCATATCCAGGTCGCGTGGTGCTGGGCGATCGAGGCCTGCTCGGGGACGGCGTTGCGGACCAGGGAGTACAGCCAGTAGCTGATCCCGATCAGGGCGAGTTCGAACCAGAGCCGGGGCCGGGCGGGCCGTCTGCGCTGTTCCCGCACCCGGCCGCGCAGGGCCGCGCTCGGTGACTGGGCTGCGCGGGTGGCTCCGTCCGGCTGCCCGCCCACGTGGGCGCAGCCAGGGACGGAACCGCCGGTGCGCGCCGTGGCGCGCTCGGCGCCCGGTGCGTGGATCTCGGTCGGTTCCCCCATGGACGAGAAGTCTGCCAGACGTCCCGTGGCCGCCTGCTCATCCTCTGGTCGGGGATTCTTCACCGACCGTCCCCCTGCGGGGGTACGGGTAGAAGAGGTATGGGGACGCATATCGACCATTGTTGCTCGGGGGTAACCGGCGGTCGAACGCGGGTGGCCAAACTTGACCTGGACTTTGGCCGAGAGGTGTCGCGGGGCCCAACGACCGAGGCCCGCCGGGGGTCAGGTGTCCGGCGGGCCGCTACGACTCTGCTGCCTTCACAACGGTTCGGTCAAGACCCTGCTTGCAACATTTTCAGCATCTTGCTGAAACATATTTCAGCGCGCTACGGTCCGGCCACTCACAGACGAGCCGCATC
>NZ_JAIZ01000836.1:5899-13829 GCF_000710465.2 Kitasatospora sp. MBT63 | reverse complement strand
GGAGAGCCAGCCGTGGCCGAAGTCCCGCCCCGCCCGCCCCGGAGCACGACACCCCACCGCAGACCCGGCCGAGCCGCCGTCCTGCTCGCCGCGGCGCTGACCGCCGCCACGCTCGGCGCCGCCCCCGCGTTCGCCGCGCCCCCCGCGCCGCCGTCCGATGCCGCACTCGCGGCCACGGCGGGCCGGCACGACCTCACCAGGGAGCAGTTCTACTTCGTCCTGCCGGATCGTTTCGCCAACGGTTCGAGTGCAAACGACACCGGCGGCATCACCGGAGGCCGCCTGGACCACGGCTTCGACCCCGCCGACAAGGGCTTCTACCACGGCGGCGACCTCAAGGGCCTGATCGACCGCCTCGACTACATCCAGGACCTCGGCACCACCGCGATCTGGCTCGCCCCGATCTTCAAGAACAGGCCGGTCCAGGGCACCGGCGACCAGGCCTCGGCCGGCTACCACGGCTACTGGATCACCGACTTCACCCAGGTCGACCCGCACTTCGGCACCAACGCCCAGCTCAAGGAGCTGATCGCGAAGGCGCACGGCAAGGGCATCAAGGTCTTCTTCGACGTCATCACCAACCACACCGCCGACGTCATCGACCACCAGGAGACGTCCAGCGCCTACCGCTCCACCGGCGCCTATCCCACCCTGGACACCGACGGCCGCCCCGTCGACGAGACCGCCCTCGCCGGCAGCGGCGCCCCCTGGCCCGCGGTCACCGCCGACTCCTTCCCGTACCGCCCGGTGCTGCGCAGCAAGGCCGACGCCACCGCGAAGAACCCGTCCTGGCTGAACGACCCCGCGCTCTACCACAACCGCGGCGACTCGACCTTCGCCGGCGAGTCCGCCACCGAGGGCGACTTCTCCGGCCTCGACGACCTCGACACCCAGAACCCCGAGGTGGTCGAGGGCTTCAAGAAGGTCTACCAGCAGTGGGTCAAGGAGACCGGCGTCGACGGCTTCCGGATCGACACCGTCAAGCACGTGGACATGGCCTTCTGGCAGAACTGGGCGCCCGCGCTCAAGAAGTACGCCGCCGACCAGGGCGACAAGCGGTTCTTCATGTTCGGCGAGGTCTACTCCGGCGACCCGGCCGTCACCTCGCCGTACGTCACCCGGGGCAAGCTGCAGGCCACCCTGGACTTCCCGTTCCAGCAGGCCGCCCGCTCGTACGTCTCGCAGAACGGCTCCGCCGCGGCGCTGTCCGAGCTCTACCGCCAGGACTACCGGTACACCACCGCCGACACCGACGCCTACGAACTGCCGACCTTCCTCGGCAACCACGACATGGGCCGGATCGGCTCCTTCCTGCGCGCCGACGACCCCGCCGCCACGCCCCAGCAGCTGCTGGACCGCGACCGGCTCGCCGACGAGCTGCAGTTCCTCACCCGCGGCCAGCCCGTCGTCTACTACGGCGACGAGCAGGGCTTCACCGGCGCGGGCGGCGACAAGGACGCCCGGCAGGACCTGTTCGCCTCGAGGACCCCCTCGTACAACACCGACCCGGTGATCGGCGGCACCCCCGGATCCGCCGACCGCTACGGCCGCACCGGCCCGCTCTACCAGGACATAGCCGCCCTCGCGAAGCTCCGCAAGGACCACCCGGCGCTCGCCGACGGCGCCCAGCGGGAGCGGTACGCCGCCGACGGGCCCGGCGTGTACGCCTTCTCCCGGACCGACGCCGCCCAGCAGGTCGAGTACCTGGTCGCCGTCAACAACGCGGCCGAGCCGAAGACCGTCACCCTGGACACCTACTCGGCCGGCATGGCCTTCGACCGGATCTACCCCTCGGCCGGGCAGCGGCTCACCACCGGCGCCGACAAGCGGCTCACCGTGACCGTGCCTCCGCTGTCCTCGGTGGTGCTGCGCGCCGCCGGGCGGATCGCCGCCCCGGCCGCCGCCCCCGCCGTCACCCTGACCCCGCCCGCCGACGGCGCCACCGGGACCGTCACCCTCGCCGCCCAGGTGCCCGGCGGCGGCCTCGACCGGGTGAGCTTCGCCGCCCAGATCGGCAACGGCCCCTGGCGCACCCTCGGCACCGCCGACAACGGCGACTACCGGGTCACCCAGGACCTCGGCGCCACCGCGCCCGGCACGGTGGTCCGCTACAAGGCCGTGGTCCGCGACTCCGCCGGCCACCTGCGTTCCGCCACCGCGAGCTTCACCACCGGCACCCCGGCGCCCAAGCCGGTGCCGACCGCCACCAGCCGCCCCTACGCGGTCGTCCACTACCAGCGCAAGGACGGCGACTACACCGGCTGGAACCTCTACGCCTGGGGCGACCTCGCCGACGGCGAGTCCACCCCCTGGCCGGCCGGCCACCCCTTCACCGGCCGCGACGCCTACGGCGCCTTCGCCTACGTCAGGCTCAAGGAGGGCGCCGCCGACCTCGGCTTCATCGTCGAGAAGGACGGCACCAAGGACGTCGACACCGACCGGCACATCGACCTCGGCGCCACCGGGGAGGTCTGGATCAAGGAGGGTGACCCCGCCGTCCGCACCGCCGACCCCGACCCGGTCCCGCCCGTCCCGGCCGGTACCGCCGTGATCCACTACCACCGCGCCGACGGCACGTACGACGGCTGGGGCCTGCACGACTGGACCGGCGCCGCCACCCCCACCGACTGGGGCAGGCCGCTGCCGCCCGCCCGCACCGACGCCTTCGGCGCCGTCTTCGAGGTACCGCTCGCCCCCGGCGCCACCAGCCTCAGCTACATCCTGCACAACGGCAACGACAAGGACCTGCCCGCCGACCAGTCCCTGGACCTCAACGCCACCGGCCGCGAGGTGTGGATCCTCGGCGGCCAGGAGGGCTACCTGCTCCCGCAGGCCGCCGGCAGCAGCTCCCAGCTCGACCTCACCGCCGCCCGCGCCCAGTGGATCGACGCCGGCACGGTCGTCGTCCCGCCCGGCTACGGCGCCGGCGACGCCGCCCTGGCCGGCGGCACCAGCGCCCAGCTGGTCTACGACCCCGCCGGCGGCATCAAGGCCGACCACGGCACGCTCGGCAAGCCCGGACAGTGGATCCGGCTCACCCCGCAGCCCGGCGGCCTGACCGCCGCCCAGAAGGCGAAGTACCCGCACCTGGCGGCCTACCGCGCCTTCACCGTCGACCCGCGCGACACCGCCAGGACCACCGCCGCCCTGCGCAGCCAGCTGCTGTTCACCGAGCACCTGCCGAACGGCGCCGTCCTCGCCGCCACCGGCGTGCAGCTCGCCGGCGTCCTCGACGACCGGTACGCGGCCAGGGCCGCCGCCGTCCCGCTCGGCCCGGTGTACACCGCCGGCCGGCGCGAGGACTGGCTGCGCCGCGACCGCCGCCAGGTGACCCTCTCGCTCTGGGCGCCGACCGCCACCGACGTCTCGGTCCAGCTCTTCGACCGGGCCACCGGCGGCACCCCGCGGACCGTCCCGCTGCGCCGCGACGAGACCACCGGGGTCTGGTCGCTCACCCGCGCCGCCCACGAACTCGACGGCCGGTACTACCTGTTCCAGGTCAAGGTGTGGGCGCCGAGCGTCCAGCAGACGGTCACCAACACGGTCACCGACCCGTACTCGGTGGCGCTGTCCGCCGACTCCGGGCGCAGCCTGGTCACCGACCTCGCCGACCGCGCCAACAAGCCCGCGGGCTGGGACGCCCACACCACCCCGCCGGCCGTCCCGGCCGCCCGCCAGCAGATCCAGGAGCTGCACGTCCGCGACTTCTCGGCCGAGGACACCACCGTCCCCGCCCCCGAACGCGGCACCTACCTGGCCTTCACCGAGTCGACGTCGGCGGGGATGCAGCACCTGCGCGACCTCGCCAAGGCCGGGGTGACCACCGTCCACCTGCTGCCGACCTTCGACATCGCCACCATCCGGGAGCAGCGCGCCGAGCAGAAGCTGCCCGCCTGCGACCTCGCCTCGCTGCCCGCCGACGGCGAACGGCAGCAGGAGTGCGTGGCCGCCGTGCAGGCCGACGACGCCTACAACTGGGGCTACGACCCGCTGCACTACACGGTGCCCGAGGGCTCGTACGCCACCGACCCGGCCGGTACCGCGCGGACCGTGCAGTTCCGCGCGATGGTGCAGGCGATGCACGAGGCCGGGCTGCGGGTGGTGCTGGACGTGGTCTACAACCACACCGCCGCCGCCGGGCAGGACCCGCACTCGGTGCTGGACAAGGTGGTGCCCGGCTACTACCAGCGCCTGAGCGACTCCGGCAAGGTCACCACCGACAGTTGCTGCGCGGACACCGCGCCCGAACACGCCATGATGAACCGGCTGGTGGTCGACTCGGTGGTGACCTGGGCGAAGCAGTACCGGGTGGACGGCTTCCGCTTCGACCTGATGGGGCTGGACCCGAGGTCCACCATGCTGGACGTGCAGTCGGCGCTGCGCTCGCTGACCCGGCAGAAGGACGGCGTCGAGGGCAAGGACCTCTTCCTGTACGGCGAGGGCTGGAACTTCGGCACCGTTGCCAACGACGCCCGGTTCGTCCAGGCCACCCAGGCGAACATGGCGGGTACCGGCATCGCCACCTTCAACGACCGGATCCGCGACGCCGGGCGCGGCGGCAACTTCCAGCTCTCCTCGGCGCCGCAGCAGGGCTTCGCCTCCGGCCTGTACACCGATCCCAACGGCTCCGCCGACAACGGCACCCCCGAGGAGCAGAAGGCCCGGCTGCTGCACCAGATGGACCAGATCAAGGTCGGCCTGACCGGCAACCTGGCCGGATTCCGCTTCACCGACAGCGCGGGCAGGCCGGTCACCGGCGCCGGGGTCGACTACAACGGCTCGCCGACCGGCTACGCGGCCGCGCCCGGCGAGGCGGTGGAGTACCTGGACGCGCACGACAACGCCGACCTGTTCGACGCGCTCGCGTACAAGCTGCCGCCGGCCACCGCGCCCGCCGACCGTGCCCGGATGCAGGCGCTGGCGCTGTCGCTGACGGCGCTCTCCCAGGGCCCGGGCTTCGCCCAGGCCGGCAGCGACCTGCTGCGCTCCAAGTCGCTGGACGCCAACTCCTTCGACTCGGGCGACTGGTTCAACGCGATCCACTGGGACTGCCGCCAGGGCAACGGCTGGGGCCGGGGCGTGCCGATGGCCGCCGACAACAAGGCCATGTGGCCGGCCGCGAAGTCGCTGCTGGCCGACCCGCGGCTGACCGTCGGCTGCGCGGAGACCGGGGCGAGCACCGCGCTGTACCAGCAGCTCCTGACGATTCGTCAATCCTCGCCGCTGTTCGCCCTGGACAGTGCCGATCAGGTCCAGCGCCGGGTCTCCTTCCCGCTCTCCGGCACCGCCGGGGAGGCCCCGGGCGTGATCACCATGCACCTGGACGGGGCCGGGCTGCCGGGGGCCGCCAAGGGCCTCACGGTGGTCTTCAACGCCACCCCCGCCGCCCAGCGGCAGTCGGTGGCCGCCCTCGCGGGCAGCGCCCAGGCCCTGCACCCGGTGCAGGCACAGGGCGGTGACCCGGTGGTCCGGCAGGCCGCGTTCGACCCGGCCACCGGCACGTTCACGGTGCCGGCCCGGACGGTGGCGGTCTTCGTCCAGGGCTGACATCCGGCCAGTTCCGTCCAGGGGTCCCGCCAACGGCGGGGCCCCTGTGGCGTCGATGGCCGAAAAACGACGCCCCCGGCTTGAACAACATGACATGTACCGGCCCTTATGTGCACGCGACGCCGACCGTACGTTCGGCCGGTCTACGCGTGCAGCGTGTCCGCTAGCTCAGCCGCTGTGCAACAGCAATGACATCCATCCCCACCAAACCTTGACCTCGACACCAACTCGCCCTTGCGGTGCCATTGTTGTTAATTGGCCAATCAGTGGCATGCATCTGTCATTCATGGTCCGTTTGCTGCCACGATTCCCCTCGCTGCAGCCGCGCGGGGCCCCACCCCCCGGTGCAGCGGATCCAGCGCACGTTCAGCGCTACCTGGCTCCACCCGCTCCTGATTGCACCGCACCCATCGCCGCGAACCAGCGGCAGGGCCCCCGCTGCGCCGCAACCCCGCGGCCAGGTTCTCTCCACCGGACGTGACCCCGCGCCGGTCGGATAAGGAGTCTGCATGCCCCGCCACACCCATGTCCGGACGAGTCTGGCCGCCCTCGCCGCCACCACCGCGCTGCTGGTGACAGGCTTCCCGGTGGTCGCCGCCCAGGCCGCACCCGCCGCCCCGGCCGCGATCGCGCCCGCCGCCGCCCACGCCTCCGCGATCGCCGCCGCCGGCCAGCAGAGCGCCGCGCTGGCGCAGACCCTGGGCCTCGGCAGCCAGGAGAAGCTGGTCGTCAAGGACGCCTTCCGCGACGCCGACGGCACCCAGCACTTCCGCTACGAGCGCACCTACGCCGGACTCCCGGTGCTCGGCGGTGACCTGGTGGTGCACCAGACCTCCGGCGGTGTCGTCAAGGGTGTCGACAAGGCCACCCAGGCCTCCCTGACCGGCGTCAGCACCACCCCCGCGCTGGCCGCCCCCAAGGCCCAGGCCACCGCGCTCGCCGCCGAGGCCGGCTCCAGCCTGGAGAACGCCCCCCGCCTGGTCGTCTGGGCCGCCGACGGCAACCCGCGGCTCGCGTACGAGACCGTCGTCTCCGGCAAGGAGGCCGACGGCACCCCGAGCAAGCTGCACGTGGTCACCGACGCCACCAGCGGCGCGGTCATCCACAGCTTCGAGGGCATCCAGACCGGCACCGGCCAGGGCGTCTTCGTCGGCAACGTCACGATCGGCACCACGCTGTCGGGTTCGACGTACCAGATGAAGGACACCACCCGCGGTGGGATGTACACCACCAACATGAACAACGGGACGTCCGGCAACGGCACCCTGTTCACCAAGTCCACCGACACCTGGGGCAACGGCCAGGCCAGCAACAAGGAGTCGGCCGCCGTCGACGCCCACTACGGCGTCGCGATGACCTGGGACTACTACAAGAACACGTTCGGCCGCAACGGCATCCGCAACGACGGTGTCGGCGCCTACAGCCGCGTCCACTACGACAACGGCTACGTCAACGCGTTCTGGGACGACTCCTGCTTCTGCATGACCTACGGCGACGGCGCCAACAACACCGCCCCGCTGACCGAGCTGGACGTGGCCGGCCACGAGATGAGCCACGGCGTCACCGCCGCCACCGCCAACCTCAACTACTCCGGCGAGTCCGGCGGCCTCAACGAGGCCACCTCGGACATCTTCGGCTCGATGGTGGAGTTCTACGCCAACATCCCGTCCGACAACCCGGACTACCTGATCGGCGAGCTCATCAACATCAACGGGGACGGCACGCCGCTCCGTTACATGGACAAGCCGTCCAAGGACGGCCAGTCCGCCGACAACTGGTCCTCCACCGTCGGCAACAAGGACGTCCACTACTCGTCCGGCGTCGCCAACCACTTCTTCTACCTGCTGTCCGAGGGCAGCGGCGCGAAGGTGATCAACGGCGTCAGCTACAACAGCCCGACCTCCAACGGCTCGACCCTGACCGGCATCGGCCGGGACAAGGCCGCCGCGATCTGGTACCGCGCGCTGACCACCTACATGACCTCCACCACCAACTACGCCGCCGCGCGGACCGCGACCATCAACGCGGCCAACGACCTGTACGGCGCGGGCGGCGCCGAGGCCACCGCGGTCGCCAACACCTGGGCCGCCGTCAACGTCGGCTCCGTGGTCAGCAACTCGCCGGTGGTGACCAACCCGGGCAACCAGGTGACCGCCATCAACACCGCGGTGAACCTGCAGATCTCGGCCACCGGCGGCACCGGCGCGCTGACCTACTCGGCCACCGGCCTGCCGGCCGGCCTGTCGATCAACGCCTCCACCGGCAAGATCACCGGCACCGCCACCGCGGCCGGCAGCTACAACGTCACCGTGACCGCCAAGGACGCCGCCAACAAGACCGGCACCGCCTCCTTCACCTGGACCGTCACCACCACCGGCGGCAC
>NZ_JAIZ01000836.1:1547-5889 GCF_000710465.2 Kitasatospora sp. MBT63 | reverse complement strand
GGCGGGCGCCGGGGTGGCGGGCGGGACGAGTCCGGGGGCGGGGGCGGCGCCGAGCCGGGCCTGCAGGACCCGCCAGCGGCGCCCGTCGGGTGGCCCGCCGCGCCTGGTCAGCTCCGCGAACTCGGCCGCCAGCCGGGTCTTGCCCTGCCCGCCCGGCGCGTGCAGCAGCAGGACGGACAGCCCGGTGCCGCCGGTGTCGCGCCAGTCGGCGAGGTGTCCGAGCTCGGCGTCCCGGCCGGAGAACGCCACCACCCGCCGGCGCGCGTCGAGCAGCCGGCTGGGCTGCGCCATCAGCCAGCCGAGGTCGGAGGTGTCGGGCGGCGGGAACTCCTCGATGAGGTGGCGCCGCGCGCCGTAGTGGTGGTGGAAGGCCACCGAGCCGGCCTGCACCACCGTGTTGGCCGTGCCCTCGAAGTGGTTCTGCGTCATACCTGCCCCCCGGCGACCGTCTCGCGCCCGCCGGCGCGCTTCGTGTCCTGTCTATCCGACGCCGGGCGGCGGTGTCCCGGATACCGCGGGGGTCCCCGGCCCGGGCAGCGGTCCCCGGGCGGGAGTTCGCCGGCCGTTCAACCGCCGTTCGGCCGCCGCCGGACCGAGCCGCCCGGCCCGGGGCGGCGGTGGGCGCCGGACCGCCCTACCGGCCCGGCGGGATGATGCCCGTCAGCCAGGTGAACGCCGGGACGACCAGTGGCTTCCAGGTCGAGGTGAGGTGCGGGCCGGTGGTCTCCACCATGGTGACGGTGGTCGGGTTCTTCGCCGCGCGCTGGAGGGCGGTCGCGTCGCCGAGGCCGTCGTCCTTGCGCCCGGTGAGGTAGAGCGCGACGTTCGGCGGGGTGGCGGCGTGGGTGAGCAGAGTGAGGGGGTTGGCGCTCTCGCGGAGCTTGGGGTCCTTGGCGGTCAGTGAGGCGGGTTCCTGGCCTGGGTCGTTGTAGCCGGACATGCTGATCGCGGCGCGGTAGCGGTTGGGGTGGGCGAGGGCGAGGCGGGTGGCGCAGTGGGCGCCCGCCGAGTAGCCGGCCAGTGCCCAGCGGTCCGGGGTGGTGTCGGCCCGGAAGTTGTCGGTGACCATCTGCGGGACGTCGCGCGACAGCCAGGTCTCGGCGTTGACCTTGCCGGGGACGTCGGCGCAGCCGGAGTCGGTGTTCGGGCCGAGCAGGGTGACCCGGGGCGCCACCAGGATGAACGGGGTCACCTGACCGGCCTTCATCAGCGGGCCGAGCTGGTTGCTGACGTCCATCGCCCCGAACCAGGCGCTGGCGCTGCCGGGGAAGCCCGCCAGCAGCTCGACCACGGGGAACTTCTTGTCCTTGTACGCCGGTTCGTCGTACTGCGGCGGCGTCCAGACCAGGACCTCGCCGTCGACGCCGGAGAGCCGGCCCTTGAGGTCGGTCTGCTTGACGGTCCGTGGGACGGCGTCGGAGTCGGCGGGCCTGAAGGCCTGGATCACCTTGGGTCCGGGGGCGCCGGCGCCGTCGTCCTTCGGGGGGTCGGGTACGGCGCGGACGTGGCTGGCGGTGCCCAGCAGGTCGCCCCAGTTGTCGTAGAGCAGGTTGGCGTTGTTGACCAGGACGAAGACCATCGCCACGGCGGTGAACTGACAGAACAGGATGGTGCCGAGGTAGCCGGCCGCCTGGAGCGGTCCGCGGCGCGGCGCCCGTTGCCGCGGGTTGCGCCGGAGCGCTCCGGCGTTTCTCCACTGCGCCATCGCCAAGGCGATGGAGGCCACGAACAGGATGATCGTGAGGATGAGGAACGGGGTACCTGTCAGTGTCATCGCGCGCTTTACCTGGATCCTGTGCTGCCCGGACGGATTTGCCCGGCACGCTCATGGACTGCCGGAACGCGCGTTCGGTTGCCGCTCCCTGGGAGAAAGCTGAGAGTTTGCCGAACGTTGCCGAACCCTTGACGGTGCGCCACCCGCCCACCGCGCCCGAGGGCGGTCCGGACCCGGGCAGGAAACCCTCGGCCGCCGGGTTCGCCGGCCCACCGAGGGGAGCCGGCGGCCCGGCTCCCGGGGCTCCCGCCACCACGTCGGCGAGGCGGCCGCGGCTTCGTTCCGGTCGGGAACGTCATCGGGCGCGCCTTCGCCGCCGCCCGGCCGCCCTCCACGTCACCGGCCTGCCGGTCCCCGCCGACGAGCCCTGACAGCCGTCGCCCCGGCGGCTCCGCTCGCGCCGGTTACCACCTTCCGTCGGGTCTTCGACAGGATGGGCCCATGACCGAGATTCAGACCCCCCGCCTCCTGCTGCGCCGCTGGCAGGACACCGACCTCGCCGCGATGGCGGAGATCAACGCCGATCCGGAGGTGATGCACTGGATCCGCGACGGCTCCGTGCTCGACCTGGAGCAGACCGCGGAGGCGATCGAGCGCTGGGAGGAGGAGTGGGACGAGGAGGGTTTCGGCCTGTTCGCCGTCGAGCTGCTGGCCTCGGGCGAGCTGGCCGGGTTCACCGGGCTGTCCGTTCCCGACTTCCTGCCCGAGGTGCTGCCCGCCGTGGAGATCGGCTGGCGGCTCGGCCGCCCGTACTGGGGTCAGGGGTACGCCTCGGAGGCCGCGCACGCGGTCCTGGAGTTCGCCCTGGAGGACCGGGGTCTGGACCGGGTGATCAGCATCACCCGGATCGGCAACACCGCCTCCGAGAACGTCATGCGCAAGCTCGGCATGGAGCCGGAGCGCGAGCTCACCGACCCGCGGTACGGGCACCCGCTGCGGATCCACGCGATCGACCTGACCGAGTACGCCTGACGGCCCGCCGGCGCGCCCCGCGCCCGCGGCCACTCCCCCGGCCGGTCGCCGCCGCGGCCGGCCGTCGGCATGTCCGGCCGCGCGGGCGCTGACTCCCGTACCGGATGGGGTGATTGACGGTACTTGTGCGGGTGCGGCCGGGGATCCGGGCGGCGAGTTCTGTCGGGATGGTTGACCTTGTTGAAGTGGTCATGGCAGTTTCGTGCGGCGTGGGTGTCGGCGACCTGCCGCACGCCCGCATTCCCCCACAAGGAGAGCCATGTTCAAGAGACTTGTCGCCGCCTTCGGTGCGGGCGCGGTCATCGCGGGTGTGCTGACCTTCGCCGCCTCCCCCGCGCAGGCCGTCCAGGCCGGCGACCTGACCGCCACCATCGCGCTGAGCAACTGCTCGGCCACGCTGGTGCGTTACCCCTCCTCGGTCGACACCGACCGGGCGCTCATGCTCACCAACGGGCACTGCCTGCCGACCATGCCCAGCGCCGGCCAGGTGATCCAGAACGTCAGCGCCAGCCGCAGCGGCACCCTGCTCGGCCCGTCCGGCTCCTCGCTCGGCACCGTCCAGGCGGACAAGGTCCTCTACGCGACCATGACCGGCACCGATGTGGCGCTGTACCAGCTGACCGACACCTACGCGTCGATCACCAGCAAGTACAGCACCACCGCACTCACCATCAGTGACACCCACCCGGTCGACGGCTCGTCGATGTTCATACCCTCCTCGTACTGGAAGCAGGTGTGGACCTGCTCCGTCAACGGGTTCGTCCCCACCCTGCGCGAGGACCAGTGGACCTGGCACGACTCGATCCGCTACGACAGCGGCTGCAACACCACCCACGGCACCTCGGGCTCCCCGATCGTCGACGCCGGCACCAAGCGGGTCGTCGGCATCAACAACACGGGCAACGACGACGGTGAGATGTGCACGCTGAACAACCCGTGCGAGGTGGCGGCCGACGGCACCACCACGGTGACCAAGGGGCAGAGCTACGGTGAGGAGACCTACTGGTTCACCACCTGCCTCGGCGCCGGCCGCGCCATCGACCTCACCGTCAGCGGCTGCCTGCTCACCAAGCCGGCCGGCACCGCGGTGTCGGTGACCAACCCGGGCAACCAGTCCACCGTGCTGAACGGTTCGGCCAACCTGCAGATCTCGGCCTCCGGCGGCACCGCCCCGCTGACCTACTCGGCCACCGGCCTGCCCACCGGCCTGTCGATCAACGCCTCCACCGGCAAGATCACCGGCACCGTGACCACCGCCGGCACCTCCAACGTGGTGGTGACCGCCAAGGACACTGCCAACAAGACCGGCACCGCCAGCTTCACCTGGACCGTCAACACCGGTGGTGGCGGCGGCTGCACCCCGACCCAGCTGCTCGGCAACGCCGGCTTCGAGACCGGCTCCGCCGCGCCGTGGACCACCACCAGTGGCGTGGTCGACAACAGCGCCTCCCAGGCCGCCCACTCGGGCAGCTGGAAGGCCTGGATGAACGGCTACGGCTCCGCCCACACGGACTCCGCCTCCCAGACGGTGACCATCCCGGCGGGCTGCAAGGCCACCCTCAGCTACTGGCTGCACATCGACACGGCGGAGACCAC
>NZ_JAIZ01000836.1:0-1537 GCF_000710465.2 Kitasatospora sp. MBT63 | reverse complement strand
CCCGGCGGGCTGCAAGGCCACCCTCAGCTACTGGCTGCACGTCGACACGGCGGAGACCAGCACCACCACCGCCTACGACAAGCTGACGGTGACCGTCAACGGCACCACCGTCGCCTCGTACTCGAACCTGAACAAGGCCACCGGGTACGCCCAGAAGACCGTCGACCTGTCGGCCTACGCCGGCCAGACGGTCACCCTGAAGTTCAACGGCGTCGAGGACTCCTCGCTGCAGACGAGCTTCGTGATCGACGACACCGCGATCAACACCAGCAACTGAGCTAGGTGAGCGCAGGGCCCGGTGGCTTCGGCCGCCGGGCCCTGCGGCCGTCCCCGGGCGGGTCGCGGGGCGCCCCGGGCACCGTTCGGACCCGCCCCGCGTCCTTGGGCCCGCGGCGCGGCCCGCGGCTGTACGATCGCGGCGTCCCGGACGGCGGCCGCGCCGCCGCCCACGGCCCACCCCGTGCCCAGGCACCCGTCGAGCGGACCCCGCGCATGAAGCTGATCACCGCCGTCGTCAAGCCGTTCCGGCTGGACGACGTCAAGTCCGCCCTGCAGGAGATCGGGGTGCACGGACTGACCGTCACCGAGGCCAGCGGCTACGGCCGCCAGCACGGCCACACCGAGGTCTACCGCGGCGCCGAGTACCGGATCGACCTGGTGCCCAAGCTGCGGATAGAGGTGGTGGTCGAGGACGACGACGCCGAGGCGGTGATGACCGCGATCGTCGACGCCGCCCGCACCGGACAGATCGGCGACGGCAAGGTCTGGGCCGTGCCGGTCGACACCATCGTGCGGGTCAGGACCGGCGAACGCGGGCCCGACGCGGTCTGAGCCGGGGCGGCGCCGCGGCTGCGGCTACGGCTGGGCCCACAGGCGGCGCCAGAGCGCGCCCTCGGCGATCTGCTCCTGCGGCATCGTCGGCTGCCACTGCGGGTCGGTGGCGACCTGCTCCAACTGCTCCGGGGTCAGGACCGGGGCGTCCAGCGACTGCCGCACCTCGACCCGGCCGCCCTCCGCGTGGGCGGTGCCGTCCAGTGCGGTGATCACGAACAGGACACCCCCGGGGCGCTGCACCGCGACGGTGGACCCGCCGAGGGTGTCGGCGCCGGCCCGGGCGGTGGCCAGGGTCAGCACCTGCGAGCCGTCCGGCCGGGTGACGGCCTCGCAGGTGTCCCCGCCGGGACGGACCGCCGACAGGACCGGTGCGCCCAGCGGCCGGATCGGCACCGCGCAGCTCAGTGCGGGCTGCTCGTCGGCCGCCGTGATCAGCGCGACCGACAGGGTGCCGGCGCCCCGGCCGCCGTCGTAGTCCACCAGGAAGGCGTGCCCGGGCCGCGCGTCCGGTCCGAGGGACGTACGGAAGTGGCTGTACCGGCCGCCGGGCAGCTCGGTGGCGAGCAGTGCCAGCATGCCGTCGGCGGTGGTCGGCACCTCGACCGGGACGGCGGCCGGCGAGGGGCCCGCGGCCGCCGCGGCGGGGACGTCGACCGGGGGCCGGGCCTGCTGGACGGCCACGGCGGCCGTGCCGGCCAGGGCC
>NZ_JAIZ01000835.1 GCF_000710465.2 Kitasatospora sp. MBT63 | reverse complement strand
CACCCGCTGTTCCAGGTGATGCTCACCTTCGACGACGGCGAGGTGGCCGGCGGCCTGGAGCTGCCCGGCCTCGCGGTCGAACCCGTCGCGACGATCGGCGACACCGCCAAGTTCGACCTCTCCTTCGGCTTCTCCGACCGGGCCGGCGCCGGTCTGGACGGCAGCGTCGAGTACTCGGTGGAGTTGTTCGACCGGGTGACGGCGGAGTCGTTG
>NZ_JAIZ01000834.1:392-1503 GCF_000710465.2 Kitasatospora sp. MBT63 | reverse complement strand
CGCGGCGGGCTCCCCCGCTTCCCCCGCTTCCCCCGATTCCCCTGGCTCCCCCGGCGGCTCCGGGTCACCGGGGGAACCCGGGTCAGCGGGCTCCGCGAGGTCGGCCGCGCTGACGGCGGCGGCCCGGTGCAGGCAGCCGGGCGCCAGCAGACAGCCGCAGCGGACGTCGGCCGCCGAGGCGACCACGCCGCCGGGCGCGTGCAGGACCAGCTCGCTCTCCTCGTCGATCCTGATCCGCCAGTCGTCGCCGTCCCGGACGGCGGTCAGGCCGTCCAGCTTGGCGACCGCCCCGTCCAGCCGCTTGCGCAGCCTGGGCGTCAGCCCGCCCACGACGTCGGCGACCACCTCCGCCCGTACGGCGGGCAGGGTGCCGGCTCCGGTCACCGTTCCAGTCCCGGTCATGCGATCTTCTCCCCCACCCAGCGGGCCAGTTCCAACGGGCTCAGTGCGGCCACCGGCATCCCGGCGGCGACCAGTTGCCCGGCCACGGCCTTGGAGTAGCGGGCCCGGCCGGTGTCGTCCAGGGCCGCGCAGCCGAGCAGGTGGCAGCCCTCGCCGACCAGCGCCCGGGTCTGCGCGAGCAGTCCGCCGACGGGGTGGCCCTCCTCGAAGTCGCTGATCACCGCGATCAGCGTGCGGGACGGCACCGTGACCAGCTCCCGCGCGTACGCCAGCCCGGCCGCGATGTGCGTGCCACCGCCGACCCGGACCTCCAGCAGCAGCCCGAGCGGATCCGCCACCCGGCCGCTGAGGTCGGCCACCTCGGTGGAGAAGGCCACGAAGTGCGTCGTCAGGGACGGGACGCCCGCCAGGATCGCGGCCGTCATGGCAGCCCAGATGGTCGAGGGCTCCATCGAGCCGGAGACGTCCACCACCAGGATCAGCCGCCAGTCGGCGGACCTGGCGGCCCAGCTGCGGAACACCGGCCGCTCGGGTACGACCAGGGTGCCGCCGTCCGGCCCCGGGCGGGCGGTCGTCAGGTTGGCACGGATCGTCCGGTCCAGGTCGAGCACGCCGCCGGGACGGCGGCTCGGCCGCGGAACGGTGAGACCGGTCAGCGCCGGACGCAAGGTCTGCGCCAGCTCCCGGGTCAGCTCCTCCACCAGCCGCC
>NZ_JAIZ01000834.1:0-281 GCF_000710465.2 Kitasatospora sp. MBT63 | reverse complement strand
GGACGGCCCCCCCGCGTGCTCCAGCACGGTCCGCAGCAGGTCCACGGAGGGGCGGACGGCCGCCGGGTCGAGGCTCGCCAGCACGTCGGAGCGCCCATGCGCGGCAGCCGCCGCCAGCACCTCCTCACGGATGCCGGGGCCGAACAGCGCCGCCAGTTCCTCGGACCACTCCCGCACGCCCGGGTACGGGGCCTCGCGGCCGCCGCGGCCGCCCGGCCCGAGATCGAGCCCGGCGCCCTCACCGCGGCCGTGGCCGTACAACTCGTCCAGCGCGGTGGCGA
>NZ_JAIZ01000833.1:33830-35080 GCF_000710465.2 Kitasatospora sp. MBT63 | reverse complement strand
GGTTCAGGAACCACAACCGCTGCTGCGCGAACGACAACGGCACCACGGCCGGACGCTCCCCTCCCCGCAGTCCGCTGCGGGCTCCCTCGGCGGCGCCGATCCGCTCGGCGAGTACGGCGACGTTCGGTGACTCGAAGACCGTCCGGATCGCCAGCTCGGCCCCGAGCTCGGCCCGGACCCGGCTGGCCAGCTTGGTGACCAGCAGCGAGTGACCGCCCAGGGCGAAGAAGTCGTCGTCGATCCCGACGCTCTCCAGCCCCAGCACCTCGGCGAACAGGTCGCACAGCGCCCGCTCCCTCGCGGAGCGCGGCTCCCGGCCTCCCGCCGAGACCCATTCGGCCTCGGGGGCCGGCAGGGCGCGGCGGTCGAGCTTGCCCTGCCCGGTCAGCGGCAGGGCGGCCAGCGGCACGAACGCCGACGGCACCATGTAGTCCGGCAGCGCCTGGGCGGCGTGCTTGCGCAGCACGTCGCCGGCCGGGACGGCGTGCCCGGGCGCGCTCACCACGTACGCCACCAGGCGGCGGTCGCCGGGGGCGTCCTCGCGGACGACGACCACGGCCTCCCGGACGTCCGGGTGGGCGGCGACGGCGGCCTGGATCTCGCCGAGTTCGATCCGGTAGCCGCGGATCTTCACCTGGTCGTCGGCCCGGCCGACGAACTCCAGGGTGCCGTCCGGGAGGCGGCGGGCCAGGTCGCCGGAGCGGTACAGCCGGGAGCCGGGCGCGCCGAACGGGTTGGGCACGAAGCGCTCGGCGGTCAGGCCGGGCCGGTTGAGGTAGCCGCGGGCGACGCCCCGGCCGCTGACGTGGATCTCGCCGACCACACCGACCGGCACCAGCCGGCCGTGCGCGTCGAGCAGATGGACGCCGAGGTCGGGCAGCGGGTCACCGATCGGGCTGGCGAACGGCCGGGCCAGGTCGGCCTCGGTGATGCGGTGGTACGTGGTGTGCACGGTGGTCTCGGTGATGCCGTACATGTTGATCAGCGCGGGGGCGTCCAGGCCGAGCCGCTCGGCCCACGGCCGCAGCTCGCCGAACTCCAGCTTCTCGCCGCCGAACACGACGTGCTGCAACGCGAGTTCGCCGATCCGCGGGTCCCCGGCGCCGGCCAGGCCGACCAGCGAGCGGAACGCCGACGGCGTCTGGCTCAGCATGGTCACCCGCTCGGCGACCAGCAGGTCCAGGAAGTCCTCCGGCGAGCGTGCGGTGTCGAACGGCACCACCACCACCCGCCCGCCGTGCAGCAGCGCT
>NZ_JAIZ01000833.1:28064-33731 GCF_000710465.2 Kitasatospora sp. MBT63 | reverse complement strand
GTAGGAGTGGAACAGCGACCAGACGTCGTCGGCGGAGAACCCGAACAGGTCCTCGGTCGCCGCGAACAGGCCGACCACGCTCGCGTGCGACAGCGTGACGCCCTTGGGGCGCCCGGTCGAGCCGGAGGTGTAGATGACGTAGACCGCCGCGTCCGCCGACAGCGGCACGCCCGGGTCACCCGTCGGCAGACCGGCCGGTAGCTCCTCCAGGGCCACCACCGCACCGGTGAACACCGACGCCACCAGGCCGCCGTGGGAGTGCTGCGTCACCACGCACGCGAGTTCCGCGTCGGTGGCCATGAACGCCAGCCGCTCCGCCGGGTACGCCGGGTCCAGCGGGACGTACGCCCCTCCGGCCTTGACCACCGCCAGCAGGGCGACCACCAGGTCCGGGCCGCGGTCCAGGCAGACGCCCACCAGCGACTCGGCGCCCACACCGAGCCCGCGCAGGTGCCACGCCAGTGCGTTGGCCCGGGTGTTCAGCTCCCGGTAGGTCAGCGACCCGCCCTCGAAGGAGACCGCCACCGCGTCCGGTGCCGTGGCCGCCCACCGCTCGAACACCTCGTGCAGCAGCTCCGGGGCGTGCGTCGCGGGCGCGGCGATCGGCCGGTCCACCAGCGCGAGTTCGGCCGGGTCGAGCAGCTCCACCTCGCAGACCCGGGTGTCCGGGTCGGCGACGACGGCCGCCAGCAGGCGCAGGAAGCGGCCGAGGACGGCCTCGGCGGTGCTCCGGTCGAACAGGTCGGCGGAGTACTCGATGCTGCCGTCGAGGCCGGCGCCGGCCCGGTCGGAGAAGCCGAAGGACAGGTCGAACTTGGCGCGGTCGCCGACGGCGGCGTACGGCTCCACCCGGACCCCGGGCAGTTGGAGGCCGGCCGCGGGTGCGCCGTCGTCGAAGGTGAGCATCACCTGGAACAGCGGGTGCCGGTTCATCGACCGGACCGGGTTGAGCACCTCCACCAGCCGCTCGAACGGCACGTCCTGGCGGGCGAACGCGGCGAGGTCGGTGTCCCGGACCCGGCCGACCAGCTCGCGGAAGGTCGGGGTGCCCGACACGTCGGTGCGCAGCACCAGGGTGTTGACGAAGAAGCCGACCAGCTCGTCCAGGGCGACGTCGGTGCGCCCGGCGACCGGGGTGCCGATCGGGATGTCGGTGCCGGCGCCGAGCCGGGACAGCAGGGCGGCGACGGCCGCCTGCACCACCATGAAGACGGTCGCCCCGCACTCCCGGGCGAGCGCGGCGGCGCCCGTGAACACGGCGTCGTCGAGGCGGAACTGGACCAGTCCGCCGGCGCCGTCCGGCTCGGCGGTGCGGACCCGGTCGGCCGGCAGGGCGAGTTCGGCCGGGAGGTCGGCCAGGACGGCCTTCCAGTGGTCGAGTTGGTGCGAGATGAGGCTCTGCGGGTCGGACTCCTCGCCGAGCAGCTCGCGCTGCCAGAGGGTGTAGTCCGCGTACTGGACCTCCAGCTCGCCCCAGCCGGGGGCCTCACCGGCGGCCCGGGCGGTGTACGCCCGGCCCAGGTCGCGGGCGAACGGCGCCAGCGACCAGCCGTCCGCCGCGATGTGGTGCAGCACGATCAGCAGCACCGACTCCTCGGCGCCGGTCTCGAACAGCCAGGCCCGCAACGGCAGGTCCGCCGTCACGTCGAACGGGTGGGCCGCGGCGGCGGCCAGTCCCTCCTCGCCGCGGACCACCTCCAGCAGTTCTCCGACCTCCGCCAGCGGCACCACTCGCTGGTACGGCACGCCGTCCGCGTCCGGGAACACCGTCCGCAGGCTCTCGTGCCGTCCCACCACGTCCCGCAGCGCGGCGTGGAGCGCGGTCACGTCGACCGCGCCGGTCAGCCGCAGCCCCACCGGGATGTTGTACGAGGAACCGGCGCCCTCAAGGCGGTTGAGGAACCACAACCGCTGCTGTGCGAAGGAGAGGGGGATCACGCGGTTTCCTCCGGGCGGGTCATCCGGCGCAGCTTGGGGCGGGCGGGGCCGGTCTCGGTGGGGCGGGAGCCGGCGAGGCGTTCGGCGATGGCGGCGACGGTGGGGTCGGCGAAGAACACGTCGATGGCGAGTTCGGCGTCGAGCAGCGCGCGGATCCGGCCGATCAGGCGGATCACCAGCAGGGAGTGGCCGCCGAGGTCGAGGAAGTTGTCGTCGATGGAGACCCCCTCCACGCCGAGCAGCTCGCCGAACAGCCCGGCGAGGGTCTCCTCCAGCGGGGTGCGCGGGGCGCGGCCGGTGGTGCCGGTGGCCGGGGCCACCGGCTCGGGCAGGGCGCCGCGGTCGAGCTTGCCGTTCGGGGTGAGCGGGAAGGCGTCGAGCGTGACGATCGCGGACGGCACCATGTAGTCGGGGAGTTGGGCGGCGAGGTGGTCGCGTACGGCGTCGGTGTCGAAGCCGGCGGCGGCTTGGGCGGGGACCACGTAGGCGACCAGGCGCACGTCGCCGGGCCGGTCCTCGCGGACGATCACCGCGCACCGGGTGACGGCCGGGTGGGCGCCGAGCACCACCTCGATCTCGCCGGGCTCGATCCGGTAGCCGCGCAGCTTGACCTGGGTGTCGGCGCGGCCGTGGTAGTCGACGTCGCCGTCGGGCAGTACGGTGCCGAGGTCGCCGGTGCGGTACATCCGGCTGCCGGGGCGGCCGTACGGGTCGGGCAGGAAGCGCTCGGCGGTGAGGGCGGGCAGGTCGGTGTAGCCGCGGGCGACGCCGACGCCGCCGACGTAGATCTCGCCGGGCTCCCCGGCCGGGGTGGGCCGCAGGTCCCGGTCGAGCACGTACATGGTGGTGGCGGTGATCGGGCGGCCGATCGGGACGGTCCCGGGCTGCGGGCCGGTCGCCACGAAGGCGGAGTTGGCGACGGTGATCTCGGTCGGGCCGTACTCGTTGACGAACCGGATGCCGGTGTCGCCGGCCAGGTCGAGCCAGGTGTTCACCAGCCGGCCGGGGAAGAGTTCGCCGCCGACGCTCAGCAGGCCGGCCAGGCCGGCGAGTTCGTCGCCGGAGAGCTGCTCGAGCAGCACCTCCAGGTGGGCGGGGGTGAGCTTGACGAAGCTGTACGGGCCGCCGTCGGCGAGGTGCTTGCCGAGGTCGGCGGGTGCCAGGTCGGCGGGCAGCAGGTGGACGGTCTGGCCGGCCAGCAGCGGGGTGTAGATGGCGGGCACCACCAGGTCGAAGGCGACCGAGGAGAAGACCGGGGCGCCGCCGGTGCCGCGGGAGGCGTACTCCTCGACGGTCCAGGCGAGGTAGTTGGCGAGGCCGCGGTGGGTGACCTCGACGCCCTTGGGGCGGCCGGTGGTGCCGGAGGTGTAGATGACGTAGGCGAGGGTGTCCGGGTCGATGTCGAGTCCGGGGGCGGTGGTGGGCTGTCCGGCGAGGGCGTCGCGGTCGACCAGCAGCCAGTTGGCCTGGTCGACGCCGCTGAGCCGGCCGGCCAGGGCGGGGTGGGTGATGACCACCTCGGCGTGCGATTCGCGGATCACCCGCTCCAGCCGGGCGTCGGGGAAGGCCGGGTCGAGCGGGACGTAGGCGCCGCCGGCCTTCCAGACGCCGAGCAGGGCGGCGATCAGGTCGGGGCCGCGGTCCAGGACGACGGCGACCCGGGTCTCGGGGCGTACGCCGAGTGCGAGCAGCCGGTGCGCGAACTGGTTGGCGCGGTTGTTGAGCCGGGCGTAGGAGAGCTTGCCCTCGGTGGAGACCAGTGCGGTGGCGACCGGGGTGCCGGCGGCCTGGCGTTCGAACAGGCCGATGGTGGTGGCGCCGGTGCCGTCGGCGTCGGCGGCTGCGGGAGCCCGGTCGTCGGCGGCGGGCTGGGCCGGGCGGATCGGCTGGGCGGCGGCGCCGGTGCGGGCGTCCCCGTCGAGGTTGTTGACCATGTCGCGCAGCACCTCTCGGTACATGTCGGCCAGCCGCTCGGCGTTGGCCCGGCTGATGGTGTGGGTGTCGGTGGAGAGCACGATGCCCCGGCCGGAGGCGATGACGTTGAGGCCGATCTCGTTGGGCGTCTCGCCGAGTCCGAGTCCGCCGTCGACGTGCTCGTCGGTGGCGTGGAAGTCGAGGTAGCTGAAGGAGATCTGGATCAGGCCGGTGCGGCCGGCGTCGCGCTGGATGGCGGGCAGCGGGTAGCGGCGGTGCGGCCAGATCTCGGCCTCCCGGTCCAGGACCTGCCGGATCAGTTCGCGCCAGGTGGCGGCGCCGCGCTCGGCGGCGAACGGCACGGTGTTGAGGTGCATGCCGTAGACGTGCTCGGCGCCGGGCACCTCGGGGCGGCCGTGGCCGACCAGGCCGGTGAAGAAGGTCCGGGCCGGGGTGAAGCCGCTCATCACCTTGGTGTGGGCGGCGAGCAGCACGCTCTTGACGGAGGCCTGGGCGGCGGTGGCGACGGCGGCGAGGCCGTCGGCCAGGTCGTCCAGCAGGATCACCTGCTGGAACGCCTCGCGCGGGGTGCCGGGGGCGTCCCGCCAGTGCGCGGGCAGGGTGACCGGGGCGTGTTCGGCGACGATCCGCTGCCAGTAGTCGCGGTCCTCGGCGGAGTCGAGCGCGGCGAGTTCGGCGGCGATGAAGTCGGCGAAGCGCACCTCGGTGCGGCCCTTGGCCGGCGGCTGTTCGCCGTCGCGCAGGCTGCGGTAGCAGGCGATCAGTTCCATCACCAGGGCGTGGTGGCTCCAGCCCTCCAGGATGACGTGCGACTCGGTGACGGTCAGCCACCAGCCGTCGTCGGCGGCGTGGGCGAAGACCCGCAGCAGCGGGAGGTCGTCGGCGGCGAACAGGGCGGTCCGCTCGGTGGCGACGAAGGCCCGCAGGGCGTCCCGCTGGGCCTGCGGGTCGGCGCCGGTGAGGTCCCAGCTGCGGTAGGGGACCTCGGCGGTGCGGTGGACGATCTGCAGCGGGACGGAGTAGCGGGAGATGTCCACGGAGGTGCGCAGGATCTCGTGCCGGTCGGTCAGCAGGGCGACGGCGGCGGCGAGCGCGGTGTCGTCGAACGGCCGGTCGTCGTCGATCCGGAAGCAGGTGACGTTGTGGTAGCGGTTGCGCTCGCGGTCGGCGAGCATCTCGACCAGCATGCCGAGCTGCAGTTCGCCGAGCGGGTAGGCGTCGGTGGCGTCGGCGGGCAGGGCGGCCCGGTCGGTCTCCGTGATCAGCGCGAACGGGCGGACCGGTTCGGGCGTCGCGTCGGCGGCGGCCGGGGCGCGGGAGGCGAGCAGGGCGGCCAGGGCGGCGACGGTGGCGTGCTGGTAGACCTCGCCGGCGGTGACCTGGAAGCCGGCCGTGCGCAGGGCGCCGATCAGGGCGAGGACCCGGATCGAGTCGCCGCCGAGGTCGAAGAAGGCGTCCTCGACGCCGATGCCGTCCCGGCCGAGGACCTCGCTCCAGACGGCCGCGAGCCTGGCCTCGGTCTCGGTGCGCGGTGCGACGGCGGCGTGGGCGCCGGCCATCGCGGTGCGCTCGGGGGCGGGCAGGGCGCGCCGGTCGAGCTTGGCGGTGGAGGTGAGCGGGATGGCGGGCAGTTCGACGAAGGCCGAGGGGACCATGTACGGCGCGAGCGTGGTGGCGAGGTGGGCCCGCAGGTCGGCGCCGGTGGCCGGGTGGCCGGGTTCGGCGGTCCAGTAGGCCACCAGTTCCTTCTGGCCGGGGGTGTCCTCGCGGACGACGACCACGGTCTCCCGGACG
>NZ_JAIZ01000833.1:27221-27666 GCF_000710465.2 Kitasatospora sp. MBT63 | reverse complement strand
CTCGGTGATGCCGTACATGTTGATCAGCGCGGGGGCGTCCGGGCCGAGCCGCTCGGTCCACGGGCGCAGTTCGCCGAGTTCGAGCTTCTCGCCGCCGAACACCACGGCGCGCAGGACGAGTTCGGCGATCCGCGGGTCTCCGGCGCCGGCCAGGCCGACCAGCGAGCGGAACGCCGACGGCGTCTGGCTCAGCATGGTCACCCGCTCGGCGACCAGCAGGTCCAGGAAGTCCTCCGGTGAGCGCGCGGTGTCGAACGGCACCACCACCACCCGGCCGCCGAAGAGCAGGGCGCCCCACAGCTCCCAGACCGAGAAGTCGAAGGCGTAGGAGTGGAACAGCGACCAGACGTCGTCGGCGGAGAACGCGAACAGGTCCTCGGTCGCCGAGAACAGGCCGACCACGTTGCGGTGCGACAGCGTGACGCCCTTGGGGCGGCCGGTCGAG
>NZ_JAIZ01000833.1:0-27211 GCF_000710465.2 Kitasatospora sp. MBT63 | reverse complement strand
AGGTGTAGATGACGTAGACGGCGTTGTCGGGCCCGGCGAGGGGCGGCAGGTCGTGGTCGGGCAGCGCGGCCAGGCCGTGCGCCAGCTCCTGGGCGACCAGCACCGGTCCCTGGAACACCGAACCCACCAGCGCGGTGTGCCGCTCCTCGGTGACCACGCAGGCCAGTGCGGCGTCGGCGGCCATGTACGCCAGCCGGTCCGCCGGGTAGGCCGGGTCCAGCGGGACGTAGGCGCCGCCGGCCTTGAGGACGGCGAGCAGGGTGACCACCAGGTCCGCGCCGCGCTCCAGGCAGACGCCGACCAGCGACTCGGGGCCGATCCCGAGCTCGCGCAGGCGCCGGGCCAGGCGGTTCGCGCGGCGGTTCAGCTCGCCGTAGCCGAGCGGCACGCCCTGGTGGGTGACGGCCGTCTTCTCCGGCGCCAGGGCGGCCTGCCGCTCGAACACCTCGTGCACGCACAGGCCTTCGTGGCGGGCCGGGGTGGCGGCGACCGGCCGGTCGACGATCTCCAGCTCGCCGGGCGGCAGGAACGCGGCCGTGGCGTCGCCGTCGGGGTCGGCGGCCATCGCCTCGACGACGGCGCGGTAGAGGGCGCCGATCCGTTCGGTGTGGGCGCGGGTGAGGGTGTGGGTGTCGCTGGCCAGGGTGAAGCAGCCGCCGAGGGTGGTGACGGTCAGTCCGAACTCGGTGTGGCCCTCGTCGATTACGCTCTCTGCGTCGATCTGGCCGAGGTCGACCTGGTGGAAGTCCTGGTGGTTGAACATCACGTCGATCAGGCGTCCGCCGTCGCCGAGTTCGCGCTGGATGACCGGCATCGGGAAGCGGCGGCGCGGCCACATCGCGATCTCGTCGGCGAGCACCTGCTGGACCGACTCCCGCCAGGTGGCGGCGGTGCGGCGGGCCGGGAACGGCAGGGTGTTGAGGTACATGCCGTACACCCGGTCGGCGCCGACGGCCTCGGGGCGGCCGTCGCAGACCAGGCCGGTGCAGAAGGTCGCCTCCTCGGTGAGCAGGCCGAGCACCTTGAGGTGCGCCGCCACCAGGACGTTCTTCAGGGAGGCGCGGGAGCGGACGGCGAGCAGCCGCAGCTGCGGTTCCAGGTCCTGGTAGGGAACCTGGACGCGGTAGTACTCGCGCGGCTGTCCGGGGTCCGCGCCCCAGCCGGCCGGCAGCGCGAACGGCGGGTGCTCGTCGAGCACGCCCTGCCAGAAGGCGCGGTCCTCGGCGGAGGCGACGGCGTCGAGTTCGGCGGCGATGAAGTCGGCGAAGCGCACGGACGGGGTCTCGGGCACCAGCGGCGTCCGGCCGGCCCGCAGCGCGCGGAACGTCTCCAGGGTCTCCATCAGCAGGGAGTGGTAGCTCCAGCCCTCCAGGACCGGGTGGCACTCGGTGATGGAGATCCACCAGCTGTTCCCGGCGGCGAGGTGGGCGGTGACCCGGATCAGCGGCGGCACGTCGAGGTCGAACGGGTTGGCGCGCTCGGCGGCGGTGAACTCCCGGACGGCGGCCTCCTGTCCGGCCTCGTCGAGGGCGCGCAGGTCGTGGACGGCGACCTGCGGTTCGACCTCGCCGTGCACCAGCTGCAGCGGGGTGCCGTACGCGGTGAGCTCGAAGGAGGTGCGCAGCACCTCGTGGCGGGCGACCACCTGGTGCACGGCCCGGCGCAGCGCGTCCGGGTCGAAGGGCCGGTCGTCGCGGACCCGGAAGGCGGTGACGTTGTGGTACGTGTTGGTGCTGCCGCCGGTCAGGAGTTCGGCGACCATGCCGAGCTGGACCTGGGAGAGCGGGTAGGCGTCGGTGATCCCGGCGGGCAGGGCGGCGCGGACGGCCGGGTCGATCAGCTGGAAGGGTGCCACGGCCGGGGTCGGCGCGGGCGGGGCCTGCCGGTTGCCGAGGTACTGGGCGAGGGCGGCGACCGTGCGGTGCTCGAAGACGTCGCGGACGGTGACGTCGTAGTCGGCCTCGCGCAGGACGCCGACCAGGGAGACGGCGCGGATGGAGTCGCCGCCGAGGTCGAAGAAGGTGGCGTCGACGCTGACCCGCTCCAGGCCCAGCGCCTGGCACCAGACCTCGGCGATCCGCTGCTCGGTGACGGTCCGCGGCGCGGTGAAGGCCTCGTCCTGGCCGGCGCCGGAGCGCTCGGGGGCGGGCAGGGCGCGCCGGTCGGTCTTGCCGTTGCCGGTGAGCGGGAAGGCGTCGAGCCGGACGAAGGCGGCCGGGACCATGTAGCCGGGGAGGCTCTGGCCGAGCAGGGTCCGCAGGTCGGCGGCGGTGGGTCCGCCGTCGGCTTCGGCGGTCCAGTAGGCGACCAGTTCCTTGCGGCCCGGGCTGTCCTCGCGGGCGATGACGACGGCCTCGCGCACCCCCGGGTGGGCGGCGACGGCGGCCTGGATCTCGCCGAGTTCGATCCGGTAGCCGCGGATCTTCACCTGGTCGTCGGCCCGGCCGACGAACTCCAGGGTGCCGTCCGGGAGGCGGCGGGCCAGGTCGCCGGAGCGGTACAGCCGGGAGCCGGGCGCGCCGAACGGGTTGGGGACGAAGCGCTCGGCGGTGAGGTCGGGCCGGTTGAGGTAGCCGCGGGCGACTCCGGGGCCGCTGACGTGGATCTCGCCGACGACTCCGACCGGCACCAGCCGGCCGTGCTCGTCGAGCAGGTGGACACCGAGGTCGGGCAGCGGGCGGCCGATCGGGCTGACCGCGGGCGCGGCGAGGTCGGTGCCGGTGAGGCGGTGGAAGGTGGTGTGCACGGTGGTCTCTGTGATGCCGTACATGTTGATCAGCGCGGGGGTGTCCGGGCCGAGCCGGTCGGTCCACGGCCGCAGGTCGCCGATCTCCAGCTTCTCGCCGCCGAAGACCACGTGGCGCAGGGCGAGCCGGTCGATCCGCGGGTCGCCGGCGCCGGCCAGGGTGACCAGCGAGCGGAACGCGGACGGGGTCTGGCTGAGCACGGTGACGCGCTCGGCGACCAGCAGGTCGAGCAGCTCCTCGGGCGAGCGGGCGACGTCGAAGGGGACCACGGCGAGGCGGCCGCCGAACAGCAGGGCGCCCCACAGCTCCCAGACGGACACGTCGAAGGCGTAGGAGTGGAACAGTGACCAGACGTCGTCGCTGCCGAAGCCGTACAGGCCGGCGGCGGCGCTGAACAGCCGCAGCACCGCGCGGTGGGAGAGCACCACGCCCTTGGGGCGGCCGGTGGATCCGGAGGTGTAGATGACGTAGACGGCGTTGTCGGGCCCGGCGAGCGACGGCAGGTCCTCGGCGCTCTCGGCGGCCGGTTCGGCGGCGAGGTCCTCGAGGACCAGGGCCGGGCCGTCGTGCACGGAGGCGACCAGCGCGGCGTGCGCGGTCTCGGTGACCACGCAGGTCAGGGCCGCGTCGGCGGCCATGTAGGCGAGCCGGTCGGACGGGTAGGCCGGGTCGAGCGGCACGTAGGCGCCGCCGGACTTGAGGACCGCGATCAGGGTGACCACCAGGTCCGGGCCGCGTTCCAGGCAGACGCCGACCAGCGATTCGGCGCCGACGCCGAGGGCGCGCAGGCGGCGGGCCAGGCGGTTGGCGCGGCCGTTGAGCTCGCGGTAGGTGAGCGAGCCGCCGGGGTGGCTGACGGCGACCGCGTCGGGGGTGCGGGCGGCCTGCTCCTCGAAGACCTGATGGGCGCAGCGGCCGTCCCACGCGCTGGGGGCGCCGGGGATCGGCTGGTCGACCACGGCGAGTTCGGCGGCGTCGAGCAGGTCGACGGCGGACAGCGGGGCTTCGGGGTGCTCGGCGACGGCGGTGAGCAGGCGGGTCAGGTGGCCGGCCAGCCGCTGCACGGTCGGCTGGTCGAACAGGCCGGTGGCGTACTCGAACTGGCAGCCGAGGGAGCCGTCGGGGAGTTCGGCGGCCTGCAGGGCGAGGTCGAACTTGGCGACCTGCCAGGGCAGCGGGACCTGCTCGGCGCGGACGCCGCCGAGGGTGAGTTCGCCGGCCTGCCGGTCGTGCAGGGTGAACGCGGTCTGGAACAGCGGGGTGACGGACAGGTCGCGCTCGGGCTGGAGTTCGTCGACCAGGGAGGCGAACGGGGTGTCCTGGCGGTCGAAGGCGTCCAGCACCGTGGTGCGGGCCAGCGGGAGCAGGTCGGCGAAGGCCGGGTCGCCGTCCCAGCGGGTGCGCAGCACCAGGGTGTTGATGCCGTAGCCGGCCAGGTCGCGCAGCTGCGGGCGGGTGCGGCCGGAGACCACGGTGCCCACCGCGATGTCGGTGCTGCCGGTCCAGCGGGCGAGCTGGGCCTGGTAGCCGGCGAGCAGCACGGTGAACAGGGTGGTGCGGTGCTCGGCGGCCAGCGCGCGCAGCCGCTCGGCGGTCGCGGCGGGGACGGTGAAGCGGTGCGCGGCGCCCTCGGTGGAGCGGACCGCCGGGCGGAGCCGGTCGGTGGGCAGTGCGAGCGGTTCGACGCCGCTCAGCTGCTGCTTCCAGTAGGAGAGCTGCCGGACGGCGGCGGGCCGGGTGCGGAAATCCGAGCGCTGCCAGGCGGCGTAGTCGGCGTACTGCAGGCCGGGGGCGGGCAGCGGCGAGGGCAGGCCGTCGCGGAACGCGCCGTACAGCGCGGAGAGTTCGGCCATCAGCAGTTCCTGCGTGCGTTCGTCGCAGGCGATGTGGTGCAGGGTGAGGGCGAACAGGTGGTCGTCGGGCGCCAGCACGTACAGGGTGGCGCGCAGGGGTGCGTCCTGCTCCAGGTCGAAGGGCCGGGCGCTGAGCCGGCGGGCCTGCTCCTCGGCGAGGCGGGCGCGGTCGGCTGCGGGCCGGCCGGTGAGATCGACGGTGGCCAGGACGCCCGGGGTGGCCGGTCCGATCAGCTGGACCGGCTCCTCGCCGTCCAAGGCGTACCGGGTGCGCAGGATCTCGTGCCGGGCGGTCAGTTCGTCGAGCGCGGCGGCGAGTGAGTCACGGTCCAGGTCGCCGCGCAGGCGCAGCAGTTGAGGTACCAGGTACTCGACGGCGTCGGGGTCGAGGCGGTTCAGGAACCACATCTGGCGCTGACCGAAGGAGAGCGGCAGCGGCCTGGTGCGGTCCGCCGCGGGGATGGCGGCGGGGCCGGCCGGCCGGCCGCCGGCCATCCGGCGGCGGATCAGCTCCTCGCGCAGGGCGGTGGCGTCCTGGGTGGTCTGCTGCGTGTCTCCAGCACTCATGCCGGCTGCCCCTTCGTACGGGTCGTGTCGGCCACGACGTCCTCATCGCTGAGCTGGGCGATCTCCGCCCGGATCAAGTCCTCCAGGGCGAGCGCCCACTGCTCGACCGTGGGTCCGTCGAACAGCGCCCGGACCGGGATGTCCAGGTCGAGTTCGGCCCGGGCGGCGGCGGTGACGGTCGCCGCGAGCAGGGAGTTGCCGCCGAGCGCGAAGAAGTCGTCGCGGACGCCGACCTCGGTCTCCAGCGCCTCGGCCCAGATCCCGGCGAGGCGCTCCTCGAAGGGGTTGCGCGGGGCCAGGTGCGCGGCGGGCGCGGTCGGCGCGGGGTCCACCGCCGGGGCGGCGGCGTTCCAGGCGAGCGCGGCGCGCCGCCGGTCGGCCTCGGTGCGCACGTCCAGGGTGGCCAGGGCTGCGCCCGGGTCGGCGACGGCCTTGGCGGCGAGGGCGGCCAGGCCGTCGGCGAGCGCGTCGGCGGTCTGCGGGTCGAACAGCGCGGTGGCGTACTCCAGCAGGCCGGCCAGGCCGCCGTCGTCCTGCCGGTGCATGATCAGGGCGAGGTCGGTGGGGGTGGTGCGCCAGGCGCCGCCGAACTCGGCGAGGGCGCCGTCGTCCTCGGCCAGGCCGGTCAGCCCTTCGTCCTGGAGGTCGAACAGGGCCTGGTAGAGCGGGGTGCGGGACGGGTCGCGGGACGGCTGGAGGTCCTCGACCAGCTGCTCGAACGGCAGGTCCTGGTGGGCGAAGGCGGCCAGGCAGGCGGCCCGGACCCGGTCCAGAGCCGCCTCGAAGCTCAGCTCGGGGGCGAGCCGGCCGCGCAGCACCAGGGAGTTGAGGAACAGCCCGACCAGGCCCCGGGTCTCCGGCCGGACCCGGCCGGCCACCGGGGTGCCGACGGCGACGTCCCACTGGCCGCTGTGCTGGGCGAGCAGGGTCTGCCAGAGGGTCAGCAGGGTCATGAACGGCGTGGCGCCGCGGCTGCGGCCGAGCTCGGTCAGCGCCTGCGCGGTGGCGGCGGGGATGTGCACGGCACGGACCGCGCCGTGCGCCTCGCGGTGGGCGGGGCGGGGGCGGTCGGTGGGCAGCGGCAGGGTGGGCAGGCCGGCCAGCGCCTCGCGCCAGTGGGCGAGCTGGTCGTGGCGCAGCTGCTCGGTGAGCCAGTGCTCGCGCTGCCAGACGGCGAAGTCCGGGTAGCCGATCGGCAGCGGCGCCAGGTCCGGTTCGCGGCCGTCGGCGAGGGCGGCGTACAGCTCCCGCAGCTCCCGCTTGAGCAGGACCGTCGACCAGCCGTCGCAGGCGATGTGGTGGACCGTCAGCAGCAGCAGTGCGGAGCCGTCGGTGCGGCGGGCGAGCAGGGCGCGCCAGAGCGGGCCGTCGGCGAGGCCGAACCCGCGGGCGATCTCCGCGGTGACGCGGTCGACCAGCGCGGGTCCGTCGGCGTCGGTGACGGCGAGCTCGACGGCGCCGGGCTGGTCGACCTGCTGGACGGGCCGGCCGTCGGCCAGCGGGTAGCGGGTGCGCAGTGCCTCGTGCCGGGCGGCCAGCGCGGTGAGGGCGCGGCCGAGCACGGCGGGGTCGGTGTCGTCCGGGAGCCGCAGGAACAGCGGGATCACGTACTCGGCGCTGCCGGGGGCGAGCTGGTCGAGGAACCACATCCGCTGCTGGCCGGCCGACAGCGGCAGCGGCACCGAGCGGTCGACCTTGGTGATCTCGGCGCCCGCGGCCTCGGCGCGTTCCAGCAGCCGGGCCTGGTCGCGGACGGTGGAGGCGGTGAACAGGTCCGCGAGGGCGAGTTCGCGGCCGGTGGCGGCGCGCAGCCGCTGGGCGAGCCGGCCGAGCAGCAGGGAGTAGCCGCCGAGCCGGAAGAAGTCGTCGTCGGCCGCGATGTCGGGGGTGTCCAGCAGGTCGGCCCAGATCGCAGCGACGGTGCGTTCGGTGGGGGTGCGCGGCGGCACCCGCCCGCCGGTGCCGGCGGGCCGCTCGCCGGGGGCGGGCAGCGCCTTGCGGTCGAGCTTGCCGCTGGTGGTCAGCGGGAACGCGTCGAGCACGGTGAAGACGGCGGGCACCAGGTACTCGGGCAGCCGCTCGCGGCAGTGGGCGCGCAGCTCCTCGTGGCCGACCTCGCCGCGGACGGTGAGGTAGGCGGCGATCCGGCCGACACCGGCGGCGCCGGTGACGGCGAGGACGGCGGCGGCGCTCACCCGGGGGTGGGCGGCCAGCACGGTCTCGATCTCGCCGGGTTCGATCCGGACGCCGTTGACCTTGACCTGCCCGTCGAGGCGGCCGAGGTACTCGAGCGTGCCGTCGGCGCGCCAGCGGACCTGGTCGCCGGTGCGGTACAGGCGGGCGCCGGGCGGGCCGTACGGGTCGGGCACGAAGCGGTCGGCGGTCAGGTCCGGGCGGTTGACGTAGCCGCGGGCCACGCCGGCGCCGCCGACGTGCAGTTCGCCGGGGATGCCGAGCGGGGCGAGGGCGCCGTTCCCGTCCAGCACCAGCAGCCGGATGCCGGTGATCGGGCGGCCGATCAGGATCGGGCCGGTGAGCTGCTGCGGGTCGACGTGCTGGGCGGTGACGTCGATGGAGCACTCGGTGGGGCCGTAGGTGTTCCAGATCTGGACGTCGGCGCGGGCCAGCAGGCGCTGGCAGAGCTCGGCGTGCAGCGGTTCGCCGGCCGAGAAGACCAGCCGGATGGCGGTGCAGTCGGCCCAGCCGGGTTCGTCGACCAGCAGCCGCAGCACCGAGGGCACCAGCTGGAGCACGCTGATCCGCTCCCGGGCGACGGTGCGGACCATCTCGGCGGGGTCGCGTTCGACCCCGACGGGGGCCATCACCACGGTGCCGCCGCTGCTCAGCGGGCCGAAGAACTCCCAGCCGGCCGCGTCGAAGCTGAGCGAGGTCTTCTGCAGCACCCGGTCGGCGGGGCCGAGGCCGTGGGTGTGCACGGTCCAGGCGACCCGGTTGGCGATGCCGCGGTGGCTGACCGCGACGCCTTTGGGGCGCCCGGTGGAGCCGGAGGTGTGGATGACGTACGCGAGGTGGTCCGCGGTGACTCCGGTGACCGGGTCGGTGGCGGGCCGGGTGGCCAGTTCGGGGCCGGCGGTGTCGAGGGTGACCAGGTGGACGCCGTCGGCGCGGACCAGCGGGGCCAGGGCCTGCTCGGTGACCACGATGCGGGCGCCGGTGTCGCCGAGCACCCAGTCGACGCGGTCCTTGGGGTGGCCCGGGTCGAACGGGACGTACGCGGAGCCCGCCTTCCAGACCGCGAGCAGCGCCACCGCCAGGTCCGTGCCGCGGTGCAGGCAGACGCCGACCAACCGGTCGGGGCCGGCGCCGAGGTCGCGCAGGTGGTGGGCGAGCCGGTTGGCCCGCTCGTTGAGTTCGGCGTAGCTCAGCCCGTGGCCGCCGGCGGCGACCGCGGGCGCGTGCGGGGTCAGGGCCGCACGGGCCGCGACCAGCTCGTGCAGCAGCCCGCCGGGGGCCGGGTCGCCAGGTGCCCCGGCCGGCCGCGGTGGCGCGGCCTGGGCCGTGCCGTCCTGCCCGGTGCCGGGCGGCGGGATTGTCTGCACGGTCTGCCCTTCGGTGGTGGGTGGTCGGTGGGCGGGCCCGCGGCGGGGCCCGGTGGTCAGGCGTCGGCGCCCTGGTCCATCCGCTGCCGCAGGCTCAGCGGCCGCATGTCGGTCCACACCTCGGAGATCCGGGCCAGGCACTCGTCCTTGGTGCCCTGGGTGCCCTCGGTGCGCCAGCCCGCCGGGACGTCCCGGCCGACCGCCCAGACCGAGTACTGCTCCTCGTCGTTGAGGACCACGAGGTACTGCCGGCCGTCGTTCTGGTCGTCGCTCATCTGCACTCCTCTGTTCGGCTTTCGGGCATGCCGAATTCATTCACTGGAGGATTTACGGGAGTTCACCGGAACAGGAGATGACGGAAAATCACCGGCCTGCGCGGCGCAGCCGGAAATATGCCGTTCAACTACCTTCCGGTAGCCGGGTCGGGGCCGGCGGAATGCGCTCCGCGGGCTTCCTGGCGCCGTTCGGCGGTGAGGGGAAGCACGGCCCCCGTTTCGGACATCGCCATCATGGCCGGTTTGATCAATAGCGCTCAAGGGGTTGTCAGTTGCCAGAGCCTGGCAACTGACAACCCCGAGGCAACCCGGCCCGACCAGGCATGTTAGGTCATGTACTCGACAATCAACCCCGGACGGACACCCCCCAGGTGACCGGCCCGGGGCGTCAATTCCCGCCACCGGAAAGGAGATCCGTGACGCACTCGCCTTGTCCGTGCTATCCCCCGGCGATAGTGTGCTGGCACCCCGGTGGCCCGCCCACCCGGACAACGCACCGCCGTCGCCCCGCAATTGTCGGCCACCGCCGGGAAAATCCCCCGGCCCGGGCCGCCGGCGACCGGCTCCGCCCCAGCGCCCGCCCGGCCGGGCATTCCGGCCCGCGCCCCGGCGCACGCCCGCGACGGCGCACGGCGGCCGCACCCAGGATCTGACGAACGGAGTATCCGTGTGACCGAGCCTCAGCTGCCCCTCACCGTCGACGGCGGCGACCACCGGCTGGTCGAGCACATCCGGCACCACCGCGAGGAGCTGCGCGAGCAGCTGCGCACCCACGGCGCCCTGCTGTTCCGCGACTTCGCGGTGGACGGCGTGGACGGCTTCGACGCGGTGGTGCGCGAGCTGTCCGGCGAGCCCCTGACGTACGCCGAACGCTCCTCGCCCCGGCAGTCCATCAAGGGCAACGTCTACACCTCGACCGAGTACCCGCCGCAGGAGGAGATCTTCGCCCACAACGAGAACTCCTACCAGGCCGTCTGGCCGCTGGTCCTCTACTTCTACTGCATCGAGCCGCCGCTCACCCTCGGCGCCACCCCGCTCTCCTCCACCCGCGCGCTGTACCGGGCGATCGACCCCGCGGTGCGCGAGGAGTTCGAGCGCCGCAGGTGGTCGGTGGTGCGCAACTACGGTGGCGGTCTCGGGCTCCCGTGGACGGAGGTGTTCAACACCGACGACCGCGAGGAGGTGGAGCGGCACTGCGCCGGCCAGGGCATCGAGACCACCTGGATCGGGTCGGACCGGCTGCGCACCAGGGCGGTGCGCGACGCCGTCCACAAGCACCCGGTCACCGGTGACCAGGTCTGGTTCAACCACGCCACGTTCTTCCACGTCAGCACGCTGCCGGAGGAGTTGAGGCTCGGACTGCAGGCCATGTGCAAGCCGGAGGACCTGCCCAGCAACACCTACTACGGCGACGGCGAGCCGATCCCGGACGACGTCCTGGACCACCTGCGGGAGTGCTACCGGGCCACCTCGGTCCGCTTCGACTACCGCCGCCCCTCGGGCGTCTCTTCCAGGTACCGCCGGTCAGCGTCCGATCCGGTCGGAGAGACCGGCCAGCGCCACCCCGGCGGGACCCGCGGTCGCCAGCTCCGCCCGCCGCACCAGGCTCAGTGCGAACGAGCGCACCAGCTTGTGGAACGCGTACCGGCCGGGCGCCGGGGTGTCCAGCAGGCTGGCGTCCACCAGCTCCTCCAGCAGGTTCTCCGCCTCGGCCCGGTCGGCGCCGAGTGCCGCGGCCGCGGCCGCGAGCGACAGGTCCGGACCGTCCAACTGGGCGATCTGGCGCAGCGCGTGGGCCGCCTGCCAGCCGAGCCGCTCGTAGCTGAGCCGGAACGCGGTACCGACCGCGGCGCCGCCGAGGTCCAGCACCGAGCTGCCCTCCTCCTCGTCCTCCAGCCGCTCCACCAGCGAGGCGATCTGCCAGCGCGGCCGGGCCGCCAGCCGGGTCGCCACCAACTGGACGGCCAGCGGCAGCAGGCCGCAGGCCTCGACCAGCCGGCGGGCCGCGACCGGCTCGACCGCCACCCGCTGGTCGCCGATGATCGCGGCGACCATCCGCACCGCCTCCCGCGGGGACAGCGGATCCAGCGAGAGCAACTGCGCCGAGCGCAGGCCCGCCATCCGGACCCGGCTGGTGACCAGCACCATGGAGCCGGGGGCGGCGGGCAGCAGCGGCTGCACCTGCTCGGCGCTGACCACGCCGTCCAGCACGATCAGCATCCGGCGGCCGTCCAGCAGGGTGCGGAACAGCGCCGCCCGCTCGGAGATCGCGGTGGGCAGCGGCCCGCCGGGCCGCAGCGCCCGCAGGAAACCGCCGAGCACCTCGCCGGGCGTCACCCAGGCACCGTCCTGGCCGGGTCCGTCGATCTCGGCGAACAGACAGCCGTCCGGGAACCGGTCACGCACCCGGTGCGCCCAGTGGACCGCCAGCGCGGACTTGCCGACCCCCGCCATCCCGTCGATCGCGCAGACCACCATCCGCTGCTCGCACAGCAGGCCGTCGAGCCGCGCCAGGACGGCCTCACGGCCGTAGAAGTCCGGTACCGCCATCGGTAACTGGGCCGGCCTCAGCGGCTCGGCCGACTGGCCCTCGGGGTCCTGGTCGGCGACCAGCCCGCGCAGGGCGCCACCGGCGCCGAGCACGTCGTCGCACCGGCCCGCCAGCTCCGGGGTGGCGGGCCGGGCACCGGTCTCCACCCTGCTCAGATAGCCCTTGCTGTAGTGCGCCATCTCGCTCAGCGCCTTCAAGGAGACGCCCTGCTGTGTCCGGAGTCTTCGCAGCTCGAACCCGAATCTTTCGCTCAAAACTCCCCCCTCCTGCCCGTGTTGGTTGCTGTCTCCCCCGATGGGGCCCATCACAGGCGGCTGAGAGCCGCCGCGCCACCGCCGCTGTGGGCCGCGCTGCCGTCGTCGTGATCCCCCCGGAGACGACGGCACCCTGGTGCGGGTGGCGGGGCCGATCCTACGGGAGATCAGCGTCCGATGTTCGAATTCGATCAGACTTTGCTCACCGGCTTTCGGATCTCGATCGCGGACCGGTGGCGGTAGGGGCACGGATCAGGAACTGATGCTGCGTTACCGAGACATTCGGGACAGCTTCCGCTTGCTCCAGGGGATGTGACTGTCAGTCACCGAAAAGGGTTCGGCACTTCGCACACCGCCGGGTGCCAGGCATCGCGGGCGGCGAGGTGCAGGACGAGCGCCGCGATGTTCCACGCGTCGTCCTCGCCGCGGTGGTGCCGGCCCTCCAGCGGCAGGCCCGCCAGCTCAAGCGCGCGGGCCATGCCGGGCCGCTTGCGCAGCCCGTACGCCTCGGTGAAGACCAGCTTGGCGTTGGCGTGGCGGCGGCCGAACGGGTACCGGGTGCCGGTGGCCGCGCACTGCCGGGTGAACTGGTTGCGGTCGTAGTCGCCCCAGCTGGCCCACGGGCGCGACCCGGCCCGGTGCTCGGCCGCCAGCAGCCGACAGGCCTCCGCGAACGGGACGCCGGTGTCGACCCCGGCCTGGGTCAGCCCGGTCAGCCCGGTGCAGAAGTCGCTCACCGTCGAGCGCCGGGGCCGGACCAGGATCCGGTGACGGCCGACCCGCTCACCCGCGGTGACGTCGACCACCGTCAGCCCGATCTCGATGATCTCGCTGACCGCGCCGGGCGGCGGCTGCCCGTCCCAGCAGGTCGCCTCGATGTCCACCACGTTCCACAGTTCCGGTGCGCTCTCCACCCGGGGCAGGCTAGCCGCGCCCGGCGCCGGCCGGCACCGGGATTTCCCACGGCGCCGGCCGCCGCGGGCCCGCGGCCCGGGCGACGACGGCTCAGGCGGTGGCGGGTCAGGCGATGACGGCTCAGGCGATGACGGTGAGCAGCAGCCCGTCCTGCACCAGCCAGCGGCCGTGGAAGCCGAGCAGCGGCCCGCCGTCCGCGGTGGTGCCGTCGACCAGCAGCCGGGCGGACCAGGTGCCGTCCACCTCCAGCGTGATGTCCGCCTCCTCGAACTCCAGGAAGCGCCTGGTCAGCGGGAACCACGCCTTGTAGACGCTCTCCTTGGCGCTGAACAGCAGCCGGTCCCAGTGCACCGCGGGCCGCTCCGCCGTCAACTCGGCGATCCTGGACTGCTCCTGGGGCAGCGCGACCACCTCCAGCACGTCGTCCGGCAGCGGCTCGTGCGGTTCGGCGTCGATGCCGACGGTGCGCAGGTCACCGGCGCGGGCGACCACGGCGGCGCGGTAGCCGGCGCAGTGCGTCATGCTGCCGACCACGCCCTCGGGCCAGCGCGGTGCGCCGCGCTCCCCCCGCAGGATCGGCACCGGCGGCAGGCCGAGCGCGCCGAGCGCCCTGCGGGCGCAGGCCCGTACGGTGGCCACCTCGCGGCGGCGGGCCGGGACCGCCTTGGCGACCAGCTCCTCCTCGCCCGGCAGCAGTGGGGCGTCGGCCAGGTCGTCGAAGGCCTCCGCCCAGGAGGCGCCCGGCGGCAGCAGCTGCTCGATCACCGCTCCTCCGCCCGCAGGACCCGGCGCGGGCGGTGCGGGCCGCCGCGCGGGCCCCACTCGCGCGGGTAGCCGAGCGAGACCTCCTCGAAGCGGACGCCGTCCGCCCAGGTGATCCGGGGGATGTGCAGGTGTCCGTAGATCATGGCGGCGGCGTCGTACCGCCGGTGCCAGTCGGCGGTGCGCTCGGTGCCGCACCAGAGCGCGAACTCCGGGTAGCGCAGGATCCTGGTGGGCTCGCGCACCAGCGGGTAGTGGTTGACCAGGACCGTCGGCAGGGCGGGGTCGCGCCGGGCGAGCAGCCGTTCGGTCTCCTCGATCCGCGCCTCGCACCAGGCCTCGCGGGACGGGTACGGGTCGGGGTGCAGCATCATCTCGTCGGTGCACACCACGCCGGCGGCGTAGGCGGCGGCGAGCGCCTCCGTCTTGTCCGCGGTGCCCTCGGGCCGGAAGGTGTAGTCGTAGAGGAGGAAGAGCGGGGCGACGGTGACCGGACCACCGGGTCCGCCGGACCACACCGCGTACGGGTCCTCGGGGGTCAGCACGTCCAGGCCGCGGCAGAGTTCGACCAGGGCCCGGTAGCGGTCGTCGCCGCGCAGCTGCACCGGGTCGTCCTTGGGGGTCCACAGTTCGTGGTTGCCGGGGGCCCAGATCACCTTGGCGAAGCGCTCGCGCAGGGTGGCGAGCACCCACTCGATCTCGCCGAACCGCTCGCTGACGTCGCCGGCGACGATCAGCCAGTCGTCCGGGGAGTCGGTGCGCAGCTCCTCGACCACCTTCCGGTTCTCCGGGTAGGCGACGTGCAGGTCGCTGATCGCGTACAGGGTGCCGCTCATACCAGCGCCTCGAGGTGACGGGAGATCACCGCGGCGATCTCGTCGTGGCGGCCGTTCAGGTAGAAGTGGCCGCCGGGGAACACCTTCAGGTCGAACCCGGCCGCCGTGTACCGCTCCCAGCCCCGGGCGTCGGCCGGCGAGGTGACCGGGTCGTCGTCGCCGACCAGTGCGGTGACCGGGCAGCGCAGCGGCTCCCGCTCGCGGTACTGGTAGCCGGTCAGCGCGGCGTAGTCGGCGCGGACGGCGGGCAGCGCCAGTGCGACGATCTCCGGGTCGGCGAGCAGCCCGGCGTCGGTGCCGTCCAGCGAGGCCAGGTGGGCGAGGAGCGCCCGGTCGTCGAGCAGGTGCGCGGCCTCCGGGCGGCGCAGGTGCGGCGCGCGGCGCCCGGACACCATCAGCAGGTCGGGGCCGGCGCCGGAGCTCTCCAGCAGCCGGGCGGCCTCGTACGCGACCACGGCGCCCATGCTGTGGCCGAGCAGCAGCAGCGGGCGGCCGTCGCTCTCGCCGAGGGCGTCGACCGCGCGGGCGGCCAGCTCGGTGATGCTGCGCAGCGGGGTCTCGGTGAACCGGTCCTGACGGCCCGGGTACTGGACGGCCAGCACCTCGGTCCGCGGGGAGAGCAGGCCGGAGAGCGGGTGCCAGTAGCTCGCCGAACCACCGGCGTGCGGGAAGCACACCAGCCGTGCGCGGGCGTCGCCGCCCGGGTGGAACCGCCGCAGCCAGCGGTCGCTGGTCATCGTCTCTCCCCTGTCACGATCACGGGAATCCGCTGCCGGGCCGGTGGTCGGCCCGGGCCCCCGGGCATTCCCCGAACCCACATCGGCCGGACCGACAATACTCTGACAACGCTTCACTTCTCCGGATCTTCACATCGAAGCCCGGCCCCGAGGGGGCCCTCCGGCGCAGGGGGCCTCCCTCCCTCCCGTATTGTTAGGTTAGCCTAACCATTGTACGCGGGCGCCGGTCTCGACACCCCCCGGCACCACCCGTACAGCACCGTCCGCACGGCACCGCCCGCGCAGCACCCCACCGCTCGACGGCGGCCCGACGGCCCGTCCGTCACCGCCCGCACGCCCCGGCCCAGGCGCCGCCCGCGCCAGGAAACGGAGAACTCATGACCACGGCCTACGAGGCCCACGACACGGCAGCGGCCCTGCCGGGCGCCACCGCCCTGCTCGCCGGCTACCGACCGGGACCGGCGACGGCCTTCTTCGCCGGCCCCGGCCGCACCCTGCTGGCCGAAGGCGTCCGCGCCACCGTCACCGACCCGGCCCGCGCCACCGAGGCGCTGCGCGCGGCCCGCGCGGCCGGGGCCGAGGCGCCCGTCGTGGTCGGCGCGATCCCGTTCTCCCCGGGCCGGCCGGCCCGGCTGTTCATACCCGCCGAGGTCCACCGGGCCGGGCCGCTGCACGAGGACCCGCTGCTGCAACTGCCCGCCGCCGCCCCGGCCACCGCCGACTGGCGGCAGCGCCCGGTGCCCGCCCCCGAGGTCTACCGGGACGCCGTCGCCGAGGCCGTCCGCCGGCTGTCCGACGACTCCGGACTGACCAAGGTGGTGCTCGCCCGCACCCTGGAACTGACCGCGCCCGGCGGCGCCGACCTGCCCGCCATGCTGCACCGGCTGTCCCGCCGCGACCTCGACGGCTACACCTTCGCCGTCCCGGCCGGCGGCGCCGCCACCCTGGTCGGCGCCAGCCCCGAACTGCTGGTCTCCCGCCGGGCCACCGCCGTCAGCGCCAACCCGCTGGCCGGCTCCGCCGCCCGCTCCACCGACCTGGCCGAGGACGTCCGCCGGGCCGCCGCCCTACTGGAGTCCCCCAAGGACCTGCACGAGCACGCCGTGGTGGTCGAGGCCGTCCGGGCCGCGCTCGCCCCGCTCTGCGCGCAGCTGCACGTCCCCGAGCGGCCCACGCTGGTACGGACCGCCGCGATGTGGCACCTGTCCACCACCGTCACCGGCACCCTCGCCGACCCCGCCACCAGCGCGCTGGACCTGGCCCTCGCCCTGCACCCCACCCCGGCGGTCTGCGGCACGCCCACCGACCGGGCCCGCGACCTGATCGGCGAACTGGAGCCGTTCGACCGCGGCCTGTACACCGGCGTGGTCGGCTGGGGCGACGCCGACGGCGACGGCGAATGGGTCGTCACCCTGCGCTGCGCCGAGGCCGAGGGCGACCTGCTGCGGCTGTTCGCGGGCGCCGGCGTGGTCGCCGCCTCCGACCCCGCCGCCGAACTCGCCGAGACCGGCGCCAAGTTCCGCACCTTCCTGCACGCGGTCGGCCTGGAGGAGAGCAAGTGAGTTTCTGGCCCGAGGAGTTCGTCGCCCGTTACCGGGCCGCCGGGTACTGGACCGGCGAACCGCTGGACCGGATGATCCGCGTCCACGCCGCCGCGGACCCCGCCCGGATCGCCCTCACCGACGGCGACCGGCACTGGAGCTACGCCGAGCTGGACCGGCGGGCCGACCTGGTCGCCACCGGACTGCTCGCCCGCGGGCTGCGCCGCGGCGACCGGGTGGTGCTCCAACTCCCCAACACCGCCGAGTTCTTCGAGCTCTTCTTCGGTCTGCTGCGGGCCGGGGTGGTACCGGTGATGGCGCTGCCCGCACACCGGCGCGCCGAGATCTCCTACTTCTGCGAGTTCGCCGGGGCCCGCGCACTGATCGTGCCGGACCGGCACGCCGGCTTCGACCACCGGGAGCTGGCGGCCGACGTACTGGCCGCGGTCCCCGCACTGGGCGAGGTCCTCGTGGTCGGCGACCCGGGCCCGTACACCTCCGTCGCCGAGCTGCGGGCGGCCGAGGCCGCTCCGGTCCAGGACCCGCCCCGGGCCGACGAGTTGGCGTTCCTGCAGCTGTCCGGCGGCTCCACCGGGCTGCCCAAGCTGATCCCCCGCACCCACGACGACTACCTGTACAGCGTCCGGGAGTCCGCGGTGATCTGTGGCCTCGGCCCGGAGACGGTGTACCTGTGCGCGCTGCCCGCCGCCCACAACTTCCCGCTCAGCTCCCCCGGCACGCTCGGCACCTTCCACGCCGGCGGCCGGGTCGTGCTGGCCCCCAACCCGAGCGCGGATGCGGCCTTCCCGCTGATCGAACGCGAGCGGGTCACCCTGACCGGCCTGGTGCCCCCGGTCGCGCTCGCCTGGGCCGACGCGGCGGCGCAGGCACCGCACGACCTGAGCAGCCTGGAACTGCTCCAGGTCGGCGGCGCCAAGCTCAGCGCCGAAGGCGCCCGGCGGCTGGGACCCGCCCTCGGCTGCCGGGTCCAGCAGGTCTTCGGCATGGCCGAGGGCCTGGTCAACTACACCCGGCCCGAGGACGACGAGCAGACCGTGCTCACCACCCAGGGCCGGCCGATCTCGCCCGACGACGAGATCCGGATCGTCGACGACCACGACCACGACCTGCCCGACGGCGCCACCGGCCACCTGCTCACCCGCGGCCCGTACACCATCCGTGGCTACTGGCGTGCGCCGGAGCACAACGCCGAGGCGTTCACCTCCCAGGGCTTCTACCGGACCGGAGACGTCGTCCGCCGGACGCCCACCGGCCACCTGGTGGTCGAGGGCAGGGCCAAGGATCAGATCAACCGTGGGGGCGAGAAGGTAGCCGCCGAGGAGGTGGAGAACGTGCTGCTGGCCCATCCGGCCGTCCACGACGCCTCCGTGGTGGCCACCCCCGACGCCTACCTGGGCGAGCGCAGCTGCGCCTACGTCATCCTGCGCGAGGGCGCCGAGCGGCCGCGCGCGGCCGAACTGAGGGCCTTCGTCCGGCAGGCCGGCCTCGCCGACTTCAAGGTCCCCGACAAGGTGGAGTTCGTCACCGCCTTCCCGCAGACCGGCATCGGCAAGGTCAGCAAGAAGGACCTCCGCGCCACCACCCCCCAGCCGTAGAGAGACCCCACCACCATGGCACTTCCCGCGATCGAGCCCTACCCGATGCCCGGACCCGACCAGCTGCCCGGCCCCCGGGTGCCCTGGCGGGCCGACCCGGACCGGGCCGTCCTGCTCGTGCACGACCTGCAGAACCACTTCCTGCGGGCGTTCACCCCGGACACCTCGCCGCTGTCCGACCTGCTGGCCAACACCGCCCGGCTGCTGGGCTGGGCCCGCGCACACGGCGTCCCGGTGGTCTACTCCCACCAGCGCGGCGGCCAGAGCGCCGCGGAACGCGGCCTCCAGCTGGACTTCTGGGGCCCCGGCCTGCCCGCCGACGCCCACGCCGAGGGCATGCCCGAGCAGGTCGCACCGCAGGCCGGGGAGACCCTCCTGACGAAGTGGAAGTACAGCGCCTTCGCCCGCACCGACCTCGCCGAACGGCTCGCCGCCGCCGGCCGCGACCAGCTGGTGCTGGCCGGGGTCTACGCCCACATCGGCGTGATGATGACCGCCGCCGACGCCTGGAGCCACGACGTGCAGGCCTTCGTGGTCGGCGACGCCGTCGCCGACTTCTCCGAGCAGCACCACCGGGACGCCCTGCGCTGGGCCGCCGACAAGTGCGCCGTGGTGGTCTCCACCGACCGGCTGACGGAGGGCAAGTGACCACCGCCCAGGCCGCCCCCGGCCGGCTCGCCGCCGACCGCGTCACCCTGCGCTACGGCGACCGGGCCATCGCCACCGAGCTGTCCGTCACCATCCCGGACCACTCCTTCACCGTCATCGTCGGGCCGAACGCCTGCGGCAAGTCCACCCTGCTGCGCGCCTTCGCCCGGCTGCTGAAGCCGGCCGCCGGCCGGGTCCTGCTGGACGGCGAGCAGATCAGCGGCCTGCCCGCCAAGGAGCTCGCCCGCCGGCTCGGCCTGCTGCCGCAGAGCTCCACCGCACCGGACGGCATCACCGTCGCCGACCTGGTCTCCCGCGGCCGCTACCCGCACCAGGGGCTGCTGCGCCAGTGGTCCCGCGAGGACGAGCGGGTGGTCGCCGAGTCGATGGCCGCCACCGGCGTCGACGCCCTCGCCGAGCGGTACGTCGACGAGCTGTCCGGCGGCCAGCGCCAGCGCGTCTGGCTCGCCATGGCGCTCGCCCAGCAGACCTCCCTGCTGCTGCTCGACGAGCCGACCACCTTCCTCGACATCGCCCACCAGGTCGAGGTGCTGGACCTGTGCGCCCGGCTCCACCGCGAACAGGACCGCACCCTGGTCGCCGTCCTGCACGACCTCAACCAGGCCGCCCGGTACGCCACCCACCTGATCGCCATGCGCGACGGCGCGGTGGTCGCCGAGGGCCCGCCCGCCGAGATCGTCACCGCCGACCTGGTCGAGCGGGTCTTCGACCTGCCCTGCCAGATCATCGAGGACCCGCAGACCGGCACCCCGCTGGTGGTCCCCGCGGCCCCCGGACGACGGACGGCCGACCGGTGACACTCACCGTCGCCGCGCCCGCGGTCCGGATCGCGACCGCAGGCGACGCCGCCGCCCTGTTCGTCCTGTCGGCGCCGTTCATGCGCTCGGGCGAACTCCGGGACCGCGGCCCGGCCGACTACCGGGAACGCGCCACCGACTTCCTGATCGAGCCCGGCGACCGGGAACCGGCCCCGCCGGCCGGCTGCGTGGCGCTGCGCCCGCTGGCCCCCGAACCCGGGCACCCCGCCGCCGGACTGCTCTACAACCTGTGCGTCCATCCCGCCCGCCAGGGCACCGGCGTCGGCTCCCGGCTGCTCGCCGCCCTGCTGGCCCGCGCCGAGGACCGGGGGCTGCGGACCGTGTACGCCGCCTCCACCGGCAGCGCCGTGCTCTTCCTGCGCACCGGGTTCCGGCAGGTCCCCACCGCGCTCGCACCGGCCGGCCTGACCTCCGGCCTGGACCCGGCCCGCGGCTCCCGGGTGTACCGCTACCGGCTCTGACCGGCCGCCGGGCGATCGGCGGCGGGCGGCGGGCGATCCGCGGCGGGCGGCGGGCGGTCAGCCGAGGGCAAGCAGGCCGACCGCGACGGCGGCCACGGCCAGGCCGGCCAGCTGGCTGCGGTGGATGCGTTCGCCGAGGACGGTCCGGGCCAGCAGGACGGTGGAGGCCGGGTAGAGGGCGGTGATCACGGCGACCACCGCCAGGTCGCCGCTGCGTACGGCCAGCAGGAACGCCAGGTTGGCCAGCGAGTCCAGGACGCCGGAGCCCGCGGACAGCCACAGGCCGGGCCGCTCCGGCCCGAGGCGCCGCCACATCGCGGCCCCCGCCACCAGGGTGACGGCCGAGGAGACCGCCCGGCCGGTGATCAGCGGCGCCAGGCCGCTGTCCGACGGCGCCTGGTGCAGGCAGATCAGCTGGACCGCGATGGCGGTACCGGCGCCGACCGCGAGCAGCAGCGCGGTACGCGAGGGCCGGGAGCGGCCGCCCGTGCCGGGGCCGGCGCTGACCAGCACCACGGCGGCCAGGGCGAGCGGGATCCCGGCGGCCGCGGCCGCGCCCAGCCGCTCGCCCTGCACGAGTCCGAGGCCCACCGGCAGGACCGCGGAGACCAGCGCGGTCACCGGGGAGAGCACACTCATCGGCCCGATCGCCAGGGTCCGGTAGAGCAGCACGAACGCGGCGGCCGAGGCGGCCCCGGAGGCGGCCCCCCAGCCGACCGCGGCGCCCGACCAGTGCGCGCCGAGCAGCGGCCACAGCAGCAGTTCGACGGCGAGGCTGGCCGGTGCGGCGACCATGACGGTGCGCAGCACGTGGGCGCGGCGGGCACCGAGGCCGCCGAGGAAGTCGGCGCAGCCGTACGCCAGCGAGCTGGCGAGGGCGAGGAGCAGCGCGGGCACGGTGACACCTCCGAGTCATTGGAACGACCCCAAGGTACATCAGAACGACCGATCGGGTGCACTGCGCCGACCGCGCGGTACATTCGGACGACCGGGGGCGAGGACCCGCGAGGACGGCGAGGAGAGGTGGAGCCCGTGGCCGACACGGCGCAGGCGCTGAACACGGTGGCCCGTAACGTACGGGCCGCCCGCACCAGGGCCGGGCTGACCCTGGACCAGCTCAGCCTCCGGGCCCAGGTCAGCAAGGGCGCGCTGGTCGCCCTGGAGAAGGCCCAGGGCAATCCCAATCTCGCCACGCTGGTCCGGCTGGCCGACACGCTCGGCCTGTCGGTGTCGGCGCTGGTGCAGGGCTCCGGGCCGACCCGGGTGCAGGTGGTGGAGGCGGCGGCGGTCACCCCGCTGTGGACGGGCGGGCAGGGCGGCCGGGCGCAGTTGATGCTGACCACCGCGGGCCCCGCCCCGGTCGAGGTCTGGCGCTGGCTGCTGCACCCCGGCGAGGAGTACACCAGTCACCCGCACCCCGCCGGGGTGGTGGAGACCGTGAGCGTGACCGCCGGGTCGATGGTCCTGGCGGTCGACGGCGTCGAGCACCCGCTGCCGGCCGGGGCGACGGCCACCTTCGACGCGGACGTGCCGCACGGCTACCGGGGCGCCGGCAGCGGACCGTGCGAACTCCTGATGACCGTCCACCTGCCACCCGGCCCGCCCCACCCCGCCTGAGCGCCCCCCTGGCGCCCGGAGCACGCCCGCGCGCCCGTCCGTGCGCCCGTCCGTGCGCGCCACCAAGCTACATATGCCGATACGGGCATATGATGGATCCATGGCACGGGCGGCGACGACGGCGGACGCGTTCAACGCCGTGGCCGAGCCCCGGCGGCGGCAGATCCTCGACGCGCTGGCCACCGGTGAGCGGTCGGTGAACGACCTGGTCGCCGCGCTGGACCTGCCCCAGCCGCAGGTGTCCAAGCATCTGCGGGTGCTGCGGGAGGTCGGGCTGGTGCTGGTCCGCGAGGAGGGCCGCCGCCGGCTGTACCGGCTGGACGGGCGCCCGCTGAAGGCCATCCACGACTGGGTGGGCCGCTACGAGCGGTCGTGGTCGCAGCGGTTCGACCGGCTGGACGCCGTCCTGGCGGACCTGAAGGACGAAGAGGCGGAACCCGACGGAGGTACCGACGATGACGAGTAACAGCCGAGCGGTGGTCACGCTGCCGACGGACACCAGCATCCTGATCACCCGGGAGTTCGACGCGCCCCGGCACCTGGTGTACCGGGCGTGGACCACCCCCGAACTCATCGAACGCTGGTGGAGCGGCGACCGCGGCAAGGTCGTCCGCGTCGAGGTCGACCTGCGGGTCGGCGGCGCCTGGCGGTACGTGATGGTGGCGAACGGCGGCTTCCAGGTCGCCTTCCACGGCGAGTACCGGGAGATCGTCCCCGACGAACGCCTGGTCACCACCGAGGTGTTCGAGGGCATGCCGGAGGCCGCGGCCCTGACCACCCTCACCCTCGCGGAGCACGACGGCCGCACCACGCTCACCGTCCTGGTCGAGCACTCCGAGCGCGCGCACCGCGACGCCCACATCGACTCCGGCATGGAGGGCGGCATGCAGGAGGCGATGGACCACCTCGAACAGGTCGCACGCTCGCTCGCCTGACGGCCACCGGCGTTCGACCGGACGACAGTTGACGTGCCGTCACCCCCGGCGACGGCCTAGGGTGTCGGCCATGGCACCTCCGATCCTCCCAGCGGTCCCCGCCGTACGGGCGACCACGGCGCGGGCCGCCCGGCTCGGCGCGTACGACTCCGTCTCGGCGGCACTGTCCCGGCTGGACGGTCCGGGCGCCGCCCGCCTCCTGGCCGGCGCGGTGCCCCTGGGCACCGGGATCGGCGGCCGGACGGCGCGGGTGGAGGTCGCCGGGGTCCCGGTCTTCGTCAAGACGGTGCCGCTCACCGGCCGGGAGCTGCGCACGGCGAACCTGCTGTCCACGGCGAACCTGTTCGACCTGCCCGCGTTCTGCCACTACGGCCTCGGCAGTCCCGGGTTCGGCGTCTGGCGCGAGGTCGCCGCGCACGGCCTGACCACCGACTGGGTGCTGATGGACGAGTGCCGGGCCTTCCCGCTGCTGTACCACTGGCGGGTGGTTCCGGACTCCTGGGCGCCCGACCCCGCCGCCCGGGCGGAGCACACCGGCGAGGTCGAGCGGATGGCGGCCCGCTGGGGCGGCTCACCGGCGGTCCGGGCCCGGGCCGAGGAGCTGGGCCGGGCGACGCACAGCGTGGTGCTGTTCCTGGAGCACGTCCCGACCACCCTGGGTGCCTGGCTCGGGCGGCGGCTGGCCGGCGGCGGCGAGGGCGCCGAGGTGGCCTGGGAGCTGGCGGACGAGGGGCTGCGGGCGGGCACGGCGTTCCTGGAGTCCCGGGGGCTGCTGCACTTCGACGCCCACTTCGAGAACATCCTGACCGACGGCCGGCAGCTCTACTTCACCGACTTCGGCCTGGCCCTGCACGAGCGCTTCGCGCAGGGTCCGGCCGAGGCCGCGTTCTTCCGGGAGCACCGGGGCTACGACCGGCACCTGACCGCCACCCTGCTGGTGAACCGTCTGGTCACCGCCCTGCACGGCCTCGCCGAGGACGACCGGGACGGCCGGGACGCGCTGGTGCGCAAGTACGCCGAGGGCGCGGCGCCCGACGACCTGTCCCCGTCGGCGGCCCGGATCATCGGCCGGGACGCGCAACTGGCGGCCGCGGCGACCGAGTTCCACCGGGCCGTCCAGGGCGGGAGCCTGCACACCCCCTATCCGCGGCTGCCGCCGGACGGCGCCGCCGGGTGATCCCGGTCCCGGTCCCGCTCCCCGGCCGCACTCCCCGGCCGCGGGAGCGCGCGGCCGGGGAGCGGTGAGCGGTGAGCGGTGAGCAGGGGGCTCAGAAGGTCAGGGCGACCTGGTCGACGGTCCAGAACGCGCTGTTGGTGCCGGTGTAGCGGAACTGCAGTTGCGCGCTGGTGGCGCCGGCCGGGACGGCCACGGTCAGCTTCTCGAAGCCGTTGAGGTCCGAGCGGTACGACTTGACCAGCTGCGGGGTGCCGGAGTCGAAGGTGATGTAGACGTCGCCGGTCTGCGGGCCGTCGATCTTGTAGTTGGTGGCGTAGCTCAGCGTGGCCGTGGCCGCGCCGCCCACCTGGTAGCGGGGGCTGAGCAGGGTGGAGTCGAACTGCCCGGCGCCGTGCGACTTGTCGTCCCACTCGTCGGAGTCGGCGACCGCGAAGACGTTGCGGGCCCGGACGTTGGTCTCCCGGGACTGGCCGAGCTGCGCGGCGGTCCAGAACTCGTCGGTGGCGAAGGCCCAGCCGCGCCACTCGGTGACACCGCCGCTGGGCATCCGGGAGTTGTCGATGCTCCAGCCGCTCGGCGGGGTGTGGGTCCAGCCCTTGACGCCGGCCGGGATGCCGGTCTCGTCGGTGCGGGTCTGCAGGCCCGTCCGCAGGGTGTCGAAGGCGTCGGGGGTGATCTCGTCGATCGGCCTGCCGTCGAGCTTCCAGGCCGGGTCGACCGCCACGCCCTCGTGCTTGAGCACGGTCGGCGCGATGTCGACGAGCTTGACGTCCTGGCGGGTGGAGCCGGGCGCGTAGCCCGCGCCGTCGGCGACCACGAAGGTCTGCCGCTCGACGGCACTGTTGCCGCCGTGGCCGCCGGCGTCGGTGTGGCCGTGGTCGGTGGTGACCACGATCAGCCAGTCCTCCGAGGCGTAGCTGGGGCGGGCCTTGACGGCGGCGACCACCTGGCCGACCAGGCCGTCGACCGAGTGGATCGCGGCCGCGTACTGGGGGCTGGTGCCGCCGTAGCTGTGACCGGCCTCGTCGACCTGGTCGAAGTGCAGGAAGGCGGTGTCGGGGTTGCCGTTGCGCAGGTAGTCGGCGGCGTCGGCGGCGGTCTTGGTGTCGTTGTCGGCCTCCGGGATCCGCAGATCGGCCTTGCCGTTGAAGACGGTGTCGGCGACCGGGCTCCAGGACGCGACCACCAGGGTGGAGGCGGCCGGGGCGGCGGTCTCCAGGCGGGTGGCCAGGTCCGGGTAGAGGTCGTAGTGCGAGCCGGCGAAAGTGTTGTCCTTGACGCCGTGCTTGTCCGGCCACACACCGGTGGCGATGGTCGACCAGCCCGGGCCGGACAGGGTCGGGGCGAGCGGGTTGGCGTAGAGGTTGCTGGTGGCGGTCATGCCGCCGGCCATCAGGGCCTTGAGGTTCGGGGCGTCGGCCGTCAGCAGCTTGTCGTACCGGGTGCCGTCGATGCCGATGACCAGCGTCTTGGCCTGCTTGGTGCCGTCCGGCAGACCCTTGTACGGGCCGGTGGCGGCGGTGGCCTGAACGGCCGTCAGCGAGAGCGCCGCCGCGGCGGCGGTGACGGCGGCGGCGATCCGGAGGGTGCGGGACATGCGCACGGGGGCTCCTGGAGGAGGGGGGACGAGTCGCGGCGCGGCTGGCGCCGGTACCGAGAGTGGGGGCGCCCGGCGAGGTGCGAGCCTCCCGGAGCGCACCGACGCATGAACAGCACGGGAACTTCGGTCCATACCCGTTACCATTTCGTGACCCAATCCCGGCCGGGCCGATCACCGGCCGATAGGGTGGTGCGATGAGCCCAGGCACCCCGCACGCACCAGGTACGCCCGTCCGCTCCGGCGTCCCGGAGCACGGCCGGCTGCCGAAGTACTACGTCGTCAAGACGGAGTTGGGCGGGCTCCTGGACGAGCTCGGACCGGGCGGCCGGCTGCCCACCGAGGTCGAGCTCGCCGCCCGATACGGGGTGGCCAGGGCGACCCTGCGGCAGGCGCTGCGCGAGCTGCTGCTGGAAGGCCGGCTGCGCCGCCGGGGCCGGGGCACCGTGGTGGCCGACGCCAAGCTCGAACAACCGCTGTCGCTCGCCAGCTACACCGAGGGCGTCAGCCGGCAGGGCATGCGGCCGGGCCGGACGCTGATCGGCCTCGACCGCTTCCCCGCCGACGCGGTGACGGCCGGACAGCTGGAGGTCCCCGAGGGCGAGCCGGTCTGGCACCTGGAGCGGGTGCTGCTCGCCGACGAGGAGCGGATCGGCCTGGAGAGCACGTACGTGGCGGTGGCCCGGGTGCCGCGGCTGGACGTCGACTTCGACCCGTCCTCCTCGTTCTACGCCTACCTGCGCGAGCAGGGCGCCGAGCTCGGCACCGGACAGGAGCGGATCGAGACGGTGCTCGCCACCCCGCGCGAGGCGCTGCTGATCGGCACCCCGCCCGCGCTGCCGATGCTGCTGCTGCACCGCCGAAGCCGGGACGCGGCCGGCGGACCGCTGGAGCAGGTCCGCTCGCTCTACCGGGGCGACCGGTTCAGCTTCACCCTCGACCTGCGGGCCCCCGGGGCCTGAACCCCGGCCGCCAGGGCCCCGATCCGGCCGCCGGTACCCCTCGTCCAGGAGTGTCGACATCAAGTATCTTGACGTCGAGATTGTTTTGGGGCAGTCTTCCCCAGGTCTCTTGACGTCAAGAGATGTTCCGGTGGACTGGAGGACGGGGATGCGGCGCGAGAACGGGGCCCGGACGGCCCGGGAGGGCGGACTGGCGGCGCAGCTGCGCCGGCCGCCGGGCGGCCGGGACGGGCGGACCATGCTGATCGCCCAGTTCCTGGACCGGACGGGCACCGGCGTGTGGGCCGCGTCCTCGGTGCTGTTCTTCACCTTCGTCGCCGGACTGGACGCCGGACGGCTGGGCCTGCTGCTCGGCGCGGCCGGGGTCGCGGGCATCCTCGGCTCCCCGATCGCGGGCCGGCTGGCCGAACGCTTCCCGGTCCGCTCCCTGCTGATCGGCTGCCACCTGCTGCGGCTGGCCGCGCTGTCGCTGCTGCTGGTCCGCACCGAGTTCGCCGTCCTGCTGCCGGTGGTCGCCGTCACCTGCGTCGGAGACCGGATGGCCAAGACCCTCGAGATGCTGTTCGCGACCAGGGCGGCCGGCCCGCAACGCACCACCTACCAGGCGCTGTCGCGCAGCGCGGCCAACGCGGGCTACGCCCTCGGCTCCGGGATCGCCGCGCTCGGCCTCGCCGTCGGCACCCGCGGCGCGTACCACGCCCTGATCCTGCTCGACCTGCTCTCCTTCCTTGCCGCCGCCGTCCTGGTCCGGCGCACCCGCG
>NZ_JAIZ01000832.1:28869-50241 GCF_000710465.2 Kitasatospora sp. MBT63 | reverse complement strand
GCAGTCCGCGCCGAGGGCGAGCAGGTCGCCGGGCCTGGCCTGGTCCTGGGCCACCAGGCCGGGCAGCAGCGCGGCGAGGACCGTCCACACGGTGCTGTACGCCCCGGTGTCGGCCGCTGCGCGCAGCGACTCGGCCAGCCGGGTCGGCTTGACCGACCCTAGGCGGATCAGCTCGGCGCTCTCGCGGCCGAGCAGGTCGCCGTCCAGGTCGCCGCGGGCGGCCAGGACCAGCAGGGCGTCCACCGCGGCGGTGCGGTCCTCCCGGTGGCGGGCGCCGAGGCCGTGGCCGACGGCGAGGTGGACCGCGAGGCCGGCCGGGCCGTCGGCCTCCGCCAGGTACGGGAGCACGGCGGCGGCGCCGCGGTCGTCCTGATCGGCGGCGGCGGCCACGACGTGCAGCAGCCGCGCGGCGGTCTCCTCGCGGTGGTGCGGCAGGACGGCCGCGCGGTGGGCGTCCGTCCAGGGCGACCAGTACGAGCGGCGGTGCCGCTGCTCGGTCGGGCCGAGCAGGCGGGCGGTGTCCCGCGGGAGGCCGGTCGCGAGGGGCGAGCCGTCCTGCCGGGCCAGCCTGCGGGTCGGCACCGCCCAGGGCAGCAGGGTCTCGGCGGCGGTGACCTCCGCCCTGGAGGCCTGGTGCGGCAGCCCGCCGGTGCGCAGCCAGGCCGCGAGCCGCTCGCCTTCCGGCGACTCCAGCCGGGCGGCCGCGGCGAGTACCTCGGGGTCGCCGGTCGGGGTGACGCGCAGCAGTGCCTGGGTGAGGTCGACCGGGCCGGGGGCGGTGCCGCGGTGCTCGTAGCCGGCGAGTCGCTCGACCAGGGTGGCCGCGTCGAGCGCGCCGGTGGCGGCGGTCGGGGTGGCGAGCAGGTACGGGACCGGGCGGGTGGCCAGCCGGTGGACCGTCTCCTCGATGCGGGAGGCGAGGTGGTCGGTGAAGCCGCTGCCTTCGTCGTGGCCGCGCAGCCGGTCGTCGCGGCCGCGGATCACGGCGAGTGCGCGGGGGACGGAGGTCGCCGTGGCGGCTTCGGCGACGGGGTGCAGCGGGTGCCAGGAGTTGCGGCCCAGGACGGGCGCGAGCGCTTCGGCGAGCGCGGCCCGGTCCTGCCAGGCGTGCCGTACCAGGCCGTCCAGGGTGCGTTCAAAGGTGACGGGGTCCTGGTCGCCGGCGAGTACCGCGCCGAGTTCCTCGGCGAGTTCGGCCGGGGTCGCGACGGGCGGCGGCACGGGCCGCGGGGCCGGTACGGGTGGGAGCAGTTCCCGGTGCGCCTCGGTGGCGATCTCGGTGCCGAACAGCTGCGCGGCGCGGGCGTGGTGGGCGGGGTCGAGCGAGGCTGCGGCCTCGCGCAGTGCCGGGAGGACGGCGGTGCCGGCCACCGGGAGGTGACGGGCGATCACCTTGAGTGCCTGGTCCTGGAGGCCGCGGTCCTGGTGGCCGAGGGCGGCGGCCGCGGCCAGTACCACCGGTCCCGACCGGTCGCGTGCCGCCCGGGCGGCGCGATCGAGCCAGCCGAGCTGGGCGCGGACGAGCTTCTTCTCCGGGCGGAACAGCAGGACCCCGGAGGCCTGCTCGAGCGCCTCGTCGGGCAGCCGGCCGGCGCTCTCCAGGCCGGCCAGCACCTGCTGGGCGTGGCCGGCGAGGGTGGAGGGGCCGTCCAGCAGGCCGAGCAGGGTGGGGACGTGTGCGGTGTACTCGTCCTCGGTGGGTGCGAAGGTCTTGAGCACGGTGAGGAACGGCCGCAGTTCGGCGGGCCGGCCGCCGCGCAGCAGCCGGGCCAGGCAGCGGGTCAGCAGGTCGGCGCGGTCCAGGATCCCGTCGTCGGCGAGCCGGGCCAGGACGGCGGGCCAGCGCTGTGAGTCGTCCTTCGCGGCCCACGGCCCTTCCAGGTCGGTGCCGATCTCCGCCACCTCGAACAGGCGGGGTGCGAGCGCGGGGGTGAACGGGTCGGCAGCCAGCCGGGCGTGCAGGTCGGTGCCGGGCGGCAGGGCGCCGCTGCGCTGGTCGGGGCGGGCCCGCTCGCCGACCCACTGCACGACGAAGGGGTCGGCGGTCGGTACGGGGCAGCCGAGCCGGTGGATCAGGTTCTCGAGCAGGAGGAAGCGTTCGGACCAGCGCCAGCCGGGGGCGCGCCGTTCGGCGAGGCGGGCGACCACGGCGGACCGCCACTCGGCCGGTTGGCGCTCCAGCACCGCCAGCAGCGCCGGGTCGCGCCAGCCTGAGCAGTCCTCGAACGCCCGGCCGCCCAGCCAGTCGGCGACGGCCGACGGCGCGGTGTGGCAGCCGGCGCCGGCCACCAGCAGCGCCGTCCAGGCACCGGCCGAGGTGTGCCGGCTCCGCCCGTACTCGGTGCGCAGGGCGCGCAGCGCGGGCAGCTCGCAGCGGCGCTGCTCCGGGGTGAGGGTGGCGATCAGCTGGGCGGTGCGGGTGGTGCGGCCGCGGCGCACCAGGTCGGTCAGCTCGCTCACCGGGCGTCCTCCGTCCGGGCGGCGCGGGCCAGGCCGACGGCGAGCACGTGCTTGCACGGGCCGCGTCCGCCGCGGTACTTGGCCCACCACAGGCAGGTGCAGCCGAGGGCGCCGTCGGCGCCGGTGCGCACGTGCTGGACGTGGTCGCCGACGGTGACGACGGCGCGTTGGTCCTCCAGCCGGACGGCGCCGGCAGCGTGCAGGGCGCGGGCGGCGGTCAGCCGCGGGTTGTGGGCCTCGGCGTGGCCGGTGGTGTAGGGCAGTGCGCGGTGGAAGTAGGCGGCGTCCGCGGGGTCGTAGCCGATCCGGCCGGCGGTGCCGAGGCGGGTGAGTGCGGCGCGCACCCGGCTGACGGGGATCGCGGCCTGTTCGGCGAGTTCGGCCGGGTCGATCCGCGGGTCCCAGGCGAGCAGGGCGGCGACCAGGTCGGCGTCGTCCGCGGAGCCTTCAGCGGCGAGGGCGTCCAGCACTCCGCCTTCGCCGGAGAAGCCGCGGGTGGCGTCCGGGGAGAGGGTGAGGGTCAGCCGCATGCCGGGCAGGACGATCTCCCAGGCGGACGCGGCGGGGCCGTTGACCTGGGCCGGGCCGTAGATCCGCAGGGCGAGGGCGTGCCGCAGGACGCGTTGGAGTGCGGCCAGGCGCTCGGGGCCGGGCAGGCAGACGGCGCCGTGGACGGGACGGGCGGTCGGGCGCAGCGTGCGGCCGGCCGGGACGACCCACCCGGGCGGGGCGGAGCGGTCGCCGCCGCGGGGCAGGGCGCGCAGGAAGCGGACGGCCTCGGCGGCGGGGAGTTCGGCGCGGAGTTCGAAGGTGGCGGCGATGACCTGGGTCTCGGCGAAGCCGCGCAGCCAGCGTTCGGGCAGCGGGACCTTCTTCTCCACCAGGGGCCCGTCGAGGGTGGTGACCTCCAGGGCGTCGGGGCCGACGGCGAGGTGCAGCGGGTCGGTGCCGCCGAGCCGTGACAGGCTCTCCCGCAGTGGGTTGTTGATGTCCACGTTGGTGGTGCCGTGGTGGACGTCGCCGCCGTCGAGGCCGTCGGCGAGGACGTCGAGGCGGGCGTGGACGCCGCAGCAGCCGGAGAAGGACTCGAAGCGCAGCCGGTCGCCGTCCGCGGTGACCACCGGGTCGAGCGAGGCGCGCAGGCGGGGCTGGTGGTAGCGGGCCGCGGCGATGTCGGCGACCGTGAGGAGGGCGGCGGCCGCGGCCGCGGGGGAGGTCAGGAAGCCGCTGAAGAAGCGGGGGTTGGCGGCCTGGCCGAGCGGGGTGGCGCCGCCGGAGGTCTCAAGGGCGAGGCTGCGTCCGTCGGTGTTCTGCCGCACCGCGGAAGGGCGCAGGTAGGCGTAGGTGTGTACGGCTTGCGTCATGCCGAGGACGGTAAGGCGGGTCACTGACACCGGCCCCCGTGGCGGGGTTCCCGACGGGCGGCGGTCGGCCGGCGTGGTGACCCTTCGCGGGTGCATTTGCGACCGACGCGGGCTCAGGAAGGCCCCGCAGTGGCCGACACCACAGGGACCTGGCATGAACCCGGCATAAATCCGGCCTCGGCCGGGTACAACGGAGTACGAGGAGATGGACCCGGCCGGCACTCCCCCACGGAATACACAGCCGGGCCCAGCAGGTCACCACGGCCGCCCCAGCGCTCCCCCCACGGAGCGCGAAGGCGGCCGTCTCCACGACCTGCCACCACCACTGAGCGTACATGCCAAAGATACGCGCCGCTACCACCCCCGACCGGACGTTCGGTGACGGCCCCTTCGGCGGCGCCCCTGCAACGGGCCGCACTTCGCCGATGCGCCGTCAGCCGACCACGGCCACGCAGCCACGGTCCACCGCCGGTGAGCCGGTTCGCCGGTTCGCCGCCTACGGCTTGTGGGCGACGCCGCCGGCGATGCACCGCTGAGCCGCGTTCAGCTCCCCGGCCCGCGGGCCGTCGGGCCGCCAGTCGACGCACCGCACCAGGCCCGGGTCGACCATCTCCAGGCCGTTGAACAGGTCCTGCAACTCGGCCTTGGTGGAGAAGGTGCCACTGCCCATCATGCTGTGCAGGAACATGTCCTCCATCTTCCGGGCGGTCGCGCTGTACTCGTCCTCCGGGTCCAGGAAGTGACTGACCGCCACGTAGGAGCCGGGCGCAAGGGCGTCGAGGTAGGCGCGCATGATGTCCCTGCGGGTGCGCAGGTGCTCGCCGTTGTAGTGGTGCAGCGTGCCCAGTTGCAGCAGCGCGATCGGCTTGCTCCAGTCCAGGTGGGACGCCACCACCTCGTTCCGCAGCAGCTTCTCCGGCTCGAAGATGTCCGCGGCGACGACGACGGCCGTCCTGCTCCCCTCCAGCAGCGCGCGGCCGTGGGCCAGCACCAGTGGATCGTTGTCCACGTAGACGACCCGCGCGTCCGGATCGATCCGCTGCACCACCTGATGGGTGTTCTCCGCGGTCGGCAGGCCCGAACCGCAGTCCAGGTACTGGGTGATACCGGCCTCGGCGGCCAGGAACCGGCACGCGCGGATCAGGAAGGCCCGGTTCTCGACCGCCAGGTCGGCGGCCTCCGGCGCGGCCTTCCGCACGCCGCGGACCACCTCACGGTCCACCTCGTAGTTGTCCTTGCCGCCGAGGAAGGCGTCGTACACCCTGGCGATACTGGGTTTCGTCGGATCGACATCGGACATTGCGCTCGACATACGGGCCTCACGGTCGGTCTCGATCGGATCGTTCGGTCGACGGACCCTAATCCGGCGAGGGCGCCGAAGTCGGCAGCGCTCGCCGCCACTGTGCGGAAGCCACCCGATGGTGTGACCAACAGCAGTTCCAGGCCCGGCGGTTCGACGCCGGGCTGGTCGTCGACCTCGTCCGCCTCCTCGAGCCTCTCGCCGATCGCCTACCTGACGGCCGGTTCGTCGGCCACCTCGAGGTGGTAGGTCACCTCGACGCGGAAGCCCTCCGGCGTCGCCGACTTGAACCACAGCACGTACTGGCCGGGCCTGAGCGGCTCGATGCTGCACCAGTGTCCCCACGTCGATCGCGGCAGGCCCCGCGACCAGTACCACCCGGCGGAGGTCTCGTGCAGCGGCAGCGGTGAGCCGTTGAGGTCCGCCTTCGCGACGGCCAGTTGCATCCGCGGCGCCCCGAGGGGAGCCAGCAGCGCCGTGATCTCGTAGGTGAACACGGGGAAGAACAGCGGCGTCCCCGCCGGCACGCGGCACCGCCGCTCGGCCCGCCCACCGAACGTCCCCGCCAGGAACCACACGTCGGCCGCCTGGCCCCACGCCGCGTGTTCCCCGGTCCGGTCCCGCACGGGAGAGTGCCCGGCCGGCGCGGAGAACGCCCACTTCCACCAGCGGGCGGCCAGATCGCGGCGCCGCCGCCCGGCGTCCCCCGTCGGACCGGATCCGGTGACCGTGGTTTCCAATGCGCTTCCCCCTCAACAGCTTCGAACCTGCCGACGTGGGCGACCCTATACGGGCAGCACACGATCAGCCCGGCCGGACAGGTGCGGCACCCCCGGCGACGAGCCGAGCAGGCCAGCGGTCTGATGGCCCGGCCCCCGCGGGCGCCGGTAATCCGGTTCCGGCGGGAGCAGGCCGGCCGCTACCGTGATCCACGGCCGGGCCGGGACACGCCGGCCGGCCGGGGAGAGGAGCCCAGCGCCCATGAACGACATCCGGGCCGGCCTGCAACGCGGCACCGTGCCGCGTTCGGTGCCGGCGGCCCACCTGCCCGGGCTGGGTCTGCCGCTGACGCTGCGTCCGGTCGACGACGCCCGCGCCACGCAGGCCGCCGTGTTCGATCCGGCGCTCACGCAGCACCCCAACGCCTTCCGCGCCGCCGACCCGAGCTTCACCGACCCCGCGCTGTCGACCGGCTGGTACGCGGCGCGCCGACGCGCCATGGACCTGCTGCTCGCGGCCGTCGCCGACTCCCCGTGGGCCGGGCACCTGGTCGTGCGCGGCAGCGTGGTACTCCGCGCCTGGTACGGCGACGCCGCCCGCGAGCCCGGCGACCTGGACTTCGTGGTCGTCCCGCAGGACTGGCGGATCGAGGAGGACCGCACCACCGACCTGCTGCAGGGCATCGCCTGCGCTGCGGAGGCGGCGAGCACTGCAACCGTGCGGTTCCGCGCGGCCGAGGCTGTCAGCGAGGAGATCTGGACGTACGACCGGGTACCGGGGAGGCGGCTGGTCCTGCCCTGGCACGCCGACGGGCTGCCCGGCGGCGCGGTGCAGCTCGACTTCGTCTTCAACGAACCACTGCCGATGGCGCCCGAAACCGTCCTGCTGCCTGCCCTGGACGCCCCCGGTGCCAGGCTGGCCGCGGCGACCCGCGAACTGTCGCTCGCGTGGAAACTGATGTGGCTGGTCACCGACATCCACCCCCAGGGCAAGGACCTCTACGACGCCCTGCTGCTCGCCGAGTCGACCCCGCTGCCCTACCGGGTGCTGCGGGACGTCTTCGCCACCGGCGAGGCCCACTACGCCGAACACCCGGTGGACGCGGACACCATCACCGCCCTCGCCGACCGCCTCGAACCCGCGCGGCAGCACTTCGAGCGGGAGTACCCGCACCTCGCCGGGACGACCGCCGACGCCCTGCCGCGCCTGGCCACGGCTCTCACCCCGACCTTCGCCCGCACCGACCCCACCCCTCTCGGGCCCTGGTGGGCACAGGGCTGGATCGAACGCCTGTGCCCGGCCCACGCGGAAGGGGGACTGGGGGCGGTCCAGGCCCTGCTCCTCCACTCGGGAGCATCCTTCCGGCTCGCCCACCGTCTGACCCGAACGCTGCTCCATGCCACCGCCTGGGCCGCGCCCGCGGACGTGTCCGGGGCCGCGCCGGACGGGACGGCACTCGCCGAGGCGATGCTGCGTTGCCCGGCGTGGCAGTACTGGGCCGAGCAGGTCCGCGACGGCAGGACCACCATCGACCGGCTGCTGCAACGGCTGGGCTGACCTGCGAAATCATGTGACGGGCGTTCGCACGTCCGTGCTCTAATACGCTGTCACGCCGTCCACGCACCACCTGCGGGTGCACGTCAGACCGGAGCACGACCGGCCGATGAACGCTGTATGCCCCCACTGCACCGAGTCCGACCGGACCGTCAGCGTGCCGCACGCCCTGACCGACACCGGCGACCCGCTCCCGGCAACGGAGCACGGCCTACTCCTGCCACCCCCGCCCCCGCCCCCGGTGCGGGCGACGGCCGAGCGCAGCAGGCCCGCCATGGGTCTCTACATCGCGGCGGCCGTGGTCACCGCCCTGTGGCTGAAGAACCTTGCCGGGGACCTTTCCGATCTGCAGGACGCCAGCCCCGCCTACCGCCTGGGCTACCTCCTCGGCCCGCTGTTCCTGTCCGTGCCCCTCGCGGTGGCCGGGCTCGTTGTGCAGCTGTCGACGAGACGACGGCGGGTCATGGCAGGCGAGGACGGTGCCGCGAAGCAGCTCGCGGTCTGGGAGAGGCGCCACCGGGTCTGGCAGGCGGCCTGGCTGTGCCGCCGGTGCCGGGTGGCGTTCTTCCCGATGGGGGCCATCAGCCCGGGCTTCCCCGCCTCACCGCCCATCGCGGTGGCGCAACTCCCGATGTGGGTGACCGCCACGGCCGAGCGCGAGTTCGGCGTACCGGAGCCGGCCGCGCGCAAGTCCGCCACGGCGGAGCCGGCCGCTCCGCACTGAGCTCACCGAGGGCCGGGGATCTGCCGGGCAGGCGTCGGGGAATCCCGTCGTCCTGAGGTCCGGGACGATGGCAACGGAGACGTGCCGGACGACCGGTCCACGCGGCGGCGACCAGGTCGGCGCCCGGGCCGGGCGCCGACGGCCGCGTGATCACCGGCCAGGAGCGGTCCGGTCGGCCTGCAGCACGAAGAACAGGAAGCGCGGCTTGGCCGCGATGGCCGCGGGGAACAGCTCGCGGGTGGCCGGGTCGGGCTCCGGCTCGCTGATGACCGTGATCCGGAAAGCCTGCCGCGGTGAAGGCTTCGACCATCGCGTGCAGCGGCCGGTGCCACAGGCTGATCCGGGCGCTGCGGCCGCCCATGGTCCACTCCTCGGTCCAGTTGGTCGTGTCGGAGTAGTTGTACTCGGCATGGCGGCCTGCCTCGCGGTGCATGAGGCTGGTGACTCCTCCATGACAGCCGACGAACAGCCGGAGCACACGCACCCCACCGGTTTACCCCGCCGTCGGCGGCCGCTGCGGACCCGCCGACGGTCAACGACTACGACGGCTTCGCCGAGGAGTACGCGGCCGAGAACGAGACCAACCTCGTCAACGCCCACTACGAGCGGCCCGCGATGCTCGCCCTCGCCGGGGACGTGACCGGCCGGCGGATCCTCGACGCGGACTGCGGCTCAGGGCCGCTGTTCGCCGCGCTGCGCGACCGCGGCGCCGTCGTGAGCGGCTTCGACGCGAGTTCCGGGATGCTGGCGCTGGCCCGCCGACGGCTCGGCGACGGCGCGGACCTGCGCGTGGCCGACCTGGGCGGACCGCTGCCCTACCCCGACGACGCGTTCGACGATGTGGTCGCGTCTCTGGTGCTGCACTACCTGGAGGACTGGGGACCTGCGCCGGCGGAACTGCGCCGCGTACTCAGGCCGGGCGGCCGCCTGATCGCATCCGTCGACCACCCCTTCGCCATCCCCCTGATCTCCGCAGGGAATCCCGGCGTTTAGGCCGGGCGGGAATGCGATTCCTGACATGGAGGCGCGAAGCGACGGAGGTCTCTGCGCCTCCATGGTGACGATCAGGTGGGCCGCTTCTGGTTCTCGATGTAGTCCTTGACGATGCTGAGCGGTGCGCCGCCGCAGGACCCCGCGAAGTACGAGGGTGCCCAGAACACTGACCCCGATGCGGTTGATACGTCCGGTGTACTCGGCGCGCAGGTAGCGGGAGCTGACGCCCTTCAGGCTGTTGACCAGCTTCGAGACGGGGACCTCCGGCGGGCGGTGCACCAGCAGGTGGACGTGGTCGCCCTCGCCGTTGAACTCCCGCACCTCCGCACCGAAACTCTCGCACACGTCCCGCATGATCGCCTCGCAGCGGGTCAGCATGGCGTCGTCGAAGATCTCACGCCGGTACTTGGTGACGAATACCAAGTGTGCGTGCAGGTTGTGGACGACGTGGTTTCCCCGTCGTATGTCGGGGTCCGGTCCCCAGCGTGGTGCCATGGACCAGGCGCAGTATGGTCGTATCGACCTTGAAGGGGGGTGGGCCGGATGATCCGTGCGTACAAGTTCCTCATGCGGCCCACCGTGGGCCAGGCGCAAGCACTCGGCGAGATGCTGCGGGACCACTGCTCGCTCTACAATGGGGCGTTGCAGGAGCGTCGCGACGCCTACCGGCACATGTCGAGGACCAGCGTCAAGTACGGCATGCAGTCCGCTCAGCTCAAGGACATCCGGGCGTTCGACCCGGACCGCCAGGGCCGCTGGTCGTTCTCCTCCCAGCAGGCGACACTTCGCCGTCTCGACAAGGCGTTCACCGCGTTCTTCCGCCGGGTCAAGTCCGGCGACACGCCCGGCTACCCGCGCTTTCGCGGGGTCAACTGGTTCGACACGGTGGACTTCCCCAAGGACGGTGACGGCTGCCGCTGGGATTCGACCCCACACGACCCCGTCACCCGAGTCCGCTTCCAGGGCGTCGGGCACGTCAGGCTCAACCGGCACCGCCCGGTGGTCGGCAGGGTCAAGACCGTCTCGGTGAAGCGCGAGGGCCGCAAGTGGTTCGTCGTCCTGACCGCCGAGCAGGAACAGTCCGAGCGGCTGCCCGCGACCGGCTCCGTGGTCGGGATCGACCTGGGCATAGCCACCTTTCTCGCCGACTCGGGTGGCGGGTTCGTCCCCAATCCGCGTCACGGCCGCGCCGCCGCCGCGAAGCTCGAAGCCGCTCAGCAGGCACTCTCGCGGTTCCCGCGTGTCCGCCGCGACAAGCGCACCGGCAACCACCAGCGGGCGGTGGAGAAGGTCGCGAAGCTGCACGGCAAGGTGCGCCGACAGAGGCTCGACCACGCGCACAAGACTGCCCTCGGTCTGGTCCGTGAGTATGACTTCATCGCGCACGAAGACCTCAAGATCCGCAACATGTCCCGCTCGGTCGCGCCCAGGCCCGACCCCGAGACGCCGGGCGTCTTCCTGCCCAACGGAGCAGCGGCCAAGGCCGGGCTCAACCGTTCGATCATGGATGCCGGTTGGGGGGTGTTCCTCACGATCCTCACCAGCAAGGCTGAGAGCGCCGGTCGGGAAGTGATCGCCGTGGACCCCCGCAACACCTCCCGTACCTGCCCCGAATGCGGGCACGTCGCGAAGGAGAACCGGCCGACCCAGGAGAAGTTCCACTGCGGGTCGTGCGGCCACACGGCGCACGCCGACACAGTGGGAGCACTCAATGTTCTACGGGCCGGGCTGGTCCGTCGCGAGGCCCACCCGGCTTAGCGAGAAGCCCCGGCGTTTACGTCGGGGAGGAGTCACGTTCACGGTCAACGAGTACCTCGACGGCACGGTCAAGTCGATCGCTTTCCAGCAAGAGCACGGGCGGGCGACCATCGGTGTCATGGCCCCCGGTGACTACCGGTTCGACACCGCGGGCCCGGAGACCATTCACGTGATCAGCGGTGCCCTGACCGTCAGGCTGCCCGGTGCCGACGCCTGGCGGACCTTCGCGGCCGGCACCCGGTTCGACGTCCGGGCACCAGCACCTTCGACCTCAAGGTGGAGTCCGACACCGCCTACCTCTGCGAGTACCGCTGACCGCACCGGCCGGCCGGCCGTTGACCTGGCCGCTCGTCGCGCCGGGGCAGAACCCGGCGGGCAGGGCGGGCGTGCCGGGCACGGGGCCCGGCGTGGCGGCGTTACCGTCATCGGGTGACGGGGATCGACGCTGACCGGTGGTGGTCCGCCTCCATGCCGGCCGTGTACGAGCGGTACCTCGTACCGGCGGTCTTCCGGCCGTTCGCCGAGGACCTGGCCGCGCGGGCGGCGGCGCTGGGCCCCCGGCGGATCCTCGAGCTGGCCGCGGGGACGGGTGTGCTGACCTCGGGGCTGCTGGAAGCGGTGCCGACGGCCGGGGTGACCGCGACCGACCTGAACGAGGCCATGGTCGTGTTCGGGTCGGCCCGGGCCTCCGGCGCGGAGTGGCGGCAGGCCGACGCGCAGCGGCTGCCGTTCCCGGACGGGCGGTTCGACCTGGTGGTCTGCCAGTTCGGTGTGATGTTCTTTCCCGACCGGGTGGCGGCTTTCGCCGAGGTCCGCCGGGTGCTGGCCCCGGGCGGCCGGTTCCTGTTCAACACGTGGGGACCGCTCGCGACGCAGGGGTTCGCGGCCGCGGTGCAGGCCGGACTGGAGCGGGCCTTTCCGGTCGACCCGCCGCGGTTCATCCCGACTGTGCCGCACGGCTGCGCCGAACGCGCCGTCGTGGCCGGCGAGCTGACGGCCGCCGGTCTCGCCGTCGAGGACGTGCAGGAGCTGACGTTGCAGGGCCGGGCGGCGGCGGCCGCCGACATCGCCGCCGGGTTCCTCGCCGGAACCCCGGTGCGTACGGCCGTCGAGGAGCGCGGCGGCGGGCCGGAAGTCCGGGCGACCGTCGTCGAGGAGACCACCGCCCGACTGGGCGCGGGGCAGGTGACCGCCCCGATGACGGCGTACGTCTTCCGCGCCTGCGCCTGAACGCGGCCCGCGCCCGCGCCGCCGACCGGCGGTACGGCCTCCGGCGGGTCGGCCCGCCGGTGAACCTTCCGCGCCGATCCTGCGTCCTCCCTGACAGACCGCCACCGCACGCCCGGGAGAACAGACCATGGCCGACACCGACACCACGCAGACCGAGGACCGGGACCACGCCCCGGCACCGTGGTGGGCGGAGCTCGGGACGTGGGGATCCGTCGGGCTGATCGTCCTCGGGGCGGTCGCGGCGGTCTGGGTCTCCTTCCGGCTGCCCGGTACCCCGGAGGAACTGGCCTCCGGCTACTACCAGGCCGCCAGGGTCGTCGCCATCGGCCTGGTGACCGTGGGATGCGCCCTGCTGGGCCGCCGGCGGGCCCGGGCCGCCGCCGTCGACGGTGCGGGCGAGCAGGAACGCGGCTGACCCCACCGCGCAGCGGACGTCCGCGGCCCACCCCTCAGGCTGCTCCCCCGGCCGGCCGGCTCACCCGGCGCCCTGGGGCGGCAGGGCCGCCACGGTCGGGTGGTCCCGCCCGATCGGGCCCACCCGTGCGCTGCTGCCGGGGCTGCCGAGGTCGGCGAAGAACTCGGCGTTCACGGCGTTGAAGTGCGCCCACTCCTCGGGGGTGTCGTCCTCGAAGAGGATCGCTTCGACGGGGCACGCCGGCTCGCAGGCTCCGCAGTCGATGCACTCGTCGGGGTGGACGTAGAGCATCCGCTCCCCCTCGTAGATGCAGTCGACGGGGCATTCGTCCATGCATGCCTTGTCCTTGACGTCCACACAGGGCAAAGCGATCACAAACGTCATCGAACTGCCGTCCCTTCCGGATCGTTGCTGCTTGTCGTTGCGACGCAGCCGACCGTAGGACCTCAAGTAAGGTTGAGCACAAGAGGAGGCCACCGCATGACGACCTACCGTTCCGGCGATGCCCGGCCCGCCGCGGACGACTGGCTGAGCATCGGCGAGGTGAGCGCGCGGACCGGGGCGGCCGTCTCCGCCCTACGGTTCTACGAGGAGTTCGGCCTGATCGCCTCCCAGCGCGACGGCCGCAACCAGCGCCGCTACCCGCGGCACATGCTCCGCCGCATCGCGCTGATCTCGGTGGCCAAGCGGATCGGCATCCCGTTGCAGGACCTCCTCGAGGCGTTCGCCGATGTGCCGCTCGACCGCCCGCCGAGCCATCAGGAGTGGCAGCGGGCCTCGCGCGGCTGGAAGCGCAGGCTGGAGGAGCGGCGGCTGACCATCGAGCGGCTCGAGTCCGAGCTCACCGGGTGCATCGGCTGCGGCTGTCTCTCGATGAAGGCCTGCGCCCTGCTCAACCCCGGAGACAGCCTCGCCGACGACGGCGCCGGGCCCCGGCGGCTGTGAGCGACGGGTGCCCGGCGGACTCCCCCGTGGGGTTGGGCACCCACGGGGAGTCCGCCCGGGCACCCGGTCAGTCTCCTCGCACCTCCGCCCGGGCGATCACGCGGACTCCGCCGGTGCCGTGCTCCGCCCTGCGGCGAACGCGGCCGCCGCCGTGACGCTCGCGGCGGCAGCGGTCCGCACCGGGTCGTCCGGCCGCGGCCCGTCCGGCTGGAGCCCGTCCGGCTGGAGCCCGCCCGACCCCTGCCCGCCCGACCCCTGCCCGTCCGACAGTTGCCCGTCCGGCTGCTGGTCGTCCGCCGCCCGGCGGTGGCGGAGCGTCAGTTCGCGGCTGCCCTCGGGGCGGGCGGTGACCCGGAAGTCCCACTGGTGGCCGCTCTCGGGCGCACCGGCCAGCCGGACGGAGACCTCACTCGGCCGCGTGCCCGGCTTGAGGTAGGTGGCCTCCTCGATCCTGCGGATCTGCTCGGCCGGGTCACCGGTCAGCTCGAACTCCCGGCGCAACGGCAGTTCCGCGCCCTCGCCGGAGACGGTGAGGTGGAGCCGCCCGATCTCCGGCAGCCCGTCCTGGAGCAGCGGACGGGCCGCGGCCGCGGCGGACGCCATCGCGGCGGTGACCAGCTCGTTGGCCGGGCCGGGCTCGGTCCACGTCTCGCGGTGGATGTCGTACGGCTCGTGTGCGGGCCAGCCGTCCTGGGCCCCGGCGACGAGGTCGTCCAGGATGACGGGCGACCCCTCGGCGCTCTTGCGCTCCACGTAGTCGATCACCTTGCGCACGTCGTCGGCCTTGAGTGCCTCGCCGTCGGGCGTGTTGAGCAGGTCCCCCAGCAGGGCGGAGGTGGCGGCCGAGGATCCGCCGGCCAGTTCGACCAGCCGGTGGGTCGCCTGGATGTGGGCGCGGCCGGCTTCGGTTCCGGCGGTGAACTCCCCGCCGAAGGCCGCCCGTCCGACGCGGGCGGTGCCGATCAGCTGTTCGCGCTCGGCGGGCGTGGCGGCGGTGTGGTCGAACGGCCGGTCGCCCCCGGTCAGCGTCCGGTGGACGTCCTCGAGCAGCCGTGCCCCGTCGCCGGAGCGCAGTTCTCCGCCCTTGTGGTCCTCGGTGAAGGCGAGGTAGTGGTCGCCCGGCAGGTCGACCCCGGTGGTCTCGGACAGCGGGATGTCGACGGTGAACGGGATGATTCCCTTCTCCTTGACGGGGTTGCGGTTCCCGTCGAAGAGGGTCACCTCCACCTCGGCGGCGCCGTGGTAACGGGCCATCGGGGTGGCGAACTTGCCGTTGGAGACGATCTGGCCCGAGTCGCCGTGCGTGCCGCCCTCGCGCCACAGCCGCTGGGCGCCGCCGGTGATCGCCGGGTTGTTGGTGACGTCCCCGGTGATCCTGGCGCCGACCTGGCCCTGCACGCCCGCGTTCTTCGCCGCCAGGTCGGAGCGGACGGTGCCGGAGGAGGTGGCGTTGGCCGGGCTCAGCTCGACCGCGGCGTCGGTGTCCCGGTGTTCGAGCGAGACGATCTTCACGCCGACCTCCACCCCCTTGCCGCCGCCGAGCGTCACCCGCTTGGTCGGGATGCTCGCCGCCACCTCGCTGCCCTGGCTCGCGGTGCCGAACATCGCCGAGAGGTGGCTGTGCGAGGTGACGGTCCCGACCATGGGCTCCATCTCCTGCCAGGTCGACCTGCCGAAGAACTCCGGACCTCGCAGCCGGACCAGGTCCTGGACGCCGCCGACGTCGCCGAGCCAGCGCAGCACGTCGGTGTCGCGCAGCCCGGTCTCCCAGACCCGCTCCGGCGGGATCCGGACGCTGACCTGTTCGGGCACCTCGGTCGGGAGCGTCCGGGGCGGGCGCTGCGCGGTCGGCGCGTCGTCGGAGCTCTTCGGGGGGACCGGCACGGTCTCGCCGGACTCGACGATGGTCTCGAAGCCGATCGCCGCGGTGCGCCGCTGGTGGACGGAGGCTCCGACCCACGGCCGCCGGGTGATGGTGAACTGCAGCTCGGCCTCTCCGCGGTAGGCGCTGCCGGGAAGCTTGGCCTTGGTCGCGGAGCCGGCCGCGGTGCTGCTGGTCCGGACGTCCGCGTGCTCCTGCCCCCGGCCGCCGGTACCGGTCACACCGGCGGTCACCGAGACGGGCGCACCCGGCACGGGAACGGCCGCCGTCGCACCGAGGACGCCTTGGTGGCCGTGGCCGGTGCCGTTGGAGTCGGCGAAGGACCGCTGGACGTCCGTACCGGTGTTGAACTCGGTGGTGCCCGAATCGCCCAGGTGCTCCATCCGGTCGCGGAGCACCGCGCCCACGCGGACGGTGGTGCGGCCGTGCCGCACGACGATCTCGTCCCCGGCCGTCATGCCCTTCAGCCTGGACTGGAGCCGGTCGGGGGTGAGTTCCTCGTCCAGCTTGCGGCGGATGCCCGCCCAGTCGCTCGCGAAGGGGTTGCGTTCCGGCTTGGGCCGGCCGTCCGGTCCCCCCGTCACCGGGCGCGAGCTGCCGGACTTCCAGCCCGACTCCACCTGGGACACGATCGACTCGCCCAGGGTCCGCCGGGGGCCGGGGGTGGCCCCGGCCGTGGGGTGCGCGGTGTCGTTCTTGGTGCCCGGCGCGGTGCCGTGCGCCGCGGCGGGCTGTGCGCCGGGCCGTGCGTCGGGCAGTGCGTGGACGTCGGTGACGATCGCCGAGGAGTCCAGGCGCCTTCCCTCCACGAAGCCCTTCGGCTGCTTCGCCGTGGTCCGCTCGACCGGCCCGGACACCGGGTCGGCGTCCCGCATCGGGACGGCCACCCGGGCCACGGTGTCGACCTGCTGGGTGTGCGAGCCGTCGTCCACGCCGAGGCGCTTGAACGTGACCTTGACGTCGTACGCCGCGTCGACGTCGAAGAACACCGCCGGCTCGACGTGCTTGCCGCGGTTGGAGGCCGAGCCGACGGTCTCCGCGCCGTGGCCGTAGCTGCGGTCCATCCGGTGGGCGTAGCCGCCGGTGGTGGTCACGAACGGGGCCCGGATGTTGGTCCGGCCGCCGGCGTCGAGGCGGTCGCGGCGGTCCCGCAGGTTGCCCTGGCCGCGGGAGGTGCGGGTGCCGGACTCGAACTCGTACTTGTCCGCGGTGGAGTGGTAGGTGGTGTCCGCCAGCCTGGCCGTGACGGTGACCTCGGCCTTCCAGGTCGTCCCCGAGACGGTCTCGGTGATCTTCCCTCCCCGGGTGAGCTGGGAGAGCTGGGTCTTGAGCGCGACCCGGTCGAAGGTGGCGCCGATCCGCTGCGTCACCTCGTCCGACGGCTCCCCGTACTTGGACCGGACCGCGTCCTCGACCGCGGTGCGCACCTTGTCGGCGCCGCTCAGGGTGTGCACCACGTAGGACGCGTTCAGCTCGTGCTGCTCGCGCATCCGGCGCGGCGCGGTGTGGGTCGCCGCGGGCCGGTCGAGCTCCACGCCGTCACGACGGGTACCGGCAGGCCGGTCGTCGCGGGCGGGCGCGGAGCCTTCGGCGGGTGCGGCGGGCTCCGGGGGCTCGGCGGGGCGCTTGAAGGCGACCGTGCCGTCCTCGCTGCGGGGCGCCTGGACCTTGACGGTGTCCCGGGCGTCCATCCCCACCTCGACGCGCAGCGGTGCCGAGACGGCGGACCGGCCGTCGGGGGCCTCGCCGGGCCGGCCGAAGTGCACGTCCACGGCCAGGTCGGCACCGTAGATGACCTGCGGCGCACTGTACTTCCCGTTGGCGTACACCCGGTCGGCCTGGCGGCCCTGCCCGCCCACGCGGTCGCGCTGCTGGCCGGACGCCGTGGCGAGCAGGTCGGCGCCGGGTGCGCCCTTGGCGACGGTGCCGCCGAGCTGGCCGTTGGCAGCGCCGGTGCGTGCCAGCAGCCGGCGGTCGACGCTGAACGCGCCGGTCTCGTTCACCGTGTTGAGCTCGGCCTTGCCGTCCTCGCGGCGGTAGGTCATCGACTCGACCCGGGCGGTCGCGGTGACCACCAGGCTCTCCTTGCCGGGGATCTTCACCTCCAGCGCCTCGCCGCGGGTCATCCCGGTCAGCCTGGCGGCCAGGTTCGGCTGGGTGAACCCGCGCAGGACCTGGTCCCGGACGGCGTCCCAGTCGTCGCCGAAACGCTCCCGCCCCTTGGCGTCCACGGCCACCCGCAGTGCGGCGGTGCTCTCCAGGTCCCGCACCACGACGGTCTCGCCCAGACCGCCCCGGTCGTCACCCCCGTGCCAGACCGAGTCCGGCGGGCTGGTGACCTCGTGCGTCGGCGGCGCGGTGGTCCCGTCCGTCTTGACGGTCTCGGTGGTCCCGTCGGACTTGGCGGTCCCGTCGGACTTGGGGGTGGTCCCGTCGGTCTCTGGTGCGGGCGACTTCTGCGGCTCGGGCGAGGTGGTGTCGCGGGCCGCGGGGTCCGCCTTGACGGCTTCGGGGGTCGTGTCCCCGCGGTCGACCAGCAGCCGGACGTCCGCCGTTCCCGCCTCGTGCGTGTCGGCCTTGCCGTTGAAGGACATCTCGAAGTGGACGGCGCCCTCGTAGCGGACGCCGGGCACCTTGGACTTGCTGGTGAGCTGGGCGGACCGGCTGTCACCGGCGATCTCGACTCGGTCCCGGCCGAGCCGCCCGGCGCCGCCGACGCCCATCAGGGCCGCCCCCGGCTTCAGCACGTTCGCCAGCCCGAACTGTCCCGCGTTGCCTCGGGTCGTCGCGGTGCTGCGCACCTGCTGGACGCTGGTGCCGATGTTGAACTCGGTCTCCTTGGTGGTGCCGGTCTGGTGCAGGTCGCCGACCCGCGCGCTGATCTCGACCGTGCCGACCGTCCGGCCGCGCCGGTCGGTGAGCGCGACGGTGACCGGTTCACCGGCCGTCATGCTCTTCAGGTCCCGCTGGAGCCGTCCGAAGTCCACCTCCGCGAGGACCTTCTCACGCAGCGCGGGCCAGTCCTTCCCGAACTCCTGCTTGGCCGCCTGCTCCACGTGGTCGAGCAGTTCCTCCACCGGCCGGTTGCCCTGGGAGGCGCCGTGCGGGGACAGGTCGAGCACGATCTCCTGACCGCCGACGCGGCCGTCCAGCAGGCGCTGCGGGGGTGTCCGCAGTTCGCCGACCGCACCGGCCTCGGGACGGACCGGGACGGCAACCGTCATGCCGAGGTCCACCGTCTCCGCGTGGCCGCCGGACCCGGTGCGAACCGGGGTGTGGTCGTGGCGCAGGTCGCCGAAGTCCAGCTCCAGCCGCATCGTCGACTTGAACACGTTGGCGGGCTCGGAGGTCTTGGAGCGCGCCACCATCCCGCCGAGGTCCAGGTTGACCTCGCCGTGGCCGCGGTCGTGGAAGTAGGCGGCGAGCTCCGCCGGCTCCGCGCCCCCGCCCGACTGCCGGGCCTGGACACCGATGTTGTACTGCCACTGCGCGTCGCGGCCGGTCCCGGTCGCCACCGTCCGGTCGGCGCCGTTCTCGAACTCGATCTTCTCGGTGCGCAGGTGCGTCGACTCGGTGACCTGGCCGCGCAGCTTGATGCTGCCGCTCCAGCCGTTGCCCTCGAGCGGGGCCGTCCACACCTCGCCGCGGGAGAGCGCACTGAGTATGGGGCGCAGGGTCGCCGGGCCGAAGTGGGCGTCGGCGAAGGCCCGGGCCGCGGCCCGGTCCCCTGGGACGGCCTGTTCGAGGACGGCGATGACCTTGTCCCGGACCGCCGCTTCGTTCTCGGTCAGCCCGACCACCAGGTCGGTACCTGCGATCGGCCGGGGACCAGCGGCATCCTGGTGCGGCGGCTGCGGCTCCGGCTGCGGCTCGGGCTCGGGCTTCGGCTCGGGCTCGGGCTTCGGCTCGGGATCTGCGGTGGTGTGCTGCTGCTGGGACGGCTGCTGCTCGGCCTCGGGCGTCACCGTCGGCTTCTCGTGGGACTCCGGTGACTTCTCGTGGGTCTCCGGCGAGGCGGGGTCCTTCGGCGCGACCGGCTTCTCCCCGCTCTTCTCCGGAGCGGGATCCTTCGGCGCGGCCGGCTTCTCGCCGGACTTCTCCGGGGTGGGGGCCGGCGTGCCCTCGCGGGTGGCGGCCGGCGGGTGGGTGTCCGTCGACGTGGACGCCACGGGTTCACTGCCGTCGTAGTGGTTGCCCCGGTGGTACACCGTCACCGCCCGCCCGTCCGCGGGTCCGAAGACGGCGAGCGGGGTGCCGTCGTGGCCGACCACCCGCATCCGAAGGCCCAGCGCATGGGCCGCGGCAGCGGGGAGCATCTCGCCCTCGTTGGTCAGCCAGCGGTTCTCCCAGTCCCCGACGGTCCGGAGCAGGGCTTCCCGCTCGCGGGGCGACGGCGGCGGTGCGTTGTGGGCGAGGTGGTCGCCGACGATCTCCCTCAGATCGTCGAGCGGCATCCCGGCGTACCCGTCCCGGACGTCGGCCGGGAGGTGCTCGAGCAGGTCACGCTCGCCCAGCCCCGGCCGGCCGAGCATGTGGTGGCGGTAGTTGGACACCACCTCGGTCGGCCAGCGTTCCGGGGGAAGCTCACTGAAGTGCTGCTCGACCGCGGTCTGCAGCCGCCTGGCGACGCCGCCGGACTCCGCCGTCCGCGGTCCCACCAGGTCGGGTGCGCTGACGGCGACCGAGTGGAGCAGGCAGAGCCCGTCGGCCGCCACCTTCACACGTGATCCCGGCGGCGGGAAGTCGACCTCGGTGGCGGCCCGGTGCGCAGGTGACGGGAGGCTCTCGTTCGTCGCGGGGGTGGTGCCGCGTTCCTGGCCCGGACGGGCCGGGACCGGGTCGTGGCCGGTCGTGGGCGTGGGCGGGGTGGTGCGGGTGGTGCCTTCGGTCGTCCCGTCCTGGTGGTCGTGCACCGGGGCGGCGGTGCTCGTGGTGTTGGCGGTGTGCGGGGTGACGCCGTTGCCCTCGGAGGTGGAGTGCTCCGGCTTCACCGCCGCCGACGCGGACGGCGGTGGTGGCGGCGGCGGTGGCGGCGTCAGGTCTCCGTCGCGGCCGCGGCCGGTGCCAGGGCGGATGGTGCCGCCGGAGCCGGTGGGCGTACTGGGCCGCACGGCCGGCGGCTTGGGCGCGGGCGGAATCGAGTGAGTCCCGGAGCTGGGCCGGCCGCCGCCGCCTTGGTGACCGGTGGAGCCGCTGCCCGCGACCGGGCCGGGTACGAACCCGCCGGCCGTCGGCGGGGTGACGTTCGGGCTCTGGGTGACGGACGACGAGGACGCGTCGGGTGGGACGACCTGGCCGGGCAGCGCCTGCTCCGGCTCGGTACGGGTCGGCGTGTGGCCGCCGGAGATCCGGGTCCCGCCGTCGAGGTTGGTGTTGCCTCCGGCCCCCGACGCGTGTGCGGCACCGCCGAGTACCCCGGACAGGTTGGGCACGGGCCCCGTACCACTCCCCTGCGCAGGGACGTCCGACGGCTCCGCCACCGTCTCGCGCACCGGCGGAGCCGTGTGCCCGGCGGAGGAACCGGCCGTCACGGTCTGCTGCTCGTGTACGGGGGTGGCAGCCGACCGAGGCCCGCCGGACTCGACGGGCCGCTCGTCCCGCGAGACGCCCTCGTGGCTGCCGCGTTCCACGGCGGACTCGTGCGGCGGCTGCTCCTGCCGCGGCGTGCCTTCCTGCCCGGTACGTTCGACGACGGGCTCACGCACGGGCTGCTCCTGCCGCGGCGCGCCCTCGTCGGAGCCGCGCCCGACCGGAGACTCGTTCAGCGGCTGCTCCTGCCGTGGCACGCTCTCCTGGGCGCCGCCGCGCTCCGCGACCTGCTGGTGCGGAGCCGGCTCCTGACCCGCCGTCGGCTCGTGCGAGAGCTGGTCGTGCCGCAGCACCGACTCCTGCCCGCTGCCCTGCATCACCGGCTCGTGAGCGACCGACTCCTGACGCGGGGCCGGCTCGTGCGACGCCACCGCAGCGGTATCCGGGCGGGTCGACGCCTGCTCGTGCACACTGCGCGCGGCGACCGGCTCCTGTACG
>NZ_JAIZ01000832.1:22961-28859 GCF_000710465.2 Kitasatospora sp. MBT63 | reverse complement strand
CCTGACGCGACACCGGCTCGTGGGATGCCGCCGCAGCGGCGTCCGAGCGGGTCGACGCCGACTCGTCCGCACTGCGCGCGGCGACCGGCTCCTGGACAGGCTGCTCCTGCCGGGGCGCGGACTCCTGCCCGACCCGCTGCTCCACCGGCTCCCGGGCACCGGCCTCCTGACGCGACACCGGCTCGTGGGATGCCGCCGCAGCGGCATCCGGCCGGATCGCCGCCGACTCGTGGCTCGGTGCGGTGGTCGCCTGGCGCGGGGACTGCTCCTGCGTGGCCGTCGGTTCGTTGCCGCCCGCGTGCTGAGCCGGGGGGTCGAACGAGCGCGCGGCGCCGCCCGAACTACCGCCCTCCGCCTCGTGGGTGGCCGGTGCCGGGTGGCTGCCACCACCTGTCGACCCGACCTGCGACGGAGTCTCGCTCACCCGCGCGGAGCCGAACGGCATCAGCCCGTTCACCCGTGACCCGCTCGAACCCGGGCCCGAACCCGCAGCCGTGTCCGTCCCGGCGTGCGATCCCCCGCCCAGGCCTTCCCCTCCACCGGTCCCGGACCCGTTCCCCGCGCCGTTCCCGCCGTCGAGGGAGCGAGTGGTGGATCCGCCCCCGCCCTCGCCGGTCGGGCCGTGGTAGCTGCCGCCTCCCGACGAGGCGGCGGACCTGGAGAAGGTGGGCGGGCCGTCCTCGCCGATGCCGCGCGAGCCGGAGGCCGGCGTGTCCAGGTGCGGCAACTCGGCGGCTTTGGGGGCGTTGGCGTGGCCCTTGATCGCGGCGGCGCCGGCGTGCAGGCCCGCGCCCGCACCGCCGGAGAGGCCGGAGCCGAGCAGGGATTCGCTGTCGACCTTGCCGGTGGTGATGAGCTGGGTGGAGACGTCCGCGCCGACGCCGACGGCCGCGCCGGTGGCCATCTTGCCGGCCGTGGAGTTCAGCGCACCCTCCGCGCCGAGCTTCTTGCCCGCGCCGCCGATGCCCTTGCCGATCAGATGGGCGGACGCCCCGCCGACCGCGCCGCCGAGCGCGTTCTGGCCGACCTCCTTCATGTCGATGCTCTTGCGGTGGCCCTCGGCGAGTTCGATGCCCTGGGCGAGCAGGTTGATCGCGGCCATCTGGGCGGCCTGCTTGGCCGCCATCGTGATCATCTCTTTGAGCAGGGTCTTCAGCAGGGTGGAGACCACGGCCCGGCTGGCGCCGATCGCCACCGGCACCTGGAGCAGCGAGGCGCCCGCGGTGAACGGGGCCTCGGCCTCGGCGGTGGCGATCTCGAAGGCCAGGATGCCGAGCTGCGCGATGATCTGGATCTTCGCGGTCTCTGCGGAGTTGGCCATCTGCTCCAGCATGTCGCCCATGCCGTCGAGCGCGTTGATCGCGCCGGGCAGGTAGCCGGGGTCCTCCTGGGTGCCCTTGCCGGTGGCAAACTTGTCCCAGTACTTGCCCAACGCCTCGGCCGCCAGGCCTCGTTGTCCGTCGAGCGCGCGCTTGATCGCGGCGTCGGAGCTCTGCGCGGCGTCCTTCAGGCTCTCCGCGGCCTTGCGGCAGTGATCGGCCATGTCGCGGAGCTGGTCCTCGTCCGCCTCCGGCCACCGGCAGCCCGCGAGCAGCAGGAGCACCCACTGGAGGGGCTCGGGGAGTTCGACAGCCATCTGGTCAGTGCCTTCCGCTCTGGACGATCCGCGGGGTCACCGGGATGTGTACGGGGTTGTTCACCGGGGCGCTCGGCAGCAACGGCGCCTCGGGAATCGGGTTCGCGCCGGTGTCCATGCCGTCGAACGCGCCGGCGATCGCCTCGTCCGCGCCCTCGTAGCCCTCGGCCATCGCCTTCAGGCCGTCGGCGATGCCCTTGAGGGCGTCGGGCAGGCCCTTGACGACGTCCAGCGTGTCCTTGCTGTACTTCAGGTAGCCCTTCTCGCCCTCGGCGAACTTCTTGCCGGACTCGTCGTTGCCCCACGGGTTCTGCGCCTCCAGCGAAGGCAGGAACGCGCTCAACGAGGTGTACACCGTGCGGACCTGCTCGGACGCGGCGAGCATCGGCGACACCGCTGCCTGGTACTGCTCCGGGTGGACCTCGAACCCCTGCCCGGCGCCGCCCCCGCCGTCGCCGGACGCGGCGGTGCGCTTGACCGCGTCCGTCCTGGTGAGGGGCTGTGCCTGCTGGGCCGGCATGGTGGCCGTCATCCGGCGCAACGGCTCGAGGGGGACGCCGTCCTCGGCGGGCTGCGCCGCGACCCGGTCCTGCAGCATCCGCTCCGCGGGCACGGCCTCGGTCGGTGCCAGCAGCGGCTCGGCCTGCAGCTGGGTACTCCGTGCCTGGAGCAGCGGCTCGGCCTGCAGTTGGGTACTCCGTGCCTGGAGCAGCGGTTCGGCGGGTGTGCCCTCGGTGGCGACGGTGCCGACCCGGAACGCGGGGGTCGCCTCTTCAGCGCGGAGCAGCGGTTCGGCCGGTTGACCGACCCTCACGCCTTCGGTGGCCGAGAGGGCCAGGTGGGCGGGTTCGACCAGGGCGGTGGCCTCGGTCTCGACGCCGGCCGGCTCGTCGTTGCTCATGGTGTTCCTTCGTCAGTGCGGGGTTCGACGGGCGGGCGCGGGTCAGTCCGCGGCACGGCGGGGCGGACCTGGTGGCAGCGGCCGGCTGCGCGGCGGCCGGGGACCCAGCGGTCGCGGGTGCGTGGCCCGGGTGTCGGCGTCGCCCGCGGCCGCGCGGGAGCGCTCGACGTCGTGCGGCTCTGCGGCGATGGCCTGACGTGCCGTCGTGTCGGCATCGGTGTCCGTGGCGAGGTGCACGTTTGCGGCCGTTCGCCGTCCGCACCGTCCGCCGAGACCGCTCCGAGCAGCCGGACGTTCACCGCTTCCCCCACCGTGTCCTTGACATGTATCCAGCGGGGGAGGCTACCCGGGCAATATGACCACCACATGACCAACGGGAGGCCACTCGCCGATGAAGCTCCGTCAGCGCAGCGCCCTGACCAGGCGGGTGGCCTCGGCGACGGTGCTCCGGCGGTCAGCCTGGCCCGTACCGGATCGGTCCGCGGGCCGGCGATCCCCACGGCCCTTACGGGAGTACGTACTTCTCAGCCCGCGCCGCAGGGCGCCTCGACGCCCGGAGCGCCCGATACTCCTCCGGCACCGCGAGGAACACCCTCCGCTGTGGCCGCTCGACGTCCGTGACGACGACGGACACCTCGGCCCCGACCTGAAAGACCTCCGGCGTACCGGTTGCGGGCCTGCCGTGGACCTCTTTGAAGGGCACCAGTCCCACGACCCCGTCTCCGATGTCGACGAAGGCGCCGAAGGGGAGCACTCGGACGACCGTCCCGCGCAGTGCGTGACCCGCCGTCACGTGGTCGGCGAAGGCCTGGAAGGGGTCGGGCAGCAGCGCGCGCAAGGAGAGCCTGGCCTCCGCGTTGTACGTGTCGAACTGGAGGAACTCGCCCGGGACGCGCTGTCCGACCTCGACGACGTCGGTCGCAGCATCGATGTGCCGCCAGGACAGTTCGGGGATCGTGATGAACCCGACGCCCGGAAACATCGGATGCTCCGGTCCGTCGTCCAAGGCCACGAAGACCCCGAACCGCTCGATCGCCGCGACGGTGCCGGAGAGGATCTCACCGCGGCGCAGTGACCCCAGGAACGCCCAGAGGTCCGGGCTCTCGGACTGCCATTCCATGCCCGCCACTGTGGCAGACGCGTCGTAGGTCGACGAGGCCCTCTGGCGGCCGTGCGAGCTGTCCCGGCCGACGATTTGCCGGTCGCCCGACCGGTTCCTGGCGCTCCGACCGGGAACGTCCTCCGGGTTGGCGGTGGCGGGGCCGGAACCGGGGCGGCAGGCGTTCGGCCTGCCCGCAGCCGCGCGATGTCCGCAACCCCGGGCCCGGTGGCGCGCGCACGAGCGCGCGCAGGAGCGCGCGCACCACCGGCAGATGCGTCACCAGTGCGCGTCCTACGCGTTCGGGTCCCACTCTGCGAGCTGCTCCATCGGCTCGGTGTCACCGGTGGTCTCCACGCTGTCGAGCGGGGCGCGCGCGTAGAAGTACAGCACCAGGTCGCTCGCTGCGCCTCGCATCGCCATGTCGCCCGGCTCCGCGTCGGCGGCGAGGTCGTCGCAGCGGACGCCGTCGGCGTCGAGGGTCAGGCGCCAGGAGCGGCCCTCGGTGGCGTGCAGGTCGATGGTCGCCGGCTTGAACGGCCAGGGGACGGTCGTCGCGGAGACGGTCGTCAGGAACTCGTCGACGCCCTCGACCGCGACGTCCGTCGGCAGCGGCTGTGCGGCCCCCTGGACGAGCTGGGCGTCGTAGGTGTGGACGGCGATCTCCTGGATCTGGTGCCGGGCCACGGCTCCGCTGGTCTCCGGGGCCTGCGAGCGGCCCCACCAGGTCCAGCAGCCGCGGTCCGGGCCGGCCTCGCGCATCGCGTCGAGCATGAGCTCGGTCGACTCGGCGAGCCAGGCGTCCAGGGCTTCGCGGTCGCGGGGCGCGGTCGGGGCTCCCTTGGGGTCCGTCCTCGCCGGGGGCTCGGCGCCCGGGCCCGCCGCGACGATGGCGGCCTGGCGGCGGCGGCCGTCGCCGAGGTGCTGCGCCAGTTCGCGCAGCGTCCAGTCCGGGCAGCCCGGAACCTGGACGTCGAGGTCGGGGGCGGACGCGATCGCGGCGCGGAACGCAGCCGAGCGTTCTTCGATCAGCCGCAGGACCTCGGGGAACTCCAAAGTGTTCGACACCTCGGTTGTGTATCACGGCACTCCGGCCGCCGGGTAGCGAATTTGTCGGACGAACGCGTCGAAGGCCGGGCGGAGCGCCGCCAACGGCGACGTCGACCGCTACGGGACCCGCCATGGCCGACGGCACCGGCCTGAGTGCTGTGCGGCCCAGCGGCGCCGGCACCGGTCGAACCGGTTCCGGCCCCGCCGCCGCCAACCCGGCAGACGGTCCCGGTCAGAGCAACTCGCCGTCCAGGAGCCCCTCCAGCGCTGCGCGGTGGCGTGGGTTCACCGCGATGGTCAGCCTGTCACCTCGTTCCTCGACGATCACCGCGATGCCGCCGATCCAGCCTGCCCGGAGGCTGCGGTCCGGGTCGGGGGCGTCGCTGCCGGAGAGCCGGACCGGTGTGCCGTCGGCCACCCGGAGCGGCCCGGTGCGGCGGAGGGTGTCGCCGGGCAGCCGGGCGATGCGCAGCCCGCCCAGGTCCTGCCCGTGCAGCCACTCCACCAGGTGCTCGAAGCCCGTGGCGGCGAGCAGCCAGGCCGTCGTCGGCCCGGACTGTTCCGTGGAGCGGAGCAGCCAGCGGTCCGGATCGAGCCGGTGGGCACCCGGTGCCAGGAGCGGGAACGGTCGTTCCGCCGCTCCCCCGCCGGGCACCAGCGTCCGTTCGGTGGGTGCGGTCAGCCAGAGCGAGTACCAGGAGTCGAACGCGGCGCTCAGCACGGCCTCGGCGGAGAGCCGGAGGTAGCTGGGTGCGTACGGCACGATCTCGTTGTCGTCCCAGAGCACGCTCAGCACCGCCGGATCGGCGACGCCCTCGCGTTCGTCGGTGACCGCGAAGCCGATGCCGTCGTTGTCGGCGTACACCAGGCGGTAGCGGGACGGGAGGTCGGCCTCGGTGAGGGTGAAGTGCTCCTCCGTGCCGTACTCGGCGAGGCGTTGGCGCACCGTGGTGATCCCCGGTGCGGCGTGCGGGTTCGTGATCCGTCCGGCGGCGAACAGCGGGGCCCAGCCGACCGTCTCCCAGAAGGCGCGGACCAGCGGGGGTTCGGCGGGTTCGAAGGGAATCGGGCGGACGGTGCTGCGGTAGAGCAGCGACTGGCGTTCCAGCAGTTCGCGGATGGCCCGGGCCTCGGCGCCGACCCGGTCGAGGTCCGACCCGTCGAGCGCCCGCCCGTCGGGGTCGGGCGCGTCCCTCTGCGTGTGGACGTTCA
>NZ_JAIZ01000832.1:9591-22858 GCF_000710465.2 Kitasatospora sp. MBT63 | reverse complement strand
CGCGCCCGCCGAGCCGGGTCAGTTCCTGGCCTATCGCCGTCCGGTGCCGCGGGTCGCAGTGCAGGACGGCCTGGTCGCCGAGGCTCTCGACCCACACGTCCGCGCCGCCGATCCGGGCGATCGCCTCCACCGTCCGGTCGAACGGCGCCCGGCGGTCGCGGGGCACTCGGCGGACGTCCGTCCCGTCGAGGTCGAGCGCCGCCGCGGTGACGATCAGTCGGCCGGGGCCCGGCGGGTGCAGGCGCGCCAGTGTCGCGTCGTCGACGCTCCGGGCGAGGGCGAAGTAGTGGGCCGGCGAGCGGAAGATCAGCAGGTCGGGCAGTGCGGGGCGGACGTCCTGACGTGCGAGTCCGGGTTCGCCCAGCCGCCAGACTCCGTCGCCGAGCACCTCCAGCCAGGGATAGACGGACGGGAGGACGGGCTCGCCGGTGAGCCCGCAGCGCGGATCGAAGCGCGCCGAGCGGTGCAGCGCGGCCCGCTGCAGGATCTGCCGGATCTGCCACTCCACCGCGCTGCCGTGCCAGCGGTGGACCGGCCGGCCGTCGCTCCGCACCACGACCACCGGCGGATCGTCGTCGCCGGCCGACTCGTCGGTGACCGCTACCTCGTCCAGCACCGCCGCCAGTTCGCTGCGCGGTCCGCGGGCGGCCAGCACCCGGAACCGCGGCCCCAGCCGTGCCCAGGCCGGGCCGTGGTCGTCCGGTTCCACGCCCCAGCGGTCGCGGCGCTCGGCGTCGTCGAACCACTCCTCGAAGACCTCGGCCATGATTTGCCGGCTCTCGGCCGTGCCCGTGCTGGTCCGGGCGCCCGGCGCCACGGTCACTTCGCTGACGCCGATGCCCTGCCACAGGGCGGCCAGCCTGCGGGGTACGTCGGCGGCGGGCGGCGCGGCGCGGCGCGTGGCGCCGTGGCGCGGGTGCAGCTCCGTCAGCAGGGCGTCGAGGCGGGCGAAGTCGGCGCGCTCGTCGTCGGATCGATCCACGGTGTTCTCTCGTCGAAGGGACCGGCCGGGCACCGGCCGCTCCGGATTCCGGGGTGTCGCCCGAGCGTACGGGAGGCCTCGGACACCCGGTGCGCGGGGCGGCCGGGGGTGCCCGCCACGGCCTCGGAGCCGGTCGCCCGGCGCGGGCGGCTCCGGCTCCACCGGCGCTCGAGGGCCGTGCCGTCCGCTACAGGGCCCGGACGCACCCGGCCACGGGCGCCGCGGGGCGGGCGGCTCCTGGGGCCGCCGACCGGTCGAACCGCCTGGGCGGCAGCGTCCGCCCCCGACCCGAAGTAGGCAGCCATGACGACTCCGACCGCACCGCGGACCGCCTCCCCGCTCCCCCTCCTCGCGGTCGGCGGGGACCGGCCCTGCCGCGGCCTGCACGAGCAGATCGTCCGGATCTGGGCCCAGGCCCTGTACTTCTCGCCGCTCAGGCCAGCCGACCGGCCGAGCCCGGAGGCGGTGTGCCAGGCGGTCGTGGAGCAGCTGGCGGTGTACTCCCGCGTGCCCGGCGGCTGCGCCGACGTGCTGGCCCAGGACGCCGGCGATTACCCGGCCGCCTTCCGGGACCGCTACACCTGGTGCCGGAACTGCGCCGACCGCGCCTATTCGGCCCTGCTCCTCACCCTGCCGCCGCAGCCCGTCGGCGGGGCCTTCGGGATGTCCGCCTGACCCGGCCCCAGCCGGATGGCGCCGACCCGGCCCCCGCCGGGCGGCGGGGGCCGTTGCCCTGGGGTCAGCGCGGGCTGAGCAGGCAGAACTCGTTGCCCTCCGGGTCGGCGAGGACCACCCAGGAGATCTCGGACCGGTCGACACCGGAATCGGTGGCGCCCAGCGCAAGCAGCCGGGCCTCCTCCGCTGCCGGATCGTCACCGCGGTAGGGAGCGACGTCGAGGTGGACGCGGTTCCATCCGCTCTTGGTGTCGGGGGTGCGGACGAATTCGAGGTAGGGGCCGACACCCGCGGCGGACCGCAGGGTCGCGTGGTCGTCGGCGACCTCGTGCAGCGTCCAGTCCATCGCCCCGTCCCAGAACCGGGCCATCGCCCGCGGGTCGGCGCAGTCGACCACCACGGCGGCGATCGGCCCGGTGTCCCCGTAGACCTGGCGGGGCTCCAGGACGCAGAACTCGTTGCCCTCCGGGTCGGCCATCACCGTCCACGGCACGTCACCCTGGCCCACGTCGGCGAGCGTCGCACCGAGGTCCTTCAGCCGCGCGACCAGCTCCGCCTGGTGGGCGGGCGAGGTGGTGGCCAGGTCGAGGTGCACCCGGTTCTTGCCCGTCTTGGGTTCCGGGCGGGCGATGAGGTCGATGCAGACGGCGGCGGGGTCGGGGTAGGCGAGCCCCACGGGCTCGAGGTTGGTCACGCCCGGCCCCTCGCTGTCGACACCCCACCCGAGTGCCTGCGCCCAGAACCGGCCGAGCGCGGTGTCGTCCTGGGCCTTCATGTTGATCTGTACAAGTCGCGTTGCCATGACGAAGATCCTAGAAGCTGCCGGAGGATCCGGAACTCCGATCGCAGGCGCACCCACGCTGCCTGGGCACAGGTCAGGCAGGCCGGGCGCCCGCCGCGGCCGTGGCCAGCCGGGCCAGGGTGGTGCGGATGCCGGCACGGTTGACCTCGATCCGGCGTTCGGGGCCGGTGCCGGCGAAGACCAGGCCCAGCAGTTCCGCCGCCCGGGCGCCGCGGCCGGTTCGCAGGTCCTGCCAGGACTCGGTGACCCGGGTGCCGGTGCCCTCGGGCTCGAACCGGTACCGCCAGCGCGCGATCGGCAGGCCGAACACGCCCACGTCGAAGGTGAACTCGGCGCCCGGGTCGGCCACCGTCACCCGGCCCGTGGTGAACCACACGAACGGGCCCCGCCGGTTGAACCCGACGAACCGGGTGCCGGGCCGGGCGGCCGGCCCCGCCAGCCAGACCCGGCGGCACTCCGGACTCCACCGGCCCATCGCCCGCAGGTCCGACACCAGCCCGTAGAGCACCTCGGGAGCGGCGTCGACCAGGATGGACTCCTCGATCTCGAACTGACGTGACATCGGCTGCTTCCTCACGAAGGGACGCCCGGCCGACCCGGCCGGGCCCGGGTGCCGTCAGCCGCGGGCGGCGACGAACAGGCTCTGCGCGGCGCGGCCGATCGGGCCCCGCTCGTCGTGGAGTCCGGCCTCCGCCGCGCCGATCCCGTCCGGGGCGACGGCGGTCCGGGCATCGATGCAGACCCATTCGCCGACGGGGTGGCGGTGCAGGTTCACCGTCAGGTCCGGGTTGACGAACAGGTGCGAGGTGAAGTCGAGTTCGTTGCTGACCCCGTTGATGGAGTCCGCCGCGACCAGCACCCGGTCCAGCGGGTCGGTCTTCTCCCCCGCCACCAGCGGCACCCGCATCCGCATCCAGCAGGCGGCCGGCCCCCGCTCCAGGAAGGACCCGGCCGCGAACCGGAACTCCATGGCGCTGTGGTAGCCCTGCTCCCAGGGCACCGCGAAGAACGGTGCCGGGCGGGACCGCCCGACCGGTGCCACCTCGGGCTCCCGCGCGACCTCCGGCACCGAGCCGGGAGCCGTACGGATGCTCAGCGCGGTCGCCCGCATCACCTCGGTGCCGCCGTCCACGGCCAGCGAGACCTCCACCAGCTCCACGCTGCGCCCCGCCCGCAGGACCCGGGTGGCCACGGTCAGCGGCTGCAGCGGCACCGGCCGCAGGATCTCGAAGGTCATCCGGGCCACCCGCAGGTCCTCCCGGGCGCCCGGGCGCAGCAGCACCGCCCGGCCCAGCAGGGCGGCGGGCGGCCCGGCGTGCTGGCTGTCCGCGTCCCACGGCCCCCGGGTGTACCCGGTCGGGGCGAACCGCTCCTGCGAGAGCTGCTCGAAGAACGCCTCGGCCCCGCTGATGGTCCCGGTCATCGTCTGTCTCCCGTCGGTCGCCAGCAGCAGGCTACTCGCCGGTAGCCATAGCTGTCCCGGGTTCCTCCCGGCCGGGGCCGGCACCGTGGCCGGCGCCCAGCCTCCACGCCTCGATGTCGCGGTAGCGGATCGGCCCCGGGCCGCGGCCGATGTTGCTGCCGACGAGGTGCAGCTGCTCGGTGCGCCACGGCCGGCCCACGAACCCGGTCAGTGCGGCCGCGGCCTGCGGCACGCCGACGGGATCGTCACGGCGGGACCGCGCCAGGGTCAGGTGCGGGCGCAGCGGGCGGTCCCTGAACTCGATGCCGCAGGACCTGACCAGGTCGCGGACGTCGGCGGCGAGCAGGTGCAGCCCCTCCAGGTCGCCGTCGATCCCGCTCCACAGCAGCCGGCCGTCGAAGTGGCCGCCGCCCCGCAGGCCCAGCTGCAGCGCGGGGTACGACGCCGCCCGGCGGGCCAGCACCGCTCGCAGCAGCGGCACTGCCGCGGACGGCAGTTCGCCGAGGAAGGCCAGGGTGATGTGCCAGTCCTCGATCCGGTTCCACCGCAGCTGCGGATGCCCGGTGTACATCGGCTGCAGGGCCCGCGCCAGCTCGTCCTTGGCGTCGTCGGGCGGGGCCAGCGCCACGAAGACGCGCACGGTCGGGGGTCCAGGATGATCGTCCACCAGGGATTTCTAGCACCCCACCGCACTCCGCCGCCCCCTCCCACCGCCCTCTCCCGCCGCGCCCGGCCCGCCCGCGCCCGGGCGGGGCGGGCGGTGCTGGTGGGCAGGAGGGGACGGTTCGGAAGGGTCGGAGGGGTCAGAAGGTGAGGTTCCAGGCGTCGATCTTGCCGGTGTCCTGGGCCGCGATGTCGCGGACCCTCAGCTTCCAGGTGCCGTTGGCGGCCTCGGAGGAGGCGTTGACCGTGTAGGTCTTGATGACGTTGTCGGCGCTGTCGCTGTCGGGGAAGTCCTCGAGCAGGTAGACGGTGCCGTCGGGGGCGACCAGTGAGACCACCAGGTCACCGCGGTAGGTGTGCTTGATGTCCACGCCGACTTTGAGGGCGGCGGGGGCGTTGCCGGTCACACCGGTGACGGTGATCGGGCTCTCCACGGTGGCGTTGTCGGTGACGGCGACGTCGGTGAGGTTCTCGAAGTACGGGCCGGCGGGCGGGGTGGTGCCGCCGACCGCCTTCAGCGCGTCGACCTGGCCGTCGCCGAAGAAGGCGTTGTTGGCCGTGGTGCCGGTGCAGCGGCTGTCGGACGGGCAGGGCGTGTCGGTGGCGTCGGCGGCGAGCCTGGCCCGGATGTCGGCCGGGGTGAGCGTGGGGTTGGTGCTGGCGATCAGTGCGGCGACGCCGGTGACGTGCGGGGACGCCATCGAGGTGCCGCTCTTGGTGCCGTACTTGCCGCCCGGGAGGGTGGAGTACACGCCGTCGGCGCCGTCGCCGCCGGGCGCGGCGACGTCGATGACGGTGCGCCCGAAGTTGGAGTAGGAGGCCTTGACGTTGCCGTTGCCCATCGCCGCGACCGTGACCACGCCGGGGAGTTCGGTCGGGATGTCGATGCAGGCGTTGGTGATGGTGCGGGTGCCGGGGGTCGAGTCGTTGGGGCTCGCCGAGTCGGTGGTCTTGTTGGCCAGGTCGTAGTTGGAGTTGCCCGCGGCGGCGACCTGGAGCGAGCCCTTGCCCTCGGCGTACGCCTCGGCCCGCCGGACGCCCTCGATGATGGCGGCCTGGTCGACGTTGTCGGGGCAGTTGAACTGCCACGGGTCGGTGTAGTAGCTGTTGTTGGTCACCTTGAAGCCGTGGTCGCCGGCCCACATGAACCCGCACACGGTGTTCTCCGCGAAGAACAGCGTGGTGCCCGGCTCGGCGATCCGGACCGAGGCGATCTTCACGCCCGGCGCGACGCCGACGACGCCCTTGCCGTTCTTCGCCGCCGCGATGGTGCCCGCGACGTGGGTGCCGTGGGTGTCCACGTCCCGCCAGGCGCCGGTCCGGGTGTCGGCCTTGCCGTACGCGCAGGAGGCGGAGTCGGCGGCGTCGAAGTTGGGCGCCAGGTCCTGGTGCTGGTCGTCGACGCCGGTGTCCAGGACGCCGACCTTGACGGCGGCCGAGCCGGTGGTGACGGCCCAGGCCTGGTCGGCCTTGATCCGGGTCATGTCCCAGCGGTTGGTCTCGGTCAGGGTGGTGGCGGCCTGGGCCGGGTTGGCGGGCAGCGCCGGGTTGTAGGCGTCGGCCGGCACGTCGGAGGTGCGGGTCGCTCCCACCTGCTGGACACCGGCGACCTGACGGAGGGTCGCGGCGAAGGTGGCGGAGGCCGAGTGGGCGACGATCACGCCGATCGCGTCGTAGGAGGCGAAGACCGAACCGCCATTGCCGGCGACGGCCGTGCGGACGGCGGAGGTGTCACCCGGCGCGGTGATGACCAGGTAGGCCCGGGTGCCGGCCGCCCAGGCGGCGGCCGGTGCGGGGGCCGCCTGGGCGGCGGCGGGCTGTGCGGCCGCGGCCGCGCCCGTGGGGGCGATCAGGGCCGCGGCCGTGCCGAGGGCGGCGACGGCGACGGCGACGGCCGAGCGGGTCAGCCGGCTGGATATGAGCGAGAACAAGTCGTCGTCCTCCGAGGACCAGGTGGCGCGGACCACTCCGGTCGCGCCCATGACAAGTAAGGGTGGGCGCAATGTGTCAGATCCAGCCTCAGGAGGGGAAGGGGTCGAACGTTACAAGTTCTTTTCACCTTCTTGACCGAGCCTGTGCACGGCCCGGCCCGTATCCCTTGCTCCCGGATGCGGGCCGGGCCGACGCACCGTCACTCCGTGTCGGCCGGTACCTTCGGCACCCGCAGGACGAACACCGCGCCGCCCGCCTCCGGCTCCCCGGGACCGCCCGTGGCCAGCCCCGCGGTGTCCCCCGCCGCCAACTCCAGGTCGGCGCCGTGCAGCCGGGCGTTCTCCCGCGCGATCGACAGCCCCAGCCCGTGGCCCGGCCCGCCGGAGCGGGCCGTGTCGCCGCGCACGAAGCGGTCGAAGATCCGCCCCCGCAGCTCCGCGGGCACGCCGGGCCCCGCGTCGGCCACCCTGATGGTGACCGCCGCCGCCGTACCGTCCACCGTCACCCGCACCGGCGCGGCGCCGTGCCGCAGCGCGTTGCCGACCAGGTTGGAGAGCACCCCGTGCAGCCTCCTCGCGTCCACCGCTACGACACTCTCCCCGGACCGCTCCAGCGTGACCGCGTCCGGGTCCGCGCAGTGGGCGAGGACGTCGGCCGCCAGGTACGCCAGGTCCACCGGCCGGCGGTCGAGATGTGCCTCACCCGCGTCCATCCGGGAGATCTCCAGCAGGTCCTCGGTCAGCACCGACAGCCGGCGCAGCTGCGGAGCGACCAGCCGGACCGCCTCGTCCCGGGTACCCGGGTTTTCCAGTGCGGTGGCGGCGGCGAGCAGCGAGGCGGTCGGGGTGCGCAGTTCGTGGCTGACGTCGGCGACGAAGCGGCGGTGGCGCGCCTCGTGTGCGGTGAGCTGCCCGACAGCCTCGGCGAGCCGGTCCGCCATGCCGTTGAACTCGCGGCTGAGCGAAGCGAGTTCGTCCCGCCCGCGGACCGGCAGGCGGACCGAGAAGTCCCCGTCCCCGAAGGCCCGCGCCGCCGCGCCCGCCGCCCGGACCGGCCGCTGGACCCGCCCGGCCACCAGCCAGGCGAACACCACACCCACCAGGACGGTCATCCCCGTCACCAGCAGAAGACCGCGCAGGTACAAGGCGGCCTGCTGGTCCACCGCCGCCAGGGAGTGGTACTCGACCGCCAGCACCGGCTGCCCCGGGTAGTGGTCGTCGGGCCCCTGCTGCCCGACCACCGCGCCGACGGCGAGCCAGTCGGTGCCCGGGAGGCGCCGAACCACCAGGTCCCGTTCGCTCAGTGCCTGGTGCCGGAGGTCGGCGGTGAGGAAGTCGGCGACCGGGGTCGCGGTGATCTGGGCGGTACTCGCGTCCGTGATCAGGGTCGGCCTCGGCCCGGGCCACACCTCGGGCGGCTCGGACGGGCCGGACGGGTCGTCGGGCGCGACGGTCCCCTCCGGCGTCAGGGCGAAGACCGTGAAGGTGTTGAACTTCCGTACCGCCAGCGCCTGGAAGGTCAGGACCACGGCGTTCGGGCCGTCACCGGTGCGGACCGTGTTGGCCGCCGAGGTGAGGTCGGAGAGCGCACCGGACAGCATCCGGGCCCGGAAGTCGCTTTCGATCCTTGCCCGTTCGGCCCCGTAGGAGAGCGCCGAGAGTGCGACCGAGGACAGCAGCAGGGCGAGCAGGACGCCCACCGCGATCCGGCCGCGCAGTCCGAGACGGCCGTCGGCGGCCGGTGCACCGCCTTTCGGCGTGCGGCGCCTCACGGCAGGTCCAGCCGGTAGCCGACGCCCCGGACCGTGGCGATCAGCCTGGGACGGGCCGGATCGTCCTCGGTCTTCGCCCTCAGCCGCCACACGCAGGCGTCCACGATCCGCGAGTCCCCCAGGTACCCGTAGTCCCAGACCCGGTCCAGCAGGACCTGCCGGGTCAGCACCTGGCCCGGGTTGGTCACGAACTCCAGCAGCAGCCGCAGTTCGGTCGGGGTCAGCTCCACGGGTGCGCCGCCCTTGGTGACGGTCATCGCCCGGGTGTCCACCCGGACCGGGCCCAGGTCGACCGTGCCGTCCGCGCCGTTCTCCCGCTCGACCGGGACCGCCCGGCGCAGCACCGCCTTGATCCGGGCGTCCAGCACCCGTGGCTCGACCGGCTTGGCCACGTAGTCGTCGGCGCCGCACTCCAGTCCGGCGACGATGTCGATCGGCTCCGAACGCGCGGTGAGCATGATGATCGGGAGCCGTCCGAGCCGGCGGACCTCCCGGCACACCTCGAACCCGTCGATGCCCGGCAGCATCACGTCCAGCACCACGCACTCCGCGGCCGGCGCCGACGGCGCGGCCAGTGCCGCCAGTCCGGCCGGGCCGTCCGCCGCCACCGCGACCTCGTGGCCCAGCCCGACCAGTGCCAGGCGCAGCGCCTCCCGCAGCCCGTCGTCGTCCTCGACCAGCATCACGCGTGCCATTCCCGCTCCCCTCTCCCGGTGGATCAGCATGCCCGGAGCGTGGCACCGGTGTGTGTGCGGCCCGTGTGGATCACGTCTGAGCCGTGTCACAGGGCGTCACCGCGCCGTCGGCGCCGGGTTCGGGCGCGCCGTAGCGGCTGCCGCGGCGGTCGGCGGCCGTAGGGTCGGAGCTGTTCCCGGCGGAGGAGTTCGGATGCGCAGCGTGACCTACTCGATGGGTGTCTCCCTCGACGGCTACATCGTCGGGCCGGACGGCGGCTTCGACTGGACGGCGCCCGACGACGAGGTTTTCCGTTTCGTCACGGACGAGATCCGGCAGGTCGGTGTGCATCTGATGGGGCGGCGGCTGTACGAGACGATGCTGTACTGGGAGACGGCCGAGCAGGATCCGTCGCTCTCCGCTCCGATGCTGGAGTGGGCGGCGGTGTGGAATCCGCTGCCGAAGGTGGTGTTCTCGACCACGCTGCGGTCGGTGCAGGGCAATGCCCGCCTGCTCTCCGGCGGTCTGGCGCAGGAGATCGAGCGGCTGCGGGCCGAGCCTAAGGACGGCGACATCGCGATCGGGGGCGCGGCTCTCGCCGCCGAGGCGGCCGCGGCGGGTCTGATCGACGAGTACCGGCCGCGGGTCCACCCGGTGATGGTCGGCGGTGGCGTCCCGTTCTTCCCGCGGGCCGAGCGCCGGGTGGACCTCGATCTCGTCGAGACCCGGACCTTCGACTCCCGGGTCGTCTGCCTCCGCTACCGCGTGGCGCGTCGGGCGGCGCGGTAGGCAGCGACGAGGGCGGCTCGCTACAGGCGGGTGGCGGTGCGGACGAGGTCGGCGACGGCGCGGGAGCGGCTGTGCGGCGGCCAGGCGATGACGGTGGTGACCGGTGGGGCGTCGGTCACCGGGACGGCGGCGAGGCCGTCGTGCAGGTTGGTGCGGCAGGACTCCGGTGACAGGGCGCAGGCGCGGCCGAGCGCGACCAGCTGCAGCAGTTGCGCGTGGTCGCGGACCTTCGGGCCGGGGCCGGGCGGGTAGCCGCCGTCGGGGTCGGGCCAGCGGGGCAGCGGCAGGCCGGGCAGTGCCGCGAGATCGGCCAGCCGGACCTCGGCGCGGGCGGTGAGCGGGTGTCCGGCCGGCAGGACGGCGATCTGGCCCTCGGTGCCGAGTTCCTCGGTGTCGAACCCGTCGGTCGGGTCGAACGGCCGGTGCAGCAGGGCCACATCGGCCCGGCCCTCGCGCAGGAGGCGGGCCTGCTCGGCGGGGCCGGACAGGATGACGTCGACCGGGACGGCGCCGGGTTCGGCGGCGTACGCGGCGAGCAGCTTCGCCAGCAGTTCGTTGGACGCGCCGGCCTTGGTGACCAGGACCAGGGCGGGCCGGCCGGTCGTGGAGGCGGCGGCGCGGCGGGTCCGGCGTTCGGCCGCGGCTACGGCGTCGAGCGCGGCCCGGCCCTCGGCCAGCAGCACGGCACCGGCCTCGGTGAGGGTGACGGTGCGGCTGGTCCGGTCCAACAGCGCCGCCCCGAGCCGGCGTTCGAGCTGCTGGACGGCGCGCGACAGGGGTGGCTGGGCGATCCCGAGCCGCTGCGCGGCCCGCCCGAAGTGCAGTTCTTCGGCGACGGTGACGAAGTAGCGCAGTTCCCGGGTCTCCATCCGGCCACGCTACCCCGGATTCATACCCGGAGGGTATCGATGCCCACCGGATCGGTCTTGGACCCCCGACCGGGGGCCGGGCCAGCATGGTGCCCATGAGCGAACGAACGATTGCGCTGGTCACCGGCGCGAACAAGGGCATCGGGTACGAGATCGCCGCGGGCCTGGGCGCCCTCGGCTGGAGCGTGGGCGTCGGCGCCCGCGACGACGGACGCCGGACGGCCGCGGTGGAGCGGCTGCGCGCAGCCGGCGTCGACGCGTTCGGCGTGCCGCTGGACGTGACCGACGAGGTGGGCGTCGCCGCCGCGGCCCGGCTGATCGAGGACCGGGCCGGGCGGCTGGACGTGCTCGTCAACAACGCGGCCATCGCCGGCGGCGCGCCGCAGGAGCCCAGCCGGGTCGACCCCGCCACCCTCCGGACGGTGATGGAGACCAACGTGGTCGGCGTCGTGCGCGTCACCAACGCGATGCTGCCGTTGCTGCGCCGCTCCCGCTCGCCCCGGATCGTCAACATGTCCAGCAGCGTCGGCTCGCTCACCCGCCAGTCCGGGCCGGATGCCGAGCGGACGGCCGGCCCGGTGGCCGTGGCGTACGCGCCGTCGAAGACCTTCCTGAACGCCGTCACCCTCCAGTACGCCCGGGAGCTGAGCGGTACCGGCATCCTGATCAACCTGGGCTGCCCCGGCTACGTCGCGACCGATCTCAACGGCTTCCGCGGCGTGCGCACCCCCGAGCAGGGCGCGGCGATCGCCGTCCGGCTCGCGACCCTGCCCGACGACGGCCCGACCGGTGGGTTCTTCGCCGACGCCGGCGAAGTGGCCTGGTGACGTGGGTCGGTGACGAGCGGCTGTGACGTGCGGAGGGGTGGGCCGCCGGTGCGGGAGCGTCCGGCGGCCCACCCCTCGGCGGCCCCCTGGCCGCAGGCCCGGACGGGCGGGCTCCTACTATCGTTCCGCATTCCTCGACGGACGCCGCGGCCCACAAGGCCGGGTGCCCGCCGTCGGGTGCCCCACACGACACAACGGCTCCACCACACGGTGATCGAGCCGTGCATCGAGGAGGAACGTTCATGCACGCCCGGAAGATCGGCGCGGCCGCCGCAACAGCGGTGGCGCTCCTGGCCGCCCGCGACCTCCTCCAGAAGAGGCACGCGCTGCTCCGCAACTTCCCGGTGGTCGGGCACGCCCGGTACCTGCTGGAGACGATCGGGCCGGAGCTGCGGCAGTACATCGTGACCTCCAACGACGAGGAGCGCCCGTTCAGCCGTGACCAGCGCACCTGGATCTACGCGTCGGCGAAGGAGGAGAACAGCTACTTCGGGTTCGGCACCGACGTCGACGTCGAGCACGTGCAGGGGCACGCCTACCTGAAGCAGCGCACCTTCGCCGGCGCGCTGCCCGACGCCCACGACCCGCAGGCACCCCTGCCGTCGGCCAAGGTGCTGGGCGGGCCGCGCGGGCGCGCCAAGGCGTTCCGGCCGGCGAGCGTGGTGAACATCTCCGCGATGAGCTTCGGCTCGCTCTCCGGCGCGGCCATCACCGCGCTCAACAAGGGCGCGGCGCTCGCCGGCACGATGCACAACACCGGCGAGGGCGGTCTGTCGCCGTACCACCGCAACGGCGGCGACCTCGTCCTCCAGCTCGGGACGGCGTACTTCGGCTGCCGCAACGAGGACGGCAGTTTCAACCTCGACAAGCTCAAGGACGTGGTCGCCGGCGCCCCGGTCAAGGCGATCGAGATCAAGCTCTCCCAGGGCGCCAAGCCGGGGCTGGGCGGGATGCTGCCGGGGGCGAAGGTGACCCCGGAGATCGCCGCGATCCGCGGCATCCCGGTGGGCAAGGACTGCGCCTCCCCGTCGCGGCACTCCGCGTTCGGCGACGTCGACTCGATGCTGGACTTCGTCGAGCTGCTCGCCACCGAGACCGGTGTGCCGGTCGGGATCAAGAGCGCGGTCGGCGAGATGGGCTTCTGGCAGGAGCTGGCCACCCAGATGGCCCGCGGCGACCGCGGTGTCGACTTCGTGACCGTCGACGGCGGCGAAGGCGGCACCGGCGCGGCACCGCTGATCTTCACCGACTCGGTGTCCCTGCCGTTCCGGATGGGCTTCTCCCGGGTCTACGGCACCTTCGCCGAGCTGGGGCTGACCGACGACCTGACCTTCATCGGCTCCGGCAAGCTCGGCCTGCCGGAGAACGCCGCGGTCGCCTTCGCCCTGGGCGCGGACATGGTCAACGTGGCGCGTGAGGCGATGCTGTCCATCGGGTGCATCCAGGCGCAGAAGTGCCACACCGACAAGTGCCCCACCGGCATCGCGACCCAGAACCCGTGGCTGGCCCGCGGCGTCGACCCGACGTCCAAGTCCACCCGGGCGGCCGTCTACCTGCGGGCCCTGCGCAAGGAGCTGATCAAGGTCTCCGGTGCCCTCGGCGTCGCCCACCCGGCCCTCATCACGCCCGACGACATCGAGATCATGAACGGCGACTACGAGGCCCGCACGCTGGCCGGCGTCTACGGCTACAAGGACGGCTGGGGCCGGCTCGGCCCGCACCTCGCCGACGGGATCACCGCGCTGCTGACCGCCGCACCGGACGCCGCCGGGAGGCCGGTCCTCTGACGCGTCGGCGGCGACGGTCCCGGTCCGGGCCGTCGCCGCGTGGTTCGGGGCCGGGACGGCTCGACGCCGCCC
>NZ_JAIZ01000832.1:9097-9563 GCF_000710465.2 Kitasatospora sp. MBT63 | reverse complement strand
GCCGGGACGGCTCGACGCCGCCCGGCCCCGGGGGGGTGGGGTTCAGCCGAGGTTGGGGGTACCGACCTGGGTGGTGACGTCGAACAGGGACCAGACCCCGGAGGTGGGGAGGTAGGTCAGCTGGAGGTGGCTGTTCAGCGAGTTGCGGCTGAAGATGGCCAGCGTGCCCGAACCGTCCACGACCGAGCTGACGTTGCCGTCGCTGACCGGTGCGCCGAAGCCGCTGGTCAGGTCGCTGGTGGCCCAGGGGCCGTCGGCGGGCTTGTAGGTGATCCGCAGGTGACCGTTGGCAGCGTCGGCGGTCACCACCCCGAGGGTGCCGTTGTTCTGCAGGAACGCGGCGGGAGCGCCGCCGCCGGGCGCCGGGGTCCCGGCGTTGTCGGTCAGGTCGAAGGTGGACCACGCTCCGGAGGTCGGCAGGTAGGTGAGGCCGGCGTGCCCGTTGCCGGAGTTGCGGCTGAAGATC
>NZ_JAIZ01000832.1:6616-8883 GCF_000710465.2 Kitasatospora sp. MBT63 | reverse complement strand
CCACCCCGAGGGTGCCGTTGTTCTGCAGGAACGCGGCGGGCGCGCCGCCACCGGGCGCCGGGGTCCCGGCGTTGTTGGTCAGGTCGAAGGTCGACCAGGACCCGGAGGTCGGCAGGTAGGTGAGGTTGGCGTGCCCGTTGAGGGAGTTGCGGCTGAAGATGGCCAGCGTGCCCGAACCGTCCACGATGGCGCTCACCTTGCCGTCGCTGACCGGTGCGCCGAAGTCCGCGGTGAGGTCGCTGGTCGCCCAGGCGCTGTTGGCGGGCTTGTAGGTGATCCGCAGGTGCCCGTTGGCGGCATCGGCGGTCACCGCGCCCACCGTCCCGTTCGGCTGGACGAACGCGGCCGGTGCGCCGCCCGCGGAGGGCTCGGTGCCCGCCTGGCCGCTCAGGTCGGCCGTCGCCCAACTGCTGGACACCGGACGGTAGGTGACCTGGAGGTGCCCGGTTCCCGCGTCGCGGGTGAAGGTGATGTTGTTGCCGTCGGCGCCGATCACCGATCCGCGGTCGCCGAGCGGCGCCGCCGCCTGGGCGGGCGTCGCGGGGGCCTGCCGGGAGATGGCGTCGACGATCCGCTGGGCGTCGGCGGCCTGGGGCTGGTAGCGGTCGGGGAAGGCCGAGCGCTGGACGCCCTGGCACACCGCGCCGATCTGCTGGCTCTGCCAGGCGTTGCCCGGGTAGAGCCTGACCATCTCGTTGAGGAAGGCCCCGGTCGACCAGGCGGGGTCGAGGCGGTCCGCGGTGCTGCCCCAGCTGGCGAGCTGCTGGAACAGGCCGACACTGGTGTGGTCCAGCACGTTGGGGTTGTTCTGCAGCGTCGACTCGACGATGGCCGTCGTGACGGCGATCACGGCGGCCCGGTCGGACATGCCCCGCGCACGGACGGTGTTGACGATCGCCCGTGCGCAGGAGACCCGGTAGGAGTCCATCGCGTTGCTGAGGCTGCCGGTCAGGACCCGGTTCAGGGCCGCCGCCGTGGAGGTGTCGGCGGCGGTCACGGTTCCGCAGGACACATTGGGCATGGCGGCGAGGGCCGGGGTGACACCGGCGCTCACCGCGGCGGCCACGGCCGCTGCCACGAGCAGGGCGGAGAGCGTACGGCGGCTGTTCCTGGGCAAGGGGGTCTCCTGGGTCGAGGGAGGAGGGAGCACGGGCGTCGGTGGGTGCCCGGCCCTGAGCTGCCGGTGAGCTACGGGCCGGGCGGTGGTACAGGTCGGGCGGTGGTACGGGCCGGGGCCTGCCGCGGAGGGCGGGTCGGCCGAGGGCCGGGGTGCCCGCCTGGCCGGTCATGTCGGTGGTCCCCGCGCGCCGCAGGCAGGCAGGCAGGCCAGGTTGAGGTGCCCGGTGGACGCGTTGCGGCTGTGGAGGGCGAGGGCGCCGACGGGCGGGAGCAGCAGCCGTAGCGGGCCGGCCGCGGGGGGGGTGGATCGGTGCTGACGGTGTGCCGGCGCGCGCGGGGCCGGCACGGGGACGGCGGCGGGCGGGCGTGTTCGGGCTGCGCCTGCGTGCGTCAGTGGTGGACGGTGAGGTGGTGGCGGTGATAGCCGCTGGGCGGGCCCGCGGCGAGCGCGGCAGCGGCGGCCCGTGCGGCGTGGGGGGTGGCCGCGAGGATGAACACGACGGCCCCGATCCCGGCCGGCACCGCGCGGATGCGCAGGTGCTCCGGCCCGTGCTCAGGTGTCGCGTGCGCCCACAGGGTGTCCTCGAGCGCGCGGATCCCGTTCCCGGCCCAGCCGGTGGGCCCCGCCCGCGTCGGCGTGAGACGGACGGGGATCACCGGCTGTCAGTCGCAGCCGAGGCCGCTCACCGGCAGGCCGGCCGCGTACCTGGCAGAGGCCGCCGCGAACGGGCCGCCCGCATCGGGGCCGGATCCCGCGCGGGGCGTCACCATGACCGAACGGGGCGCCGCGGCATTGGCTCTACTCTGCGTACGAACGGACTCGGACACGGCGGTACCCCCAACGGTCGCTGATCGGAAGCCGGAGACGGGAGGAGGCGGGCCCTGGGCCCCGGCGGGGGTTCGTCTCCCCCGCCGCCGTTCCGGTGATCACCATCCTGCTGGCGCCGGCCCGGCGTGGAAAGACCGGGAGGCCGTCCACATCCGGCCTGGCCGGATCAGGACACGGCCCGGGCGGCCACCCCGCCCGGACGGCGCTGCTACGGCCTCCGCGGGCGCAGGGGCCCGTACACGGCCGTACGGGATCGCGGCTGGCCTCAGGACGGCCCGACACGGCTGGCTCGACGGTGCTCCGCCACGGGCCGCCACCA
>NZ_JAIZ01000832.1:0-6530 GCF_000710465.2 Kitasatospora sp. MBT63 | reverse complement strand
CCCGCCGGCCGCTCCGCCGCCGGTCCACCGGTCCGCCGGTCCACCAGGGTCGACGCCCCTCGGCCCGGCGGGAACCGATCCGCACTGACCGGTAGTCATCTCCCCTGGCACGTAGGACCGTAGGGGGAACACCGTGACACCGCAGGCAGCCGCGCAGCACGGACCGGGCGGCCGGCACCGGGGGCCCGGGTCCGGGCTCGCCGCCTGGTTGAGCGCCGCCACCGTCCTCGGCGGCTCGCTGGTGCTGCTCGTCGCGCTGCTCGGGACGGACGGCGGCGACATCGGGACCACGTCCTACCGCGACGGCTACCGGGTGGGCAAGGAGTCCGGGATTCAGGTCAGGGACACCGCCGAGGACGCCGTCGCGGTGGGGCGCGCCTGCTCGAACCTGGCCGGGAGGTCCGTGCCGCAGGGGTGGTACACCGGCTGCTCGGACGCGCTGACCGGGAGCAGCCCCAGGCGGTGACACCGCCCCCACTGCGGGACGTCCGGCTCCCTGGCGCGCCCGCGTGTTCGAGAACCTGCACGCAGGAGTGATCCACGGTGCCGTCCGGCCCCGCGACCAGTTGTACGTGGTGTCACCCGACCCCCACCCTCCTGGAGCCTCCATGACGTCCGCGCCCGTGTCCGGCACCCGCAGCCCGCTGCGCCAGAGCCTAGGCGAGTGGCGGATCGGCCTGGTGGCCTGGCGGTTGATCGTCCTCCAGGCGGCCCATCCCGCGGTCGCGGCCGGCATGGGCCGCTACTCGACCTACCGGGCGCACCCGTGGCGGCGGATCCAGCACACCGTGGACAGCGGTGCGAGGCTGTTCTCCGCCGGGCCCGAAGAGCGCCGGCTCGAGGTGGCGCGGCTCGCCCGCACCCACCGCCGGATCCACGGCACCGATGACGCCGGGCGCCCGTACACCGCCGAGGATCCCGCGGTCCGCGGCTGGGTGATGGTGACCTTGTACGAGGCGATCACGGCCATGCACGAGCTGTCCGGACAGCGCCTGCGGCCCGCCGAACTCGACGTGCTCTACGCCGAGTTCAGGGAGGTCTGCGAGGCGCTGGAGATCCCCGGCGAGGTCCTCCCGGCGACCGCCGCCGAGGTGCCCGCGTACGTGCAGCGCAACGTCCGCGAGGTCCTGGAGTACGGCGACGTGGTCCGCCACCTGCTGTTCGAGGTGCTCCGTGAGGCACCGGCCCCCCGCCGGCTCGGCCGGCTCCGGCCCGCGTGGCCGCTGCTGCGGGTGGCGGCGGCCCGGCTGCTGAGCACCCTCACGGTGGCCGACCTGCCGCCGGCCTGGCACGACAGGTTCGGTCCCGGTCGCACCCGCTCCGGCGCGGCACTGTCGTGGGCGGTCCACCACGGTGTGCGGCACGTCATGGCCCGTCTGCCCGAGCATCTGCGCCACCGTCACACCCCCTCGGCCGACGGCGCCGCGACCGCCGCGACCGCCGCCGGACGGCCGGTCCCCCGGCGCGCGCCGGCCCGCCCGTCCCGCGGGCCGCGTTCCGCCGACACCCGCCGGGCCCGCCTGGAGACCTTCTTCCACCAGGTGCTGGACCAGACCGCGGACGGGCGGGTCGACCGGGCCGACCTCCAGGCCATGGTCCACAACGTCTGCTGGCAGCTCGAGGTCCCCGCGGAGCGCGAGGACGTGCTGTACGCCGCGTTCGAGACCTGGTGGCAGGCGCTCTGCCCGGCCATGGACGCCGACGGGGACGGCGCCGTGGACTGCGCCGAGTTCGTGTCCGCGATGCTCGCCGGTGCCGACCGCGACCCAGCCCACCTCGACCACGGACTCGTCCCCGCGATGCGGGCGCTGTTCCGGGCCGCCGACACCGACGGCAGCGGTCACCTGTGCGCCGACGAGTACCGCGTCCTGTTCGGCGGTCCGCGCGTGCACCCGGCCGAACTCAACGACGGTTTCCGGCAGTTGGACACCGACGGGGACGGCCGGATCAGCGAGGAGGAGTTCGTCACCGCCTTCACCGACTTCTTCACCGCCCGGACCGACACCATCGCCGGCACGGCCCTGCTCGGCCGCCCCTGACACCTGGACGCCGGGCGGGCCGGCCCCGCCCGGCGCGGGAAATCCGTGGCAGCCGCCGCGGGGCGGGGGCATACTGCCGCGGTGTACTCCGACGCCGATGCCGCCGAGCTGTACGACCGCCTCAACACCTGGGGCCCCGACGACGACTTCTACCTGTCCTTCGTGCTGGACGCCCCGTCCGTGCTGGACGTCGGCTGCGGTACCGGAAGGCTGCTGCACCGCGCTCGCGAGGCCGGTCACACCGGCCGGCTCACCGGTCTGGACCCGGACGCCGCGGCACTGGCCCGGGCCCGCCGCCGGGGCGACATCGAGTGGATCGAGGGCAGGGCCGCCGACGCGGCCGGGGCCTCGGAGTTCGCACTCGCCGTCATGACCGGCAACGCCTTCCAGGTCCTGGTCACCGACGAGGAGTTGCGGACGTCCCTGGCGGCGATCCGCGCGGCACTGGCCGTCGGCGGGCGGTTCGTCTTCGGCACCCGCAACCCGGGGGCGCGGGCCTGGGAGGGCTGGCACCCGTCGAACCCGTTCGACCTCGTCGACCACGCGGGCCGTCCGCTGCGGCTGATCCACCGGGTCGAGTCCGTCGCCGACGGGGTCGTCACCCTCACCGAGACCACGGCGACCCGCGAGGGCGATCCCCTGCGCACCGACCGGGCGCGTCTGCGGTTCCTGGACGCCGACGGGATCGGGGCGTTCCTCGCCGAGGCGGGCTTCACCGTCGACAGCTGGTACGGCGACTGGGCGCGGGGCCCGCTGACCGCCACCGGCGAGAACATCGTCGTGGTGGCCCGCGCGGTCGGGCACTGAGGCCTCGGGGCCCGGCCCCGGCGGGTCAGCCGCGTGGCCGGGCCGCGGCCAGGGAGCGCAGCCGGGCGTGGACGGCGGCGGGCTCGGTACCGGTCAGGGCCGCGACCGCGGCCGGCGGCAGGCCGAGGACCAGGTGGAGCAGCAGGACGTCCTGCTGGGGCGCGGTGAGGTGGGCGACCGGGCGCAGCGGGCGGGGGCCGGCCAGGGTGCAGACCCGGCTGCGCAGGGTCTGCCAGGCGCAGGCGGCCGGGCTGGCGGCGGCCAGCACGTCGTGCCAGTGCCCGGCGAGTTCGCGGAATGCGTCGCGGACGACGCCGTTGGCGTCGTCGGGGGTGAGCAGCAGGGCGGCGTAGCGCCGGTAGTTGTCGCGGTGGAGGTCGTGCAGGGCCCACAGGTCGAGGTGGGGTGCGGGGCCGGGGGCCGTTCGGGTCCTGGGCGGTGTGGGCATGGGTGTTCCCCGGGGTAGCCGGTGGGTGGGGTGGACGGTCCCGCGGACAGGGCGTGCGGGCCCTGTCCGCGGGGCCCGGTCACCGGGCGAGCGCCGCGCTCTCGCCGGTGCCGTCGCGGCCCGCCGGGGCCTGGAGGTGCGCGGTGTCGGCCTTGTCGGCGCTCGCGCTCTGTTTGAGCGCCACCCACAGCCTGAACAGGGTCTCTGTCGGGATGCTGCCGGTGGAGGTCTGCATCGCGCGGGCGAATTCGCGCTGGTAGGTCTTGGCGGTCATCGGTACCGGGGTCCGGGCGTTGTTCGTCCGTTCCCAGGCGGCCGCCCACAGGGCGCGGCGGCTCTCCTTGACCCCGCAGGCCTGCATGTAGGTGGTCAGCAGGGCCTTGTGGAGGGGTGCCTCGCCCTTGAGGACCAGGGCGAGGGTGCTGGAGGGCAGGCGGCCCCCCCGGGCGCGGGCCCGGCGGTCCAGTTCCTCCAGGGAGGGCCAGTCCGCCTTGCGGCGCATCTCGTGCATGGCCCGGCGCAGGTCGGCGAAGGAGTCGACGTGTTCCGGGTTGAGGCGCCGTGGTGCGCGGCGGCGCTGCCCGCCGGACGGGCGCGGGACGTGGGCCCAGTAGTTGGCCTGGGTCCACTTCCTGCGGGCCGTCCTGAGGTCCGCGCCGCACTCGCGGGCGATGGCCTCGGTGACCTCCCAGCTCGGCAGGGAGCGGCCGCTGGCGGCCCGCTGCAGGGTGGTGTGGTGGAAGTTCGTCCGGTCGGCGAGCTGACGGTAGGTCAGCTTGGAGCGGTCACGTTGCTCGCGCAGCCAGCAGGCCAGGCGGCGCAGTGCCGGTTCGCTCGCCGCGACCGGGTTCTCTCTGCGTCCCATCGCGGTCGGCGCCTTCGCTCAGGCCCGCTCCCGCCGCAGCCGGAGTCCCAGCAGCCAGCTGCCGCCGGCCAGTTCGAGCGCCGCGCCGGCCGACATCCCGGCCGCGACCAGGGCGGCGGCGAGGGCGATGACGACGATGATCACGATCGCTTCGGCGCGTCCGGGCAGCCAGGACGGGACCGGGCGCGGCCCGTCGGCGGCGGCGCAGCGGGCGGGGACGGGGGCGGGCTTGTTGCGCTTCCTCGTCATCGAGGAGACCTCCTGTAGCACTGTCTACTCCAACAGGTCGGAAGTTCGATGGTTGGCGTCACCGAAGCATCCGTTCGGGTAACACTCTGTCAGGCGTACGGGTGATTCCCAATCGGTTCGGTGAACGCAGTGCGGATTGATGCGTCACCGTCCGGGCCGGTGCCGGGAATTTCGGAACAGCGGTGCGACACAACCGCAGGCCCGACGGCCGAAACTGAAAATTGATGCGCATTCGCGCAGCATCCCCTTGTCCCCGCCATGCCTGGGTGTGACGATTGCAGCGGCGTCGTCCAGACCTCACGGTCGGGCACCCGGGGCGCTGTTCACTCCAACGAATTCGGGAACACCCGGAGCGGGCCGTGTTGGCGCATGGGCCCGCCCGGACAGCAGAGACCGCCCGGCCGTGAGGCTCGAGCGGTCTCTGTGCATTCCGGTACGGGGCGCCGGGCCGCCGTGTCAGCCGACGTCGGCCGTCGTGGGAGCGGCCGCCGCTCCTGGCGTCGCGCGGCGTCGGCGCACCGCGAGGACCCCGCCCGCCGTCGCGGCGGCGAGCACCGCCGACGTGCCCAGCGCCCAGGGCAGTACGGGACTGCCGTGCGCGGCCGGCGTGGCGGCCAGTGGTACGGCGGCCGGCCGGTCCGTGGGCGTGGGTGCCGGGCTCGGGGTCGCGCTCGGGACGGCACTCGCGCTCGGTGACGGCGCCTCGGGCGTCGGGGACGGCGGCGCCTCGGACGGGACGGGCGACGCCGGGTCGGCGGCGGGTTGCGGCACCGGGGTGCCGGTCGGCGTCGTCCGCGGTGCGGACGTCCTGGTGGCAGTCGGCCGCGGGTCCGGCTTGCGGGTCGTGGCGCCGCCGGGTGCCGGGGTCGGGGCCTGGGCGGGGCCGCCGCCGGTGAATTCGAAGCTCACGCCGCCCATCTTGGTGCCCGTCACCATCGAACAGGGCCCCTCCGGGTAGAGGTAGGCGCCGAGTTCGTACACCCCGTCCGGGCTGCCGACGGGCATCGAGAGGGTCTCGTGCAGCACGTGGTCACCGCGGGTCAGTCCGCCGAACTCGACGCGGTTGGAGTTCCAGGTGCCGAGGTTGCCGGACTGCAGGGCCGGCTTCCAGGTGAACGAGAAGCGGTGCGCCGGGCCGCCGTCCACGCTCAGCTGCACCGACGGCGCCGGCCCCGGAGTGTAGCCGCCCTGCTGCCGGGTGGGGATGACCATCACCTCGAACGCCGTGGCGCTCTGGTCGGGGGCGTCGAGGTGCAGGGTGTTGTCGGTCTGACGGGAGCCGCCCGTGCGAACCTTGGGGACGGCGCCGTACACCCCGTCGATCCGGTAGGTCCCGGACGTCATCGTCGTGCAGACGTCCGCGTGCGCCACGCCGGCGCCGGTCACCGTGGACAGGGGTATCGCAAGGGCCAGGATCAGGCCGCGTCTCGTCATGGCCCCGCATCCTAGGGGTGCCGGCGCGCGGTCCTCGCACCGGTACCCGGGCGGACCGTCAGCCGGCGGTCGCGGTGGCGGGCGGGGCCGTGCGCGCGGTGGCCTTGCGGATCTGCGCCCGGACGATGTCGGCCCGCAGCGCGGGCGATTTGGCGGTGTCGTCGCCGAGTTCGAAGAGGACCCGGTTGTCGCCGACCGCGGCGTACAGGACGGCGGTGCTGAATCCCCCGGCGGAGGCGACGGCCCCGGTCGGGCTGTCGAGCGCGAAGGCGACGGCCGGTACGCCCGCGTCCTCGAACGCCACCTCCCGGACCCGGATGGTGCGGTTCCCCGCCCCGGTCGGCACCTTGAGTTCCCGGCAGCCGTCGCGGACCGCCGCCGCCAGGGCATCGAACCGTGCCGGGACCTCGCCGGGGGCGAACGCGCCGAGATCGACGGTGGTCCGGTTGCCGAAGGTGTTGTTGCCGATCACGTAGACCGCCCGGGCCCGGGCCCGGGGCTCCTCGGTCAGTGCCGCGACCACCGGCGCGCACCCGGGGGACGCGGCGGCGGCCTGGTCGAACCCGGCCCAGGGCTGCGGCACGGGCGAGGGTTCGACGACCGCCCCGCCGGGCAGGTCGGCGACGCCGAGCCGGGCCGACCACAGCTGGTCCTCCGTCAGCGGGCCGAGCGCCACCCGGGCGGGCTG
>NZ_JAIZ01000831.1 GCF_000710465.2 Kitasatospora sp. MBT63 | reverse complement strand
CAGCCCGCCGAGGCCGAAGGTGAAGCCGAGCGGCGGGGTGCCCGCGAAGAGGTCGTCGGGGCCGGGCCGCAGGATGTGCCGGGAGAAGGTGTCGGCGTTGGCCAGCACGTCGCGGTGGAAGTGCAGGGTGGCCTTGGGTCGGCCGGTGGTGCCGGAGGTGAAGGCGATCAGGGCGACGTCGTCGGCGGCGGTGTCGACGGCGGTGAAGCGCCCGCTCTTGGCGGCGCAGCGCGCGGTCAGGTC
>NZ_JAIZ01000830.1:1152-5244 GCF_000710465.2 Kitasatospora sp. MBT63 | reverse complement strand
CGGCCGGGTGGACCGCCGTGCGCGACGTCGGGCCCCGCCGGGGCATGCCGCGCAGCGCGGCGCGCGACCGCCGCAGGGCCGCCGCGCCCTCGGCGGGGCGTTTGAGGGCGTACAGGGTGGAGCTGAGCTGGACGAGGGCCCGCACCTCGGCGGCGCGGTCCCCGTTCCGCCGGGCGATCGTCACGGACTCGTGGTGGGCCGCGAGGGCCTCGCGGTGCTGTTCGGCGGGCAGGGCCCGGCCGAGGCTACCCAGTGCGGCGCCGAGCGCGGACGCCTCGTCCGTGTCGCGGGCGGCCTGCACCGCCCGGGTGAGGACGTCGACGGCCTCCTCGCGGCGCTCCAGCGAGGTCAGCGCCGCCCCGAGGTCGGTCAGCGTCCGGGACAGCTCCGCCTGGTCGTGGCTGCGGGTGTGGAAGGCCGCCACCGGTTCGAGCGCGGCGACCTGCTGGGCCGGCCGGTCGAGGGTGCGCAGGGCTTCAGCGGCTTCGCCGAGCACCCCGTACCCGGCGAGCTCGTCCCCCAGGTCGAGCAGCCGTTCGGCGGCGTCGCGGAAGAACTCCAGCGCGTCCTGCGACGCGTCGCCGTGGTGCAGCGCCCTGGCGGTGAGGCCGAGCGTGACCGCGTGCTCGTGCTGGTCGTCGAGGCTGCGGAAGGCGTCGAAGGCGATGCCGAGGACGGCGGCCGCCTCGGTCGGCCGCCCCAGCAGATCGAGGGCGACCAGGCCGAGGTGGCGCAGGGCGACGGCGCTGCGCTGCTGGTCGCCGTCGGCCTCCGCGAGCTGCCGGGCCCGCCCGAGCTCCTTGGCGGCGGCCGGTCCGCTCCCCCGCGCGGCCAGCGCCAGCCCGGTGTGCAGGACGGCGGTGTACTCGGTCTGCCGGTCGCCGAGCCGGCGGGCGAACGCGGAGGCGCGCCGGCCCTCCCGGACGGCGACGCCGTACCGGCCGAGGCCGGTCCAGGCCGGGCAGAGTCCGGTCAGCGCGGTCATCGCCAGGGCCCAGTTCCTGGTCCGACGGGCCTCCAGGGCCGCCTCGTGGTGGGCCGTCATCGCGTCCTGGTAGCGGCCCTGGGCGCAGCGGGCCCGCCCGAGCCTGCAGAGCGCGGCCATCTCCGCGGGGCGGTCGCCGTGTTCGCGGGCGACGGCGAGGGTGGTCTCGGCCGCCTGGACCAGGTCGTCGAGGTGGTGGCCGTGTGCGAGGAACGGTTCGATGGCCGTCGCGAGGTCGACGGCGGCCGCAAGGGCGGTCGCGCGCTCGGCGGTGGTCGCCGGGCGGCCGGGCCCGGGTGCCCGGCGCAGCAGGGCCATCAGGTTGCGGTGCTCGGCGTCCAGCCAGGCCAGCGCCTGCGCCCGGTCGGCGAAGACGAAGGCGCCGGCGCCGGTGCCGTCGGGACCGGTGTCGGGGCGCAGGCGGGCGCAGGCCGCGCGGGCGGTGGCCAGGTAGTGGTCGGCCAGGCGGCCGAGGGCCTCCGGCTCCTGCGTCTCCGAGGGGTCGGCGGGGACGGCGGGGCTCCAGCGGGGTGCGGGACCGGTCCGGTGGACCAGGGCGGCCCGGTGGAGGGCGTCGAGGTCGGCCGCGGTGGCGGCGTCGGGGGTGTCGGCGAGGCGGGCGGCCGCCTCGGTGGACAGGTCGGGGCCGGGGTTGAGGTCGAGCAGCCGCACCAGCCGGGCCTGCCGGTCGGTCAGTCCGGCGAGGGCGAGGCGGTGGACGGCGTCGCGGTGCTGTCCTGCGGTGTCCGCGCCGGTGACCCCTGTGACCCCGGTGGCGCTGGTGGCGCTGGCGAGCCCGGTGGCACCGCGGGTGGTCGGGCGGAGTTCGCGGGCGGTCTCCGTGAGGGGCCGGCCGGTCCGGGCCGCGGTGGTCGCGGCGAGCCGCACGGCCGACGGGAGGCGTCGGCAGGCCTCGGCGAGCCGGCGGGCGGCCGGATCGTCGGACACGGGCGCGGACATGGACACGGACACTGGCGCGGACTCGGTGGACGCGGCGGACGCGGTCCCGGCGCCCGCGGCGGGGTGTGCGTGGCGGTGCAGGATCCGCCGGACGAGGTCGCTCGCGTCCCCGATCGGGAGGGCGTCCAGCGGGTACGCGGTGCCGGGGTGGCCGGTGGCGCTGCGGGCCGTGACCAGGACGCCGGCGGTGCCCCGGGCGGGGAGCAGCGGTCTGAGCTGGTCGGCCGTGGCGTCGTCGAGCAGGAGCAGCAGGCGGCGGCCGTGCGCGGCGTACGCGGCGAGGGCGGTGTGCAGCAGGGCGGCGCGTTCGCCGTGGTCGGCGGGGATCAGGGCGGGTGGCAGGCCGAGGGTGCGCAGCAGGGTGTCGAGCGCCCGGGCGGGTTCGACGCGGTGGCGGTCCGAGGAGCCGTGCAGGCGGGTGGCGAGGATCCCGCCCGGGAAGTGGTCGGCGGTGTCCGGGGCGTGGCAGAGCCGCCGGGCCAGCTCGGTCTTTCCGGTACCGGCCGGGCCGGTGAGGGTGAGCGGCGGTGCGGTGGGCTCCGCCAGGGCGGCCCGGGCGGCGGCGAGCTCGCCGTCCCGGCCGGTGAAGTCCGGGTCGGGCCGGGTCCAGGACGGCGGCTCGACGGTGGCGGGGAGGCGCAGGGCGAAGCGTCTGCCTCCGACGTGGCCGTGGCACGGTACGCCCTCGCGTTCCCGGCCGGTCCGGGACCAGTCCGATGTGTCCATCCACGCCCCCAGCAGTCCGCTACGATCAGCCCAAATGTAGTGATTCATTGCCGACTTGACGCTATGTCAGATTCTCCGTCGGGCCCGTCGGCGGGATCCGGCGGCCGTCCCCCGACCAATACCCAGCTGAGATGAACGCACCCTCGAACACCCTTCATTTCCGCGAGGGCCATTCCTCCTGTCGTCCTGACATCAGGACCGCGGGCGGGCGGGTGCGCGATACTGGATCCCCACCCTGCCGCCCCTGCCGATGCGGAGTCGCGATGCCGCCCCTCGCCGAGCTGATCAGAGTCGACCGGTCCAGCCCGATCCCGCTCTACTTCCAGGTCGCCGAGCGGCTGGAGGCGCTGATCACCTCGGGCGAGCTGCCCGCCGGGGCGCGGCTGGACAACGAGGTCTCGCTGGCCGGGGAGCTGGGCCTGTCCCGGCCGACCATGCGGCAGGCGATCCAGCACCTGGTGGACAAGGGGCTGCTGGTCCGCAAGCGCGGGGTCGGCACCCAGGTGGTGCACACCCGGGTGCGCCGGCAGGTCGAGCTGACCAGCCTGCACGACGACCTGGTCCGCGACCACCGCAGACCGCGCACCGAGGTGCTGCGGCTGGCCCGGGTGGAGGCCGCCGAGGAGGTGGCGGCCGCGCTGCAGGTGGCCCCGGGTGCGCCGGTGTGGGAGCTGGAGCGGCTGCGCTTCGCGGACGGGGAGCCGCTGGCCCTGCTGCGCAACCACCTGCCGGTCGGCCTGTGCCCGCTGAGCGAGGAGACGCTGTCGCGCAGCGGGCTGTACGAGGAGTTGCGCGCGGCGGGGGTGCGGCTGGGCGCGGCCGAGCAGTCGATCGGCGCCCGGCGGGCGTCCGCGGCCGAGGCGCGGCTGCTGGGCGAGAGCCGGGGGGCGCCGCTGCTGACCATGCGGCGTACGGCGTACGACGTGCAGGGCCGTCCGGTGGAGCACGGGAGCCATCTGTACCGGCCCACGCTCTACTCGTTCGAGTGCACCCTGCTGGCTCGCTGACCGACTGTCACCAGTGCTGTCCCCGTTGCCCGTAGACGGGCGGCGGGTGCTCCGTGCGCAGTGCGAAATCGACGCAAAAGCGCCTCAATATGACCGGTCAGTATGTCTTGACATACTGACCTACCAATACCAATCTTGTGGCACTCGAGCGCCCCATCCGTAGCGCCGCCCGACCCTCGCGGCGCCGACGCACCATCAGGCCGACCACGCACCACCGCTGGACCACCGCCCGGACCACCGCTGGACCACCGCTGGAACCCTGACCGCCCGGGACCGTCCCGGCCCGACCGACCCACGTTCGAGCCATCCCCGGACGCCGCTCCGTCGAACCCTCCTTCACCGGCCCGCGCCCAGCCGCGCGCCGTATCCCACCCTCGGAGGCAGTGCCATGACCCACCCGCGGACCCCCGACGC
>NZ_JAIZ01000830.1:0-1060 GCF_000710465.2 Kitasatospora sp. MBT63 | reverse complement strand
ACCGCTCCCCCACCCGCCGCAGGCGTACCCGTACCGGGCCGTTGCTCACCGCCGCGGCCGCGGCCGCCGCCCTGCTGCTGGCCGCCGCGTGCAGCGGGCCGGCCGGCGGGAGCAGTACCGCCTCCGGCAGCGCGCCCGCGCCGGTGCCCGCCTCCGGCTCCGGCCCGCTGCACGTCACCGTCATCACCCACGCCGGTCCGGGCGACGCGTTCTGGAGCGTGGTCAAGAACGGCGCGACCGACGCCGGCAAGCAGCTGGGCGTCCAGGTCGACTACGCCTCCGACCCCGATCCGGCGGGTCAGGCCAAGCTCATCGACAACGCCGTCGCCCAGCACGTCGGCGGGCTGGTGGTGTCGATGGCCAACCCGGACGCGCTGCAGACCGCCGTCAAGGCCGCCGTCGCGGCGGGGATCCCGGTGGTCACGGTCAACTCCGGTTCCGCCCGCAGCGTGGAGTTCGGCGCCGTCGGCCACGTCGGCCAGGAGGAGACGGTGGCCGGGCAGGGCGCCGGCGGGAAGCTGAAGGGCCAGGGGCTGCACAAGGTGCTCTGCGTCATCCACGAGGCCGGGAACATCGGCCTCACCCAGCGGTGCGACGGCGCGAAGCAGGGCTTCGGCTCCGACGTGGTCAACCTCCAGGTGGACGCCAACAACCCCACCGACACGCTCTCCCGGATCCGCGGCGCGCTCCAGGCCGACCCCGCCGTCGACGGGGTGCTCACCCTCAACGCGCAGGTCGCCGCGCAGGCCGTGGACGCGGTCAACGCGGTCGGCTCCAAGGCCCAGGTGGCGACCTTCGACGTCAACCCGGACGTCCTGGCGGCCATCAAGGCCGGCACCGTCTCCTTCGCGGTCGACCAGCAGCAGTACCAGCAGGGATATCTGCCGGTCGTGATGCTGAAGCTGTACCACGACAACGGCAACACCCTCGGCGGCGGCCACCCGGTGCTCACCGGCCCGGCCTTCGTCGACAAGTCCAACGTCGACCAGGTGACCGCGTACGCGGCCCGGGGCACCCGGTGAGCCGGCCGCCCGAGGCGGCGGCCGCGGTGGCCGCCGCC
>NZ_JAIZ01000829.1 GCF_000710465.2 Kitasatospora sp. MBT63 | reverse complement strand
CGGGTGGGGGCGGGCAGGGCGGCGCGGTCGAGTTTGCCGTTGGGCGTCAGCGGCAGCGCGTCCAGCACCACGAACGAGGACGGCACCATGAACGCCGGCAGCACCCGGCCCAGCGCCTCCCGCACCTCCGCCTGGTCCAGCACCGCACCGGCCGCGGCGACCAGGTACGCGACCAGCCGCCGGTCACCCGGGCGGTCCTCCCGGGCCAGCACGGCCGCCCGCACCACACCCGGCAGACCGCAGAGCGCGGCCTCCACCTCACCCGGCTCGATCCGGAACCCCCGGACCTTCACCTGGTGGTCCACCCGGCCCGCGAACTCCAGCTCACCGCGGACGTTCCAACGCGCCAGATCACCGGTCCGGTACATCCGGCCACCGGCCGGACCGAACGGATCCGCCACGAAACGCGCAGCCGTCAGCCCCGGACGGTTCAGGTACCCGCGCGCCAGACCCGCACCCGCCAGGTACAACTCCCCCGTCACACCCGGCGCCACCGGACGCAGGAACCCGTCCAGCACATACACCCGCGCACC
>NZ_JAIZ01000828.1:241-2038 GCF_000710465.2 Kitasatospora sp. MBT63 | reverse complement strand
CCGCACCGGGCGGCCGGGCGGCGCGGCGGGTGCCTCAGCGGTCCTTGAGGATGGTGGCGAGCAGGTCGACGGTCTGGCCCGGGGTCAGGCTGTCGACGCACAGCCGTTCCATCACCTGGATGTAGGCGTCCACGTCGTCCCGCTTGTCCAGGTAGAGCGCGCTGGTGAGCTGCTCCAGGTAGACCACGTCGGCCAGGTCCTGCTCGGGGAAGCGCAGGATGGAGAAGGCGCCGCTCTCGCCGGCGTGCGCGCCGAACCGGAACGGCATCACCTGCACCACGACGTTGTTGTGCTCCGCCATGTCGATCAGGTGCTGGACCTGGGCCCGCATCACCTTGGGGCCGCCGACCGGGCGGCGCAGCGCCGCCTCGTCGATGACCGCCCACAGCTTGGGGCCCTGGTTCTCGGTCAGCAGGCTCTGGCGGCGCATCCGCAGGCTGACCCGGCGGTCGACCTCCTCCTCGGCGAGCGCGGGGCGGCTCTGGCCGAAGATCGCGCGGGCGTACTCCTCGCACTGGAGCAGGCCGGGGATGAACTGCACCTCGTAGGTGCGGATCAGGGCGGCCGCCTCCTCCAGACCGATGTAGGTCTGGAACCAGTTCGGCAGGACGTCGGTGAAACTGTGCCACCAGCCGGACTTGTTGGCCTCGCGGACCAGGCCGAGCAGCGCCTCGCGCTCGACGCCGTCGTTGACGCCGTAAAGGCTGAGCAGGTCGGCGACGTCACGCTCCTTGAAGGAGACCCGGCCGAGTTCCATCCGGCTGATCTTGGACTCGGAGGCCCTGATCGCGTAGCCGGCGTCCTCACGGGTGATGGCGCGTCCTTCGCGCAGGCGGCGGAGCTGGGAGCCGAGGAGGATCCGGCGCACCATCGAACCACCACCGGGCTGAACTGTGGTCATGCGGTCGAAACCTCCACCTTGGGCAAACAGCGCACAGTCTGCCATCAGTTGAGCGCTCTCGGTGCCGGTACTGGTGCAACGATCTACCAGTTCTGCATCACACCTACCATCTTGCACGTGCATCCGGCGCTTGCATATGCCAATCCTGCGACTGCACGTGAATCGACTCTTGCATCTGCAGTGAGCGCAGAGGACCATGGTGCACGTGCACCTGCACACCCCTGGCAATCCCGCGGGCTCCGCCTCGACCACATGCGCGATCCGCACGCCGTACCCGGCAGCGCCCGTCGCGCAGCCGGATTCGCGTGCGCGCGAGTGGTCGTCGGGCGTAGCGGCCGCGCGGCCGAGCGAGTCGGAGGTGACCGGCATGACCCCGGCGGGTCCAGCCGTGTCGGCCCCCTTATGGGAGGAGCTCTTCATGAGCACCGGAACGGCCTTGGCGACCGACCCCCACGTGGTCAGCTGTACCCTCGCTCCCCGTTTCGAAGCCGTGAGAACCGCTCGCGAGTTCGCCAGATCCACCCTGCTCGGCTGGGGTCTCGGGGAGCTCTTCGACGATGTCTCCCTGGTCGCCTCGGAGTTGGTGACCAATGCGCTGCGGCACGCGCTCGGCGCGGCCGAGCCCGCCCGGCTGCCCGCGCAGCCGGGACCGCGGCAGGCGGCCGACGCCACCCTGCCGATCCGAATAAGCCTGGTGCACCGTTCACCGCAGGTGGTCTGCGCGGTGAGCGACCCCAGCAGCAGCGGGCCGGTGGCCCGGGAGGCCGACTTCGTGGCGGAGTCCGGCCGGGGGCTGCACCTGGTGGACTCGTTCAGCCGTTCCTGGGGCTGGCACCCGCTGGCGGGCGCGGGCAAGGTGGTCTGGGCGCTGTTCGAGGCGGCACCGGAGGCTCCGG
>NZ_JAIZ01000828.1:0-160 GCF_000710465.2 Kitasatospora sp. MBT63 | reverse complement strand
CGGCCCGGCCCCCCCCCGCCGCTCGGCGCCGACGCGTCACTCTGACACCGGGCGCTGACACGGCGCTGACACGCGGTCAGTCTGCCTCCGCCGTACAGTACTTACTGCACGCACTGCGCACCCGGCGGGTGCGGCGCCCGGGCGCCCCCGCCACCCGCCC
>NZ_JAIZ01000827.1:17486-36436 GCF_000710465.2 Kitasatospora sp. MBT63 | reverse complement strand
TCAGGCCCTCGTGGCGGCCGCGCGCTCGGCGGCGCTGCGCTCGACGCAGAACTCGTTGCCCTCGATGTCGGCCATGGTGACCCAGCCGCTGCCGTCCGGGCGGCGGCGGTCGGCGACCACGGTGGCGCCGAGGGCGAGCAGCCGTTCCACCTCCTCGTCGCGGGTGCGGTCGGAGGGCTGGAGGTCGAAGTGGAGGCGGTTCTTGCCCGCCTTGTCCTCGGGGACGGCGACGAAGAGCAGGTCCATCCGCTCCCCCACGATCAGAGCCTCGGGGTCACCGGGCTTGTCGTCGTCGGCGAGCTTGGTCTCGAGGACCGCGGCCCAGAAGGACCCGAGCCGGTAGGTGTCGGCGCAGTCGATGGTCACATGATGTATGAGAGAAGCCATGGCCGACACTATGACGCCCGGTCAGAAGATCGTCCACGGGATTCGCCGGCCGGCGCCCGTCCGGCCCGTGTGGGACGGGCGGGTGCCCGGCGGTCTCAACCGGCCAGGATGCGCTGCTCCTTCTCGGCCTCGATGCCGATCGGCACTCCGGTCAGCCCCTGGGTGTAGGTGACCTTGGCCGAACCGCCGTTGCGCAGCCAGGCCCAGGTGTCCCGCGCGGTCTCGGCGACCGGACGGCAGCGCAGCCCCGCCGCCACCGCCTTGGCGCTGTCGGCACGCCAGGCCCCCTGCCAGTCGGGGGTGTCCGGGGCCCACAGCGGCAGCTCGCTCCAGGGTTCGACCTGGGCGGCGAGCAGGGTGGCGTCGTCCGTCCAGACCAGCTCGGCGTCCGATCCGGTGGCGCGGACGCAGGCGTCCAGGAAGTCGCCGTACGTGGTCCGGCCGATCGGCGCGGTGGTGACGAAGCGTCCGGTGAGGCCTTGGTCGATCAGGTCGAGCCCGAAGGCGGCGAAGTCCCTGGCGTCGATCAGCTGCATCGGCCGGGCCGGGTCGCCGGGGGCGAGGACCCGGCCTCCCCGGGCGATCCGCTCCAGCCACCAGGGCAGCCGCCCGATCGGTTCGTGCGGGCCGTAGAGCAGACCGCAGTTGAGGACGGACGAGTGCTCGCCGAACTGCTCGAGCAGGGCACGCTCGCAGCCCGCCTTGAGGGCAGTCGCGAACGGCTGGTCCTGCGGCGTGTCCGCCGGGCAGTCCAGCGTCCGGGACGACTCGTCGACGGGCCGGGCGGGCCAGTCGGCGAAGGCGTGGACGGAGGAGACGAAGCTGTAGTGGCCGGCGCGGCCGCGCAGCAGCCGGGCGGTCTGTGCGACGTCGTACGGCTGCTGTCCCGAGGTGTCGACGACCGCGTCCCAGCGCCGTCCGTCGACCAGGCGCTCCAGGTCCTCCGGCCGGGTCCGGTCGCCGCGTACCGCCTCCACGTGGTCGAGGTCGGCACCGCTGACCCCGCGGTTGAAGGTGGTGACCTGATGGCCTCGCGCGAGCGCGTCTACGACATAGGCACGCCCGAGGAATTTGGAGCCGCCCAGCACGAGGATCTTCATACCTGACAGCCTGTCCACGGCCGGCCGCCCGTACACGGCCGGCGCGCTCCGCCTTCCTGGCGGGGGCTCACCGCACCCTGCTCCAGGGGACGTCCGGCGTGAGCACGTCGTGGATGCAGCGGCGCAGTCCGTTGCTGTCGGAGACCGGGGGGATCCACGGCACCTGCTGGAACCGCTCGCCGAGCCGCCACGCGGGAGCGTGTTCGTCCCGGTCCTTCGCGGGCGAGTTGGGCGGCCGGTCTGCCGTGCAGGGCGGAGGAGGTGCGCGGGATCCCGCCGGCCGCCGTCGCCAGGACGAAGGCGGTGGCGTCGCGGACCTCGGGGTCGGGAGGACACATCGTGCTGTCCTCCGTCCACCGGCACCGTCCGAACGCCGGGTCCAACGGCCGATGATCAAGAACGCCGACACCCCTGAACAGGCAGTTTGAGGCTTACCGACGGTCCCCCACCAACCGCCACGGCAGCGTGAGATGGATCACAGCCGCGGCTCGGCCGCCTGCACCCCGTTCGACTGTTCGCGATCAAGAACTCCCAGGTTGGGGCAGATTCTCACAGGAAACGTTCAGCTTCGAACTGTTCACATCAACCATCAACTTGAAGTCTGTTAATTTTTGCAGAATTGTCATGCGTTGACTGGTATTCATATGAACCAGCACGCTTCGGCGGCATGAAGAGATCACTTCTGAGCAGCTCGCTCATCCTCGCAGCCAGCACCCTCGTCATAGCCGGCGCCGGGGTCCCCGCCGTGGCCGCCGCCCCCGCCCCGCAGCCCCAGGCTCCCCAGAGCAAGGCCGTCCAGGACGCCAACGCCCAGGTCGCGGCCCACCCTGACGCCGTGAAGGCCGGCGCCGACGACCGCTTCGTCGCCACCAACGTGCAGGTCGACGCGGACGGCACTCGCCACGTCCACTTCAACCGGACCTACCGCGGCCTCCCCGTCCGCGGCGGCGACGTGGTCGTCCACTCCGCCCCCAACGGCACCCTCGACTCCGCCAGCCTGACCCAGGCCGCGCCGCTCTCGCTCTCGGTGACCCCCTCAGTCACCGATCAGCAGGCGATCGCCAAGGCCGCCACGCTCTTCAGCGGCACGCGCGGCAGCAGCACCGCCGTCCTGACCGTGGACGTCACCGGCGCCTCGCCGAAGCTGGTCTGGGAGGTCGTGCTCAACGGCACCGGCGCGGACCACTCCCCCAGCCACCTCCACGTCCTGGTCGACGCCCTCACCGGCGCCACCGGCGAGAGCTGGGACGGCTTCTCCGCGATCCTGCCCGACGGCACCAAGCGCGTCACGACCAAGGCGGCCCCCACCGCCGTGTCGGCGCCCGCCGCCGCAGCCGCCCCCGCCGCCGCCCTGGCCGCCGCGGCCTCCACCGGTACCGGCAAGGGCTACCAGGTCGGCAACGTCAGCGTCAGCACCACGCAGAACTCCGCCACCAGCTACACCCTCAAGGACCCGGTCCGCGGCAACGGCGAGACCCGCGACGCGCAGAACCAGACCACCACCGACGACTCCCCGCCGGCAGGCTGGGGCGTGGCCCTCAACGACGCCGACAACGTCTGGGGCAACAACGCCCTGACCGACCGCGCCACCGTCGCCGTCGACGCCCACTACGGCATCCAGGCCACCTGGGACTTCTACAAGAACGTCCTCGGCCGCAACGGCATCAAGAACGACGGTGTCGGCGCCCGCTCCTTCGTCCACTACGGCACCAACTACGACAACGCCGGCTGGGACGACGCGAGCTTCTCGATGATCTACGGCGACGGCGCCGTGGGCTCCAAGCCGTTCACCGAGATCGACGTCGCCGGCCACGAGATGAGCCACGGCGTCACCGCCGCCACCGCCGGCCTGATCTACAGTGGTGACGCGGGCGGCCTCAACGAGGCCACCTCGGACATCATGGGCACGATGGTCGAGTTCAACGCCAACAGCCCGGCCGACACGCCGGACTACCTCATCGGCGAGAAGATCGACATGAACGGCAACGGCACCCCGCTGCGCTGGATGGACGACCCGAGCAAGGACGGGAAGTCCGTCAAGTGCTGGTCCACCAGCACCAAGACGCTCAACCCGCACTACTCCTCGGGTGTCGGCAACCACTTCTTCTACCTGCTCGCGGTCGGCTCCGGCCAGTCCCAGTGGGGCAACAGCCCGACCTGCGACGGCTCCTCGGTCGCCGGCATCGGCAACGACGCGTCCACCAAGATCTGGTACCGCGCGCTGTCGACCTACATGACCTCCAACACCGACTACCCGGGTGCCCGCACCGCCACCGTCAAGGCCGCCAAGGACCTGTACGGCGCCGGCAGCACCCAGTGCGCCGCGGTGGAGAAGGCATGGAGCGCGGTCTCCGTCGCCCCGACCGCCACCACCTGCGGCGGCGGCACCACCCCGCCGCCGTCCACGGGCAACCTGCTGCTCAACCCCGGCTTCGAGTCCGGCACGACCCCCTGGACGGGCACCTCCGGCGTCATCACCAATGACGCGGGCGCGGCCCCCCGCACCGGCTCGTACTACGCCTGGCTGGACGGCTACGGCTCCGCGCACAGCGACACGCTCTCCCAGTCGGTGAGCATCCCGGCGACCGCCACCGCGCCCAAGCTGACCTTCTGGAACCGGATCACCACCGCCGAGACCGGCAGCACGGCGTACGACACCCTGAAGGTCCAGGTCGTCAACGGCACCACGACGACCACCCTGGCGACCTACTCGAACGCCGATGCCACCTCCGGCTACGTCCAGCGCACGCTCGACCTGTCGGCGTTCAAGGGCAAGACCGTCACGATCAAGTTCACCGGTACGGAGGACTCCTCCCTCCAGACCAGCTTCCTGATCGACGACACCTCGGTGACCGCCGGCTGATCCCGGCCCCGAACCGGTGGACCCGGGCGGTGGACGCACGACGTCCCGCCCGGGTCCACCGCATTTCCGGCGACCACCGCGGCCTCGCCGCCACGGTCGCGCCGCCCGTAGTCGCGTCAGGCCGGGGGCGCGGCGTTGTAGGCGTCCGGCCAGCCGGCCGTGGTGCGGTCGGCGCGGGTGAAGACGGCGGCCCCGGTACGTCCTGACGAGGGGTCGGCGTCCCGTGGTGCGGGACAACGGACCTCCGTGGTGCCGCCGGTGCTGGTGTGACGTGCGAGGGCGGAGCCGTTCCAGGTGACCACGGTGGCGCCGCGCGGGGCGCGGACGCGTGCGTGGTCGGGGTGGAGGGTGATCTCGGTGCCGGTGGCGCGGGAGTTCAGCAGCGTGAGGTAGTCGGCGGGGGTGAGCCGACAGCTGGCGGGTGGCGTGGTTCCGGGCCAGTCCGGGGAGTCGATGCCGCGGGCGCGGGCGGCCTGCCACATGCCGGGGACGAGGGCGTGGGCGTGCACGGGGGTGGCCATCTGTTCGCACATCCACAGCAGCCGGCCGGCGCCGCGGGAAGGCGCGAGGGTACGCCAGCGCACGCGGTGGGCCAGGTCGGCGGCGGTAAGCGCGATCCAGGGGTGGACGGTGGCGAGGGGGCCCTGGGCGCCGAGCCAGGCCAGGTAGCGCCGGGCCTCGTCCAGGACCGGTGCCATGGAGTCGGCGGGGATGCCGCGGATGTAGGCGGGCCGGCCGCGGAACGCGCGAGGCGCGCGGGCGACCAGCAGCAGGACCGCCCGCGCGAGATCACCGGCGACCGGCTCCCGGTCGTCCTCCTCCTGGTCGTCGGCGGGCTCGGACCCGTACGGCCCGCCGAGGGTCCGCAGGACGTTGTAGAGCTCGGTCTTGGCGCGGTCGGTGAAGGGCGCCTGTTCGAGCACGGGCAGGCGGGTGGCGAGGGTGGTGATGAGGGTGTCCTCGGCGGTGTCCGGATCGCGCGGGACCGGCAGCTGGGCGGTGGCCTCGGCGACGGTGGCGGCGAGGTCGGCGTCGACCATGAAACGGCTGGTGAGGCGGCCCAGTTCGGTGGCTCCGAGGTGGTCGTCGCCGCCGTCCGGGTCGGGGCTGCGGGTGAGGTAGGCGGCGTCGGTGAGGAAGTCGGTGGCGTCGTGGAGGGGGTCGAAGGGGTGGTGGCCCTGATGGAAGGCGAAGGTGCCCTTCCACCAGTTCTCGGCCTGCGCGGTGGTGGCAAGGCGGCTCTGGACGGCTTCGGCGAGCAGGTGGTCGGGCAGACGCTCGCGGATGCGGGAGGTGACGGTGTATCCGGCGGCGAGACGGGCCTGCCAGTGGTGGCGTTCGCCGGGGGTGGTCAGCAGGTACGCGTACCCTTCACGTTCGCCCGCGCCGATGCGGCCCGCCCGGCCGAACATCTGCTGGACCATGGACACCTCGATGCGGCTCATGCCGATCTGGGTGTCGCGGACGATGACCGCGCGGGCGGGCAGGTTCACCCCGGCGGCGACCGTGGAGGTGGCGACGAGGATGTCGGCCGCGCGGGTACGGAAGGCCTGTTCGGCCTCGCGCTTGTGCGGCCAGTCGCGGTAGTGGAGCCGGACACCGGCCTTGGTGCACAGGCGCTCCACGAGGTCGCTGTCGTCCGGGTCGGCGCCGGTGGTGTCGACGCCGCGGTCGTGGGCCAGGGCGAGGGCGGTGGTGCGCACGGAGCGTTTGCTGCCGCAGAACACCAGCACGCTGCCGCCGTCGGCGGTGTGGTGGCGGGCGAGGTCGACGGTGCGGCGGGTACGGAACTGGCTGCGGGTGGCCCAGTCGGAGGCGTCGGCCTCCGGAGGCAGAGCAGGCAGCTGCCAGGTCAGTCGGGTGGGCCGCCACGGCGAGCGGACCAGACGGGCGCCGAGCCAGGCGGCGAGCTGGTCGGCGTTGGCGACGGTCGCGGACAGCCCGACGATCCGCACCCGGGTGGCGTCGTCGCGGACCCGGGCCAGGAGGGCCTCCAGGACCGGCCCGCGGACCGGGTCGCCGAGCAGGTGGATCTCGTCCACGACCAGGCAGCCGACCTCCGCGAGCGCGGCGCGCAGCGAGCCGGCGCGGCAGATCGCCTCGAACTTCTCGGTGGTGGCCACCCACAGGTCCGCGTCCCGGATGAGGTCGGTGTCGACAGCGGCTTCGCCGGTCAGGCGGACCACCCGCAGCCCGGCCGCGCGCCAGGCGGCGAGGTCACGGTCGAGTTCGTCGGTCAGGGAGCGCTGAGGGACGAGCCAGGCGGCCTTGCGGCCGCGCCGGTGGGCGGTCAGGGCGGCGACCATGCCGATCGCGGTCTTGCCTGCGCCGGTGGGGGCGACGACCACCACGTGCTCGTCGCCGTCGGTGACGGCGGGGACGGCGGCGGCCTGGACGGGGTTGAACGCCGGGTGCGGCAGCAGCGCCCGCCAGTCCTCGGGAACCAGGTCCTCGACGGGGACGAACGCCTCGATGTCGCCGTCAGGGAGGTCGTCCAGGGCGTCCCACTGGGCGGCGAAGGCGTCCCGGGCCGCGTACGCGGCGGGGCCGGTGACCGGCGACTGCGCGCCGCCGGGCCAGGCGGCCGGCTCCACGGGCGCGCCGAGGTCGGAGAGCGTGGTCACCACCTCGTCCTCCGCCCAGTGCTCCGCGACGCGCACCCGGGCGCCGAGGCCGGTGAGGGTGCGGCGCAGGTCCTCGAACCGCTCCCCCGCCGGAACGATCACCCGTACGTCGTCGGCGGCGCGCAGCGCGGGCTCGGGCACGCTCCGGGCGGGGTCGGTGATCTTGGCCCACCACAGGGCCCGCGTCTCCTTCTGGGCGGGCAGGGGCAGGTCCTCGGGCCACGCCGGGGCGGCCGGGGGTACGGGTTCCCGGGAGGGGCGGGGCAGGCGGATCGCGGTGACCGTCACGCCGGGCCCGGCCTGGCAGGAACCCGTGTCGAGGCCGGCCACCAGCCGTGCCGCGGCGCGGACGGTAACCGTGGGAGCGGCGGGCGGAGCCGTGGGCGCGGCCCGCAGGAGCTTGTCGTAGGTCTTCGCGCCGAGGTCGGCGAGCGTGAACGCAGCCGGGCAGGCGGGGCAGACGATGGCGACGTAGCGGAGTTGGCGGCCCATGGACTCGTACGGGCGGCGCAGCGAGTGCAACGGCCCGTCGCAGCCGGGGCACGGGCGGGGCAGCTGCTCCTGGTAGGTCCAGCCCGGCTCGGCGAAGCGCGGCAGCAGGCCGTCTACCGGCAGGTCGCTCCCCCACCTGTCGCCCATGAGCTGCGGAACCGTCAGATCACCGGCCTGGTCGTGTGTTTCGTGCACGGTGCTCACTGTGTCAGCCGGGGCCCGGCCGGTGCCAGTGGGGTCCGGGCACGTGGTAGTGCGGGCCGGGAAGGGCGACCGGCGCGGGCCGCGCCTTCGCCCGCGTGGCTCTGTTAACGAGCTCACCTTCGGTGGTCGGCGACCACAGTTCACAGAGCTCGCCTCGCCGAGGCGTGATCAATAGGGTGTTTCAGGACGTGGTGGTCGGCCACGCGCACATGCGAACGCTCGGCAGGGCCTTGTCCGAGCTCGCTGAGAGGCACTACTGATGCACCCGAGTGCGGCCCGACTGGCTGGGATTCTGCCGCCGCACCCCGGAGCCGGCGATCCCATCGACTGGGACGAGGCTGCCGGCAGGTGGGGCACTCCGTTCCCGGCGGACTACCGCGACTTCGTCTCCACCTACGGTGGCGGGTCGATCAATTGCTCGCTGTCCATAGGGCTGCCGCTGGAGGTCGCCCAAGGCCCTCGCGGCCCCCTGAGCTTCGAGGTGCTGACCGAGTGCGGGTATGAGCTCCTCGACCTGGACCCCGGCGACGGCCCGGTCCTGCAGGGGAGGATCTCGTGGGCCATGGATTGCAGCGCCAACCAGGCGTTCTGGAACACCGCGGATCCGGATCCCGACAGCTGGACCACTCTCGTACTCACCCGAAGTGGTGACTGGGTCGAGTACGACTGCGGCATGGTCGACTTCCTCTCCGGGTTCCTGACCGAGGAGATCAGTCCTCAACCCATGGGCATGTTCTCCCCGGACCGGCCGGTCTTCCTGAACTGGCGGGAGGAACGACGTCTCAAGGAGGCGGGCATCGATCCCTGGCCTCACCTCTGAATGGCCGAAGCGGTACTCAGCCAGCCAACTTGACTCTGTCGGGGATCTTGGAGTTTTCCGGTGCGGCAGCATGGTCGACGGGCATGCTCGGGCTGTTCCGTAGACCGATGACGCTCTCGAGGTGCCCGTTGTCCCTGCGCCCCCGTTCCGGCGAGCATGTTCCACCTCTGACCGCGCAGATCGCACGGGCGAGCAACCCGGTTGGCACGACCGCGATATGGGTGCGGGACCGGCTGGACGGGCTGTGGCACGACGAGGACTTCGCTCACTGGTACCCCAGGGACGGACGTCCGGGAGACCGAGCAGGTGTGTCGGTGCCAGCGCGACGGCCACCAGGGGTCACCCGGTGCGGCGGGGTGCTGTAAGTCGGTCAGGTTGCATGCCGCGGGTCGATAGCCCGCAGAGGGTGGACTCGGCCAGGATGGGCGTGCGGGCGGCGCCCCGGACGACGGGTGTACTCGGCGTGGCGGGCAGTCCCTCGGCCGTGAGGAGCCGTACGTTCGCCGGTCCGTCCAGCTCCAGCAGTGCGATGAGATTCAAATCCCCACCGTGGCCCGCCCCTGCACCGTGTGTGCATCCGGTCGTTGGCACGCGGGTTCACTCGGCAGGTGTGAGCCCGCCAGGCTCGACCGCACGGAAACCGCCGAGCCCGCAGCCCGTGCCCGTGCCCGTGCCCGTCCTACGGTGTCCGGCGCACTGGCTCAGATCCCAGTACCGCCCCTCGGCAACCCAGCCTGGACCGACACCCACGCCAGAACCAGCTCGTCCCGGGGCACATGTGACTACCAGCGCCGACCTCATGAAGCGAGCAGCGACAGCCCGACCAGGCCCGCCCCCTTGCCGGGGCGGGCGTCGCGAATCTCCGGGTGCGGCCGCCGATGACGGTGCGGCTCGTGTGCCGGCGCAGACGCAGAGGCGCCCGCACACGGACATGTGAGGAGCGCCCGCTCATGTGCTTGAAGGTCAGACGGGGCGGATGTGCTCGGCCTGCGGACCCTTCTGGCCCTGCACGACGTCGAAGGTCACCTTCTGGCCCTCCTGGAGTTCACGGAAGCCCTGGGCATCGATGTTCGAGAAGTGGGCGAACACGTCGGGGCCGCCGCCGTCCTGCTCGATGAAGCCGAAGCCCTTTTCCGCGTTGAACCACTTCACAGTGCCGGTAGCCATGCGCTTCTCCCTCGTGGGAACCGATCGGGTCCCGCTGGTACGGGCCCGGAGGTGATCGCCTTGGTCCGGAGAAGCGTTGAACAACAAGTACGCCCACGGCAGGTACCCGCGGGCGGGACTTCGGAACCACGACTGCTTGATTACGACGTTACACCGCAGGGGCCCCACAACCAGGCAGCTGAACCGGACACGGAGCCGCGCGGCTGTGGCGCCCGTACGCGCTTCGGTTTGGGCCGCCGGCGTCCGCGAACGCGAGCGAAACTCCCTGCTGAACAGATGCGGGAGGCCTCGCACAGGCAGACCCTGGGAGGGGAACCGACCGCGGAGGAGAGCGATGACCAGTACCAGTGGCTCGCGCGAACCGAGCGCCATGGTGCACATGTCGATCTCCGGTGCGCCACCCCTGGCGAACGTCGTCGCCGACACAGTGGGGCAGTCATTCAGGCTGATCACCGTCCCGGGTCCTGGCACGGCAGGGGACTACGTCTCACCCGCCGATCAGGTGGTCCGCACCCGGTGGCAGGTGGACACGTCGGCGACGATCGAAGACACCACCGCGCAGCCGGTTGCCCTCGCGGATGCCGGTGCCGACCCGGTGAAAGTGGAGCTCAGCGGTCGAACCGATGCCGTCGTCAGGGTCGAGGCGCTGATCCGCGCCCGTTTCCACGCCGGACCGCCGGCGGGGTTTTCACAGGCGTTCCAAGTGTGGCCAGGAAGTCCGCCGCACGCCACAGGCCGACTATGACCGACAGTCGCACACCGCCGTCCACCGGGCCCCTGGGCCGCTCTGCCGTCCCTCGTCACGGATCGCGTCTCGCAGCGGTGCCGGTCGGGCAGACGGAAACCTGCAAGGTGGGCTCCCTTCGCCGGCATGGTCCGGATCAGGTGGTGGAGGTCGCCTTCCGGTCTCACAGACCTTCCAGCCTCTCAGCCCGACCGTCGACAAACGCCCCGCGCGGAGCCTCCGCCCATCGCCCGAGGCCATCCGGTCGAACTCCCTCGCTCGCCCTGCAGGCCACTTCCCACAGTACTCTCGCCCCCGCCCGGCATCAGGGCCGAACGGCCCCATCGCTGCTCGGGACCAGGCTGGCTGACCGAGCCGAACAGTAGCCGATCGGCATCGTCCACCTCTTCGCCGCCATCTTCCCCGGCCTGGCAACCCGTGGCCGCGGAAACCCTGGCTACGGACGGCACAAGAACGACCAGCCGTTGGGCGTCCGGCAGGCGTTGTGCGACTGGAGAGCAACTCGACCCCGGGCTGCCCCCTCGGCTCACCGATACGCGTGCCAGTCCGCCCTACCCACGCACCGGGTGACGGTCTACCTACTGAGGCTTTCAGGGTGGAGTCGATGGGGTGAGTGGCAGGCCGGTGCCGGCCGGGCATCCATCGATAAGGGCGGGTCGAAGTGGGATGTGCCGCAGTCCGCGTCGGAGGGTGCGGGTGAGGTGATCCGGATCGGTGAACGCGGTGTTCGCCGTCGGGCCGCGACGCAGGAGTGACCAGATGCCCTCGACCGGATTGAGGTCCGGTGCATATGGGGGCAGTTGGAAGACGGTGAGCCAGTCGTGCTTCGCCGCGTACTGCTTCATGCCGACGGGCAGGTGAGTGTTGAGATTGTCCCAGACCAGGACGATCGGGCCGCCGAGCTGAATATGTGCCCGGACGGCGAGGTCGCGGTAATCGGTCCAGGCGAAGCTCTTGCGGGCTCCCTTGAGTGGCATGTGGAAGCGTGGCCGGTAGATCACCCTGCTCTGCCCGCCGGGCTTGTAGCAGCACAGCGCGGCCACCGAGATCCGGCGCCGGGAACGTCCCCGGACCCGGACCACGGGCGTGTGCCCGCGCCGGCCCCAGGTGCGGGCACGCGGCGGCGTCATCGCGAATGCTGCCCCGTCCTCGAAGACGACCCAGGCCCCGAGCGCCGCCGCGGTGCTTTTATCCGCGGCCACACCTCCTGCTTCCACAGCTCCACCGCGTGCTCGTCCCGCTCGAGTGCCCGGCGGGCCGGGGCCTGCCAGGACCAGCCGTGCCGCTTCAGCAACCGCCACACGGTCGCGATCGACAGCCGTATCCGGAACCGTCGGCCGATCACCGCCTGGACCCGGACCAGCGTCCAGCGCTGCTCCTCGAAGCCATGGGCGGCCGGCCCCTTGCCCGACTCCGCCGCCAACTCGGCGAACTGGGCCGCCGACAACTTCGGCACGCTCGCCGGACCCGCCGAGCGCAGGGCATCCGCACCGCCCTCACGCCAGGCCCGCCGCCAACGCTCCACCGACCGCTCGCTGAACCGCAGCTCCCGGGCGATCACCGCCGTCTTCTCACCCGCCTCGAACCGAACCCCGGCCTCCAGCCGCACCTGTTCACGAAACGCCCGCCGCTCAGCGGTCAGGCCCCCACCCTGCGCGTACCGCATACCACCGGCATACCGCAGGGATCACTACCTGTCACCACCGACAACAGAACGAAAACCTCAGTAGTCCGCCAGTACGTGGCAACCAGCAGCACCCGGTCCTCCAGACAGAGCCGCCGCGGCCGGCCGCGCTGGACGTCACCTCCGCGACGGCGGACCAGCGGCGACCAGCTTGCGGAACCGCGGCTCGCTCAACCCCGAGAACGGCTCGATCCACATCGGATCGCTCACTGGGATCACCCCACCCATGCCGTGACCAACGCCGAACCAGGCGGACAGTTGCGGGACAGCCTTTAGAAGCCATCTCATTTGGGCTTGTAGGCTGCTCTCGTGACGATCGTGGAGCGGCTGGTACCGGACGAGTTGTGGGAGCTGTTCCAGCGGGTGGTGCCAGCGGCACCGACGCGCCCGCAGGGCGGTGGCCGACGCCGGCACGGGGACCGCGAAGTGCTTGCGGCGATCGTGTTCGTGGCGACATCGGGGTGCACGTGGGCCCAGTTGCCGCCGTGTTTCGGCCCGTCCGGGCCGACGGCCCACCGGCGCTTCACCGAGTGGACCGCGGCCCGGGTGTGGGCCAAGCTCTACCGCCTGGTCCTGGACGAGCTCGGCTCGCAGGGTGAGCTGGACTGGTCGAGGTGCGCGGTCGACTCCGTGAACATGCGGGCCATGAAAAAGGGGACCTGACGGGTCCGAATCCTGTCGATCGGGGCAAGTTCGGGTCAAAGATCTACTTGCTCACCGAACGCACCGGTTTACCCCTGTCGCTGGCGATCTCCGGCGCCAACCTGCACGACAGCCAGGCCCTGATTCCGCTCGTCGAGGCGATCCCACCGATCCGCTCCCGCCGCGGCCCCCGGCGCCGCCGGCCCGGCAGGCTCCACGGCGACAAAGCCTACGACCACCGCTTCATCCGCTCCTACCTGCGACGACGACAGATCGCGACCCGCATCGCACGCCGCGGCATCGAGTCCTCCAGCCGCCTCGGCCGGCACCGCTGGGTGATCGAGCGGACCGTCGCATGGCTGGGCGGCTTCCGTCGGCTCCACCGCCGCTACGAACGCAAAGCCGACCACTTCGCAGCCTTCGCCACCATCGCCGCGGCACTCATCTGCCATCGCCGGCTGGCCAAATGAGATGGCTTCTTAGCAGGACCTCTTTCCGCAGGAGTTCGAAGACGAGCCAGAACCGGTTCTCATGAACGGAGCCACCGCGGGTCGTCGCATGGAGAAACCCCAGCTTTCTGGGGTACCCGGGGCCCGCGCGGCGTCGAAGACTGTGGGTATGGACACCATCGAGAAGACCCGAATCGCAGACGACCGACTCGCAGCCAACCGGGAGACCGTGCGTGCCTTCATCGACGCACTGTTCACCAAGGGTGACCTGACGGCCGTCGACACGTACCTCGCCGAGGACTTCCTCAACCACGACCCGCCCGTCGGCTCCGACACCACCCGTGAGGGCATGCGCGCGGCCGCCGCCCTGTTCCGCGGGGCGTTCCCGGACTGGCACGCCGCTCCCGACTTCATGGTCGCCGAGGACGACCTGGTCGTTGAGCACTTCAGCGCCAGCGGCACCCAGCGCGGTGAGATCTTCGGTGCGCCGGCCACCGGCCGCACCGTCACGCTCCGTGGGATCAACATCTTCCGGCTCCGGGACGGCCGCATCGTCGAGCGCTGGGGCCGGCTCGACGAGCTGGGGCTGCTGCGCCAGCTCGGGCTCGCCCAGGGGCCCGGGTAGCCCGCGGTGGTCGGGAGTAGGCTCGTATCCGTGGCAGTTGCGGCCGTGGAACGCCGGCTCGCCGACATCGAACGACGGTGCCGGGGCGGGCTGGACACCACCACGCTGGGCACGGAGATCGTCCGCCGTCTGCGCCGGGTGGTCCCGGCGGAGGCGGCCTTCTCCGCGACCGTCGATCCGGTGACCCTGCTGTTCACCTCGGCGACCGCCGAGGACCCGCTCGGTCCCGCGACGGCGATGTTCCTCGACAACGAGTTCGGGGGCCCGGACGTCAACAAGTTCGCGGGCCTCGCCCGGGCGGCGGATCCGGTCGGCTCGTTGGACCGGGCCACCGAAGGCAACCGGACGGACAGCGCCCGCTACCGCGACATCATGGCCCCGCTCGGACTCGGCGACGAACTGCGCGCCGCGCTGGTCACCGGGCACCGCTGCTGGGGCGTGCTGTGCCTGCACCGGGAGGCCTCCTCCCCGGGCTTCACCCCCGAGGAGATCGCCCTGGTCCGGCGCATCGCCCCGGTGCTGGCGGCCGGCCTGCGCACGGCGGTGACCGCCGCGCCGCCTTCACCGGTCGCCGCCGGCCCGGACGGGGTGGGTCTGATCCTGCTCGACTCCGCGCTCAGGACCGTGTCCATGAGCCCGGAAGCCGAGCAGTGGCTGAGCGACTTCCCCGACGGTGACCGGCAGGAGGCGGGCCGGCTGCCGGTCAGTGTGCTCGCGGCCGCCGCCGGCCCGGTGCCGTCGACCGTCCGCATCCGCGGGCGCTCGGGGCGGTGGCTCGCCCTGCACACCAGCCGCCTGGGTCCGCAGATCGGCGTGGTCGTGGAACCGGCCCGGCCGGCGGAGCTGGGAGCGGTCCTGCTCAGCGCCCACGGACTCACCGAGGCCCAGACCCGGGTCGCGGCCCTGGTCATCCGGGGACACTCGACCCGCCAGCTGGTCGACGAACTCCACATCTCGGCCAACACCGTGCAGGAGCACCTGACCGCGGTATTCGACAAGTTCGGTGTCCGGAGCCGCCGGGAGCTCGTCGCCGTGGTGCTGGCGGACCTGTCGGGGTTCAGGTAGCGGCAACCGGCCCGGCGTCGACCACTCCGGCGTCCACCGGTTCGGCGCCGCCCGGTTCGTCCGCGTCGGGTCAGTGGCGGACGAACGGCAGGTCCGCCGGCCGTACCTGCTCGCGCGGCCCCGCTGCACGCAGCACGACGTCCAGCACCCGCGCCGGGTCGGCGGCGTAGGCGTGCGAGAACCACGCCATGTTGGCCTCGACCACGGCCCAGCGGTGGCCCGGGACGTACGGGTCGAGGAGTTGCCCGACATCCAGGACGACGGCGCTCGGCAGCGTGTGCCCCGCCGCGGCGACCAGCCGCTCGACGAACTCCGTGATCTGCGCGGCGACGGCCCGGTCCTCGTGCTCCGTCCCGCCGCTCCGCTCCCTCCCGCCCGGCGTGTGCGTGCCGTCCGTCCTGAGCGGGCGCGGATCGAGCCGGCCGAACACCGCGTACCGGCTCGCAGTGGCGATCCGTCCGTCCAGCAGGAACAGCCGGTACTCGGCCGCGAATGTCACGACCTCGGAGAGCAGCACCGGCTCCGCCGGGTCCAGGCCGCCGGGCAGCCGGGAACCGTCCGCGTAGACGTCCGCCGGGAAGGACTTGTCGCGAGGCGGCTTGACGAACATCGGCCGGTCCAGTGCCCTCGCGTCCGCGACGGTCGCCGACCGGACCTCCCGCCCGGTGAACTCCTCCGGCAGGTCGGCGAGCCAGCCGTCCGCCGGTTCCAGCAGCGCGAACCCGAGCCGGCCGGCCAGCCGCTCACCCGCGACCGGGCCGCCGTACCAGTACGCCGGACCCGTCTCCGGGCCGAGCGCCTCGGCGGCCCGGACCGCCATCCCGCGACCCGCCGCCTCGGCGGCCAGGAGTTCCATCGTCGATGTCCGCCGCCCAGGCATGACCAGCACCGCGCCCCTCCTCCGCCTTCGTCTTCGCCGCTCTGCGAACCGCCACGCTAGCCTCGCCGCCCCCGCCACCGCAGCCGATAATCCGGCGGAGCGGGTCCGGCCTCATCCGGTCGCCGAGCGTCCGGCCCCACCGGCCCCTGTCACTGCGGCGAACGTCAGGTCGGTACCGGTCAGCTCGCAGCTGGCCGCCCACAGCCGGGCGGCGGTCGTGGTGTCGGCGAGGTGGGTCCAGAGCGGCTCGATCCTGGGCGTACCGCGCAGCCCGAACGTCCGGGGGCTCACCATCTGGCCGCCGCCGATGCCCGGGTCGAGGACGGCCCGTACGGCGGACCAGGCGGCGGAGTCCTTGCCCTGGACGAGCAGGCCGAGCGGCAGGTGGCGCAGCCGCTCTCCGGCGGTTCGGACGTGGAACGGCGGGCGCGAGGGGGTGAGGGAGTCGAGCGCGCCGCCGGGGTGGACGACCACGCTCAGCGTCGTGCTGCCGACGGCCCGCAGGCGGCGGTCGAGTTCGACGGCGAAGAGCATCTGGGCCAGTTTCGACCGCGCGTAGGTGCGCTTGGGCCGGTAGTCGCGCGTGCTGTGGAGATCGTCGAGGTCGAGGCGTTCGGACTTGGCGGCGAAGCTGCCGGTGGTGACGATCCGGCTCCCCGGGGCCGCCGTGAGCAGGGGGAGCAGGTGGTGGGTGAGGGCGAAGTGCCCCAGGTGGTTGGTTGCGAACATCAGCTCGTGGCCGTTGGTGGTTTCGCGGCGCGGTGGACTGTCGAGCGCCACACCGGCGTTGTGGACGACCGCGTCGAGGCGGTCCAGCCCCAGCGCGTGCGTGGCGGCCTTCAGCGAGGCGGGATCGGCCAGGTCCAGGGGCAGGTGCTTCACCTTGGCGCCGGGGACGCGCGAGGTGATGGAGGTGATCGCGTTCTCGGCCTTGGCGCGGCCGCGGCTGCCGAGGACGACCGTGGCCCCGGTGCCGGCGAGTTGCTCGGCGACGAAGTACCCGATGCCCGCGTTGCCGCCGGTGACCAGGAAGTTCTTCCCGTCGGCGCGGGGCAGCCGGTGGACGTCCCACTGCAGGCCCCGGGCAGTGGAGGGCTCTTCGGACGCGGCAGGCGGGGCGGGCATGGCAGATGCGGCAGGCATGGCGGGGTCCCGGTGGTTCGGAGTGGTCTGGCGTCGGGCGGGCGGGCGGTCGGCCACGCCCGGGTCCGACGCTCCCAGGTGCCACTCACATCCCACCGGCAGGACGCTGTCCCCCGCTGACAGCCCACCGGCATCGTCGACCCAACTGCGGTCACCCCCACCGTCTCCTTCTGGCGACCCCACACCCCGTCAGAGGGGAGGCCGTGACCGGTCAGGCCGTCGGATCCCCTGGGGCCGGTGCAACCTGACCTCACCTCAGGTGCGGGATCCGCCCGGTGCGCCGAAGCCGCCCGCGACGAGGCGGGTGGCCCAGCGGCGGAGGGCGGGGACGAGCGGGGGGTGGGTGAGGCCGGCGGCGGTGGCGAGGCGGTCGGCGGAGGTGGTGTCGTAGCGGTCCTCGGAGAGGAAGGTGAGGGTCTCCGGGTCGGCGCCGGTCAGGGCGCGGGGCAGGCGGCGGACCAGTGCGACGGGGATCAGCCCGCGGGGTGGGCGGACGCCGAGGTGGGCGGCGAGGGTGGCGATCAGGTCGGGGAGCGGCGGGGTGTCCGGGTCGAGGACGGTGTGGGCCGCGAGGGGCGCCTCGTCGTGGGCGGGCACGGCGGCGAGGAAGCGCGCGAGGTGGTCGACGGTGACGACGGGCACGAAAGTGCCCCGGGTACCGGGGAGCAGGGGGAGGCGCCCGCGGTGCAGTTGACGGACCAGTTGGGCGAGCCCGAGGTACTGGCCGGCCTCACCGGTCTGCGAATGCCCGATGACGCTGCTGGGGTTGACGGTGGTCAGCGGCACACCGAGGCGGGGCGCGGTCACCCGGACGGCGGTGTCGCCGAGCTGCTTGGAGGCCTCGTACGCGCCGAGGCGGGCGTAGAGCTCGTCGGTGGCGCGGGGGGTGAGCGGGTGGCGGGGGTCGGGCTCGCGGCCGACGCGGTAGCCGGAGAGGTGGACGAGGCGGCGCAGGTGGGGGCGGGTGGCGCACCAGTCGAGGACGTGCAGGGCGCCGTCGACGTTGGTGGGCTCGGCCTGGGCGCGGGTGAGCCCGAACTGGTAGCGGGCGGCGAGGTTGTGGACGTCGCGGATCGCGGCGAGGCGGTCGTCGTCCTCGGGTGTGAGGCCCAGGCCGGGGCGGGTGAGGTCGGCGGTGACGGTGGTGAGGGTGGTGTCATCGGTGCCGTGCTCGCGCAGCCAGTGGCGCAGCGCGGTGTCGGCGCCCCCGCGGACGGCGGCGGCCACGGGTTCGCCGTCCGTGAGGAGTTCCAGGAGCAGCCAACGGCCGAGAAAGCCGGTGGCACCGAGGACGAGGGTGCGGGGTGGCGGCGGATCGGACGGTGTGCGGGTCATGGGCGGACTCCATTTATCTATAGACCGGTCTTTATATTTTTTGGTCACGCCGAGGGCGCGCGGACGACAGCACCGCACGCCTCAGGAGGGGTCGGCAGGCTTCCGGCTGCCGATCAGGTGACGGACTGCGTACTGGGCGTCCTCCAGCGGCTCGCGGCTGCGCCGGACCGACGCGAGCATCACCGCGCCCTCGAGCAGGGCGAGCGCCTGCCCGGCGCCGGTGGCTGCTTCGGCAGGGCCGAGGCCCTCCCGTTCGAGGCACTCCGCCAGAACGCGCTGCCACCGCTCGTACACCCCGGCGCAGACGGCCCGCAGCGGCTCGTTGGTTCCGGCGACCTCCAGCGCGACGGTCGCGATCGGGCAGCCCTTGGCGTAGTCGGAACGCTCCAGCCGGTCGGCGAAGACCTGGATCAGCCGACGGGTGATCGCACCGCTGTCCGCGCCCTCGGCGACCAGGGACGCGAGCAGGTCCTCGACCTCCCGGCCGGCGTCGGCCAGGGCGGCGGCGACCAGTTCGTCCTTGCCCTGCGGGAAATGGAAGTAGAGCGAGCCGCGCGGTGCGCCGCTCTCGGCCACGATCTGGTTGAGGCCGGTACCGACGTAGCCGTGCGCCTCGATCAGCGCCCGGGTGCCGGCGATCAGCCGGGCCCGGGTCTCCTCGCCCTTGACTCCCATACGGAAACAATAGACCGGTCTGCATATTCGCGTCCACCGAACACCGCCGA
>NZ_JAIZ01000827.1:0-17406 GCF_000710465.2 Kitasatospora sp. MBT63 | reverse complement strand
GCGCCGGCGCCCGCCGCTCCGCGGCCAGCGGCCGACCCGCCGTCACTTCAGCGTGGTGAGCCACTCATCGACGGTGGTGACCTCCGCCTGACGGGGGAAGACCTTGCCGGTCAGCACGCGGTGGACCTCCGGATCCGCGTCGGCGCAACCGTCGGAGAGCACGGTGAGGCGGTAGTCGAGGTCGGCGGCCTGGCGGACGGTGGACAGCACGACGCCGCTGGTCGCGATACCGGTGAGGACGAGGTCCTCGATCCCGGCGCCGCGCAGCACGAGGTCGAGGTCGCTGCCGGCGAAGGCGCTGATCCGCTTCTTGGTGACCACGGTGTCGCCCTCCCGGGGTGTCAGCTCGGGATGGACGGCGGCGCCGGGGTCGGCAGGGGTGAACGCGCCCGGCGGCAGGGCGCCGAGGCTCTTGTTGCGCGCGGCGATCTCGGGGTGGCCGGGCCGGAAGCCGGGGACGACGTACACGACCGGGATGTCCGCGGCCCGGGCGGCCTCGACGGCACGGGCGAGCCGGGGCAGGTAGTCGGGTTGGTCGATGCGGCTCACGATGCCGACCTGGATGTCCATCACGAGCAGGGCGGTGCCGTTCACGGCGGTGTCTCCTTCGGTGCAAGGCGGTGCGGTGCGATTCGGTGCAGTGCGGTGCGAGGTGCGGAACGGGTCCTGGGACTCGCTACCGGCCGCGGCTCTGGGGGTCCCCCGCCGCGGCCGGTGCGGGCGGTGCGGCCGGTGCGGCGATGTCCGGCGGCGGGGCGCCGACCTGCCGCAGCGAGCGGTCGGCGACGGTGACCAGCAGGTACAGGACAGCGGCGGCGAGCATGAACCACGCCAGCTGGTGCAGGCCCACGGTGTCGGCGCCGTGCCCGAGGAAGGCGCCGGTGGCCGCGGCGGCGACGATCGCGCCGAGGTAGCTGAAGGTGCGCAGCAGGCCGGCCGAGGAGCCGATCCGGGCGGGGTCCGCCTGGTGGTAGACGGCGCTCTGCAGGGCGAGCCCGTTGAGGCCCTGCGGGATGCCGAAGGCGAGCGCCACCACCAGCAGCAGCCAGATCGGGGAGTGCGGGCCGAGCAGCAGAACGAGTGTGCAGGCCGCGATCTGCCCGAGCGCACCGGCGAGGAGTTTGCCGCGGATCCGGCGGCGGCGGCCGGTGACCGCGGAGACAACGATCGCCGTGCCGAAGAGCGGGAGTTGGACGAGGCCGGCCTGCGGGGCGCTCAGCCCGCGGCCCTCCTGCATCCACTGGGTGCAGCCGTAGAGGAAGGCGTAGGCGACGGTGTAGGCGAGCAGGGCGCGGGTGTAGGTGGCGAGCAGTGGCAGGTTGCCGCCGAGTACCCGCAGGTCGATGAACGGATTGGCGGCGCGGTGCTCGCGGCGGCCGAAGCAGGCGGCCGCGAGGACGGTGACGGCGGGCAGGTACCAGTCGCCGGGCGAGGGGTGCATCAGGAACAGCAGCAGCGGGACGAGTGCCGCGGCGAACAGCGCCATCCCGGCGAGGTCGAGGGTGGTGGCGAGGCTGCCGCGGGTGCGCGGCGCCGGGGCGGTGCGCGGTAGCCGGCGGGCCCCGAGGTACAGCCCGGCGAGGGCGAGCGGGATGTTGACGGCGAGGGTGGTGCGCCAGCCGCCGAGGCCGATCAGCAGGCCGCCGAGGGAGGGGCCGATGACGGCGACGGTCTGGGTGGTGACGGCGAGCGCGGTCAGTACGGCGGCGGGGCTGTCGCGGCCGGTGCGGTCGGCCTCGCTGCGCACGAGGTACATGGCGGCCGGGTAGCCGGCGCAGGTGCCGAAGCCGAGCAGGACACGGGCGGTGATCAGCACGCCGAGGTTCGGGGCGAGCATGCCGACCACCCCGGCGATTCCGGTCAGTACGGTGCCGGCCAGGATCAGCCGGCGCGGCCCGTGCAGGTCGATGAGCCGGCCGACGACGGGCTGGCCGATCGCGGTGCCAGGTAGAGCGCGGAGACCAGCCAGGCGGTGGCGGCGGGCGCCGCTCCGAAGGCGGCGCCGATCGGCACCAGGGAGACGGCGAGGATCGCCGAGTTCACCGGGTTGAGGATCGCGCCGAGCATCATCGGGGCGAGCAGCCGGCGGTCGAAGGCGTCCTTCGGTGCGCCCGTACGGCCGGGGCGCGGGGCGGAGCGGAGAGTGCGCAGGTTCATGCGTCGGACAGCCTGTCCAGCAGGGCCAGTGCCTCGACGACGGTCTGCCGCTCCTGCTCGGTGAAGTGGGCCTGCAGCGAGCGGGCCAGCCACTCCTCGCCGGCGCGTCGGCAGTCCGCGAGGAAGGCCTGGCCGGTGTCGCTGAGCGAGACCAGCTGTCGGCGGCCGTCGCCGGGGTCGGGGCGGCGCAGCACGAGTCCGCGCTCGTCGAGGACGGCGAGCGTGGCGGCCATCGACTGCGGCCGGACCCGTTCGGCGGCGGCCAGGTCGCTGGCGGAGGCCGGGCCGTCCTTGCTCAGCCGGCTGAGTACGGAGGTCTGGGTGGGGGTGAGCCCGTCCGTGTCGTACGTCTGCCGGAGGCGACGGCGCAGCCGGCTGAAGACCACGCGCAGCTCCTGCGCCGCGCGGACGGCGGAGTCGGTGGCGGGGGCGGTGGGCTGTTCCATGCTTCCCACGCTAGAACCATCAGGCTGAACTGTCCAGTTTTGCTGTACAGCTGGGCTGCCCACTGTCGGACCGGACCAGACCGGGCTGGCCGGTCCGGTCCGACAGTGACCCGGCGTCAGGCGAGTGCGGCTCCGCCGTCGAGGGTGAGCACGGTGCCGGTCGCATAGCCGTTGCCCAGGAGGTAGAGGTAAGCCGCCGCCGCCTCCTCGGGGCTGCCGACGCGCTGCACGGGAAGGCCGCTGCCCTGCGCCCGGAGGAAGGACTCCGGGTCGGGCACGCTGCTGTCCCAGAGTTCGGTGCGGATCGCGCCGAGGCGGACCGCGTTGACCCGCAGGGGGGCGAGTTCCAGGGCCAGGGCCCGCGTCAGTCCCTCGACGGCTGCGGTGATGCTCGCGCCGAGCGAGGCTCCGGGTGCGGGCCGGGTCGCGAAGGCGCCGGAGGTGAAGGTGATCGAGCCGCCGGGGCGGAGCTTCGGCGTCGCGTACTTCGCGGCGAGCAGGGCACCCCAGAACCGGCGCTCGAAGAACGTTCGGGACTCCGCGGCGGCGAGGTCGGCGAGCGGCTTCAGCAGCAGGGGTTCGCCCGCCGTGTAGACGAGGTGGTCGAACTCGCCGATCCGGTCGAAGAAGGCGGCGAGCGCAGCCTCGTCGGCGACGTCCAGCACGAGGCCTTCGACCCGGCCGCCGCCGAGCTTCTTCACCGCCAGGTCGACCCGGCCCTGGTTGCTGGAGGCGACGACCACGTTCGACCCCTGGGCCGCTGCGGCCTGCGCGACGGCGAATCCGACGCCGGAGGTACCACCGATGACGACGACACGCTGGGTGTCTGCTGTGTTGTTCGTGTTGTTCGTGTTGTCCATGGCGAGGACGCTACGCGTGGCGATCGAGACGCTGAATGGCCTGAAGTCTTGATTCCCTGTCCGATCGTCTCGATCGCTGCGCGCTAGGGTGAGGGGATGGACATCCTCAGCGACACGCTCGCGGCCCTGCGCACCGGGCGTCCGTCCGTTGTCCGTACCGATGCACAGGCGCCGTGGGGTGTGCGCTTCCAGCCCATCGCGGGAGCGGGATTCCACGTCGTCGTCGAAGGGCGCTGCTTCCTCCTGCCGGTCGGCGGCGATCCGGTGGCCCTGGGGCCCGGTGACGTCGTGTTCCTACGGCGCGGCACCGATCACGCCATCTGTGACGCCGTCACCAGCGAGCCGGTCGCCTTCGAACCCGACCGCGTCAACACCTCCTCGCCGATCGGGCGTTTCACCCTCGAGGGCGCAGGCGCGCGCAGCGTGCTGGTGTGCGGGGCGTACCACCTCGACATCGACCGGCCGCATCCGCTGCTCGGCGACCTCCCGGAGGTCATCCACCTCCCGGCCGGCCCCGGTCGCCATCCGGCGCTGCGCTCGGCGGTCGACCAGCTCTGCGCCGAGATCCACCGGCCCCAGCCGGGTTCGGACTCGGTGGTCACCGCGCTCGTCGATCTCCTGCTGCTCTACATCCTGCGGTCCTGGTACGCCGAGTTGCCCGGGGAGCAGACGCAGGGCTGGGCCTCGGCGCTCAGCGACCCGTTGATCGCCCCGGCGCTGAAGGCGATCCACGACGACCCGGCGCACCCGTGGACCGTCGAGTCGCTGGGGCGCCGGGCCGGGCTGTCGCGCGCGGCGTTCGCCCGGCGGTTCACCACGGTGGTCGGCGAGCCGCCGCTCGGCTACCTGACGACGTGGCGGATGGCCGTCGCGGCGCGGATGCTACGCGAGACGGCCGACCCGCTGGGCACCGTGGCCGAGAACGCCGGCTACACCTCGGAATTCGCGTTCGCGAAGGCGTTCAAGCGGCACTTCGGCGCGCCGCCGGGGGCATATCGGCGCGAGCGGCGGACGGCGTCGGCTCCGCCGTCGGTGCCGGTCTGACTATCGTGGGCGGGAGTTCACAGGTCGGTGGCCCGCTCGTGGCGGGGCTCGTACAGGCCCACCGCGCCGCCTCCCGGCAGGCGGAAGCCGGTCAGCCGTCCCCAGCGCAGATCGGTGACGGGCCGGGTGAACTCCACTCCCCTGGCAGCCAGGTCCGCCACGGTCGCATCCACGTCGTCGCACATCAGGTAGAGCTCGTGCGACTGAGGGCCGTCCGTCGGATGGACGGCGACCTCGGTCGGCGGGAGCTTGAAGATCAGCCAGCCGCCGCCCGCGTCGACGTACGGATACTCCAGCACGTCCCGGAGGAAGGCGCGGTCCGCTTCGGCGTCACGGCTGTGGATGACGACGTGCCCACCAGTGATCATGCGGCCATGGTAGGTCCCGTGACGGGCGTCACTACGGCACGACACCGTGGCGGGGCTCCGGGCGGCGTGGCCTGCCGAACCGCCCGTCACTCCGCGGCGGAACCGTGGGCCTCCAGTACCTTGCGCACGGCCGCGTGCAGGGCGTCCCGGTCCTCGTAGAACGTCATGAAAGTGTCGTAGCGCGGGTCGATGAGCCCGCCCGCTCGTGACGGGGCTCGTACAGGCCCACCGCGCCGCCTCCCGGCAGGCGGAAGCCGGTCAGCCGTCCCCAGCGCAGATCGGTGACGGGCCGGGTGAACTCCACTCCCCTGGCAGCCAGGTCCGCCACGGTCGCATCCACGTCGTCGCACATCAGGTAGAGCTCGTGCGACTGAGGGCCGTCCGTCGGATGGACGGCGACCTCGGTCGGCGGGAGCTTGAAGATCAGCCAGCCGCCGCCCGCGTCGACGTACGGATACTCCAGCACGTCGGTGTCTGTTCCCGCAGTGCCGAGTCCCCCGCAGGGTGTGTCTCGACATCCTGATCGACCCGGCCGTCGAGTCGCCCTGCGACCGCTGGTCCTCGCTCGGGGTGATCCCCGGGATGCTGGACCGGATGGCCGCGGAGTACCGCGGGGTGCCGACCACCGACGTGGTGCTCTTCGAGTGTGTCGGCGCCCCCGGCATGCTCGCCCGGGTCGTCGACGGCGCACCGGCCGGCGCGAAGATTCGTGCTGGTCGGCGTCTGATGCGCCCCGACACGGTCGGCCCCGGGGTGGTGGCCGGCAAGGAGCTGGACATCCGCGGGCCGTTCGGCGGCAGCCCGGGTGAGTACCGCCAGACGCTGCGGGACATCGCCGAGGGCCGGATCGACGCCGGTGCCATCATCACCGGCGTCACCTGCCTGGACGGACCGGCCGGGGCGATCACCGAACTCGGCGAGCCGGATCGGCACGCGAAGATCGTCGTCGACCCCTCGCTGGTCGCCGGCTGATCGTCCGAACGACGGTGGCGTCCCCGGGATCTCCCGGGGACGCCACCGTCGTTCGCGGCACGGCCGTGCTCAGTGGACCGTGATGTCGCCGCGCGCGGTCTTCACCACCACGCTGTGCGGCGCGTCCGTAGCGGTGTTCGGCAGCGAGACGCTCGGCGACGACCAGGAGCTCTGCGCGTCGACGTGGTAGGTGGCGTCGTGAGGCACCTTGAGGTCGACCCCGCCGTAGCCCGTGGTGACCTTCAGGGAGGCGGGTGCCGCCGTGAAGGAGGCGCTGACCGCGCCGTCGGTGGTCACCTCGGCGTTCGGGGCGCTGCTGTCGGCGAGGGTCACCGCACCGCCCGTGCTCCGCACGGCCAGCGGGCCGGACGACTGGTCCACCTCGACCCCGCCCAGCCCGGTGGTCAGATCCAGCCGGCCGGTCAGGCCCTTCGCCTGGATCCCGGCGTCCCCGGTGCTCACCTGCGCGGCCAGGCCGGCCGGCACCGTGATCTGCAGGTGCCCCGAGCACTCGTTGGAGCAGCCGGCGGTGACCGTGACGTCCGAGCCGGACCGGGTGACGGAGACCTGCGGGACATGGCCCGTGTAGCTGCCGCTCATGGCCACCATGACCTGCGAGGAGCCGTCCTGACTCAGCGTCACGCCGAGTCCGTCGGCCTGGACCGTCACCTGGCTGGCGCCGGCCGCGTCCTGCTGCCAGTTGCCGCTGTACGGGTGGTGCGCCGGAAGCGAGGAGACCACGACCCAACTGGCCACGGCGACGACCGCGACGAGGACGGCCAGCCCTATGAGGAGGCATCCGCGGCGCTTCTTCGGTGTGGTACTGATCTCAAGCTCCCAGGTAGCGCAGAACGGCGAGCACGCGGCGGTGGTCTCCCGCCTCCTGCTGCAGATCGAATTTCACGAAGATGCTGCGGATGTACTTCTCCACCGCCGCCGTGCCTATCACCAGATCGGCCGCGATCCCGGCGTTGGAACGGCCCTCCGCCATGGCCGTGAGGACCTCCCGCTCGCGCGGCGTCAGGGTGGACAGCGGATCCCGCTGCCGGCTGCCGGCCAGCAACTGCTTGACCACCTCCGGGTCGAGAACCGTCTCGCCCGCGGCGACCCGGCGCAGCGCGTCCACGAACTCCTCGGCGTCCGATACCCGGTCCTTGAGCAGGTAACCGACCCCGTTGTCATTGGTGTTGACCAGGTCGATGGCGTAGCGCTCCTCGACGTAGTGGGAGAGCACCAGGACGCCGGTCTCCGGCCAGCGGGCGCGTACTGCCAGTGCAGCGCGCAGGCCCTCGTCCAGGAAGGTGGGCGGCATCCGGACGTCCGTCACACAGGCGTCCGGCCGGTGTTCGGCCACTGCGCGCAGGAGTTGCTCCCCGTCGCCGACCGCGGCGACGACCTCGATCCCCTGTTCGCTGAGCAGCAGTTCGATGCCCTGGCGCAGCAGCGCGGAGTCCTCGGCCAGCACTACCCGCATGGCAATTCCACCTCGATCACGGTCGGTCCACCCACCGGACTGCTGAGCCGGAACCGCCCGTCCACCCCGGACACCCGGTCCGCCAGACCGGTCAGACCCGTGCCGGCCGCGAGGTCGGCTCCGCCACGCCCGTCATCGCCGACCTTAACGTCCAATCGGGCGCCCTCCCGCCGGATCTCCACCCAAGCGCGGGTCGCATGAGCATGTTTGGCCACATTGGTGAGCGCCTCGGTCACCGTGAAGTAGGCGACCGCCTCGATGGTGGAGGAGGGGCGTGGCTCCACCAGGACGTCAAGGCGCACCGGCACCGGAGCCAGCGCGGCGACGGCGGAGAGCGACCCCTCCAGGCCGCGGTCGGTCAGCACCGGCGGGTGCAGGCCACGGGCCAGGTTGCGCAACTCGGCGATGGTGCTGAGGGTTTCCCGCCGGGCGTCCTCGACCAGCTTGTTGGTCTCGTGGTCGCCGGACTTCTTCAACCGCGAGCTGGCCCGGCCCAGGGTGATCGACATCGCCACCAGCCGTTGCTGGGCACCGTCGTGCAGGTCCCGCTCGATCCGTTTGCGCTCCGCCTCGGCGGCGTCCACCACCCGGGCTCGGCTCTCCGTCAGATCGTTGACCCGCTGTTCCAGTTCCATGCCGCGGGGCCGGGAGAGCAGTGCGACGGCCAGCGCGGTGTCCAGCGCCAGCAGGAGTTTGACCATCAGTGGGGAGAGGACCGCGCCGACCAGCAGCGCCACCGCCGCGACCAGCAGCGCCCGGGGCAGGGAATCCACCACGAACGGCCCGAGCTGGGCCTGCCCGCCGGGCAGGCCCCGGTAGTAAGCCGGAAGCAGCACCAGGGTCAGCGGCACGGCCCAGATCAGCGCCACCCCGACCACGGTCACCACCGCCACCGGCATCAGCAGTACGAAGTAGGTGATCAGCCGCCAGGTGCAGGGGTTGTGGACGAGGGACTGCAGCGACTTGGCCAACCGCCACGAACCGACCGGCGCCGGCAGCTCGTCGAGTTCCAGCCCGCAGGTCACGGCGAACCGGGTGCGCTCGACGGCGGCCAGCCGGAACAGCGCCCACCCCGCCGCCACCGTGAGCGGCAGGCCCACCAGGCCTGCCGGCGCCAGGCAGACGGCGACGACCAGCACGACCAGCACGGCCAGTCCCGCCAGCGCCACCAGACCGTCAAGTGCCAGGTGGATCGACGCCCGCCACAGCACGGGGGAGGCCAGCGCGCGCAGCGGATTGCCCGGCACCACCTCGCGGGGTGGCCGGGCGTCCGTCCGGGCTCTGCCGGTGGCACGGCCGGCGATGTACTCGGTCAACTGCTTCAGACCCGCTCTCGTGGGCAGTGCGGGCGGCGACCAGGTCACCGTCCGCGCCTCGATTCGACAAGGGGACGGTACCCAAGCCGACCACCCGTCGACAGCGAGGAGGACCCATCAGCGGGGGTAGGGTTTACCCCCCGTCCGGCCGGTGGGTTCACACTGCCGACCCGGCGCCGCCCGGTGCGACATCGTGGGGACATGACCGATCGTTCCATGAAACGCAATCCCCGTATCAGCGCTGTCGCGGTGCTGGCGCTCGCCGCCCTCGTCAGCGGAACCGGCGCCGGGTTCGCCGCCACGACCACACCGTCGGCCACACCGGCGGCCACGCACGCGTTCGACACCGCACCGGCCACGGCCGCGGCCACCGCGCCCACGCGGTCCTTCCAAGGCACGCTCCCCGCGCCGACCGGCCCCTACGCCGCCGGCGAGGACGTCATCCACCTCACCGACGCGAGCCGTCTTGACCCGTGGGTGCCGTCATCCGGCCCCCGCCAGCTGACCGTCACGATGGTCTACCCGGCCGTCCCCGGGACCGGGACTCCGGCCCCTTACATGACCCTCGCCGAGGCAGCCGGAGCCATCCAGCGCAGCAAGTTGCCGGCGAGCTCCGGCATCACCCCGCAGAACCTTTCCAGCGTCACCACTCACGCCTTCGACGGTGCGCGGCCGCAGCGCGGCAAGCATCCGCTGGTGGTCCTCTCACCCGCGTACGAGAACCCGCGCATGACGCTCACCTCGCTCGCGACCGACCTGGCCAGTCACGGCTACGTCGTCGCGCTCGTCGGCCACACCTACGAGGACAACGGCGAGACGCTGGCGAACGGCCAGACGCCGCCGTGCGCGATCTGCGATGGCCCGGCGGGGCTCGACTTCAACTCCGTCGCCGCCAGCCGTGCGCTGGATGTGTCCTTCGTCATCGACCAGTTGACGCATGGCAATACCGCGTGGCCCCTGGCACACCTCATCGACAAGCACAAGATCGGCATGGCCGGACACTCCCTCGGCGGAGCGGCGGCCGCCGCCACGATGATCACCGACCCGCGAGTACGGGCCGGAGTCAACATGGACGGCTCCTTCCACCCGGACCCGATGCCCGGCCAGATCAACCGGCCGTTCCTCATGCTGGGTGCGCCCCCCTCCGACCACTCGGCCGGCGGCGAGTGGGAGCAGACCTGGGCCGCCCTCGGCGGCTACAAGAAGTGGCTGACGGTCGCCGACGCCGACCACTTCAGCTTCTCCGACCTGGAGGTGCTTCTGGAGGAGGCCGGGTTCCCGGCGCCGCACCTCTCCCCGGAACGCGGGGTGGCGATCACCCGCGAGTACGTGACAGCGTTCTTCGACCAGACACTGAAGGGGAACCACAGTCCGCTGCTGGACGGCCCCTCGCCGAACAATCCGGAGGTACTCTTCCAGTACTAGCCAGGCGCTAGCAGCGAGGCCTGCTCGTATCGGGTCCCCCGGCGTAGTCGCTTTCCTGTCGCGTCGGGGTCGCTGCTGACGTTCCGCGCCAGCTCCCGGCCCTTGAACAGCGGGCCGCCGGTCCGGTCCAGCCGGCCAGCCCCAGCAGGAACAGCTCCGCGGTGTCGTCCGCGAGGTGCTTGACCGTCACATGTTCCTTCGGCTGCCGCCGCCGTGCCAGGTTCACCCTGACCTGCTGCGGCACCCCGGAGAAGAAGGTCGTGGCTTGCCGGTAGGTGAACGGCTCCGCCGTGGCGTAGCCCTCGTCCACCGCCCACCGGTAGAAGCCCGACAGGATGCTGACGCTCTGGTTCCACGTCGACGCCGCGAACCGCGCTTCCAACGGGCCGGACGACCGGTGGACCGCGTACGCGCTCAGCGCGGCCTTCAACTGCAGCCGGCCGTCGAACAGCCCGACCCCGAAGCTGGCCGCGAAGTCCGTCACTCCGCGGCGGAGCCGTGGGCCTCCAGTACCTCGCGCACGGCCGCGTGCAGGGCGTCCCGGTCCTCGTAGAACGTCATGAAGGTGTCGTAGCGCGGGTCGATCAGCCGCAGCGCGGCCGCCTTGGTCAGCTCCACGTTCTCCGGGTCGGCGCCGAGCGGGGCGCGCAGGACGTCGAGCATGACCGGCCGCAGCGCCGGGTGGTCCTGGTCCTGGACCAGCTGCACCAGGGCGATCCGCTGCGGCCAGCCGTCCAGGGTCCGGTAGAACTCCACGAGGGCGTCCACGTGCCCGGGCCGGACCTCGGGGCGCGCGAACTCGATCTCGGTCCAGGACAGCGACCTGACCAGGGACCGGAACCGCTCCACCGCGTGCATGCGGGGCATCCTAGCCGTCCGCGGGCCCGCGGGCCCGCGGGTCGCGGCCCCGCCGTGCGGGGGCGGGAGGCGTCAGGCCGGGTGGATGAGGCGGCTCTCGTACGCGAACACCACGGCCTGGATCCGGTCGCGGAGTTCGAGCTTGTGCAGGATGCGTCCCAGATGGGACTTGACGGTCGCCTCGGCCAGGTACAGGGTGGCCGCGATCTCGGAGTTGGACAGGCCGCGGCCCACCTGGACGAGGACCTCGTGTTCGCGGGCGCTGAGCCGGCCCAGCCGTTCGTCGCGGGCGGCGCTGCGGCCTGCGGGGATGTGGGGGCGGAGGTCCTCCAGCAGGCGCCGGGTGATCCGCGGGGAGAGGACCGCGTCGCCCGCGGCGACGTTGCGGATCGCGGTGAGGAGCTCCTCGGGCCTGGTGTTCTTCAGGAGAAAGCCCGAGGCTCCGGCGTTGAGTCCGGCGAAGGCGTACTCGTCCAGGTCGAAGGTGGTGAGGATCAGCACCCTGCTCTGCGGGGAGCCCTCGACGACCTGCCGGGTCGCCTCGATCCCGTCGGTCCCGGGCATCCGGACGTCCATGAGGACGACGTCGGGGCGCAGTTCGCGGGCGAGGTGGACGGCCTGGAGGCCGTCCGCGGCCTCGCCGACCGATGCCATGTCGGGCTGGGCGTCCAGGACGGTGCCGAAGGCCATCCGGAGCAGCGCTTCGTCGTCGGCGATCAGGATGCGGATCGTCATGCGGACGCCGCCCCGCTGCTGCCCAGGCGCAGGCAGGTGTGGACTCCCCAGCCGCCGCCCGGGAGCGGCCCGGCCTGCAAGGTCCCCCCGTAGGCGGCCGCGCGCTCGCGCATGCCGGGGATGCCGTGGCCGGAGGGCGCGGCGGCGGGAGGGGGCGGGCAGGGGCCGCTGTCGGTGACGTCGACGGTGACGGTCTCGGCCGCGCACCGGATCCGGACGTCCGCGCGGGTGCCAGCGGGTGTGTGCTTGAGGGTGTTGGTCAAGGCTTCCTGTACCAGGCGGTAGACGGTGAGTTGTGCGGTGGCGGGCACGTGGGTGTGGCTGCCGTCGACCTCGAGGCGGGTCGGCAGCCCGGCCGCGCACATCTGGTCGGCGAGGGCCTCCAGTTGGGTGATGCCGGGGAGCGGGTGGCGCTGCGCGTCGGGTTCGTCGGTCCGCAGGACGCCGAGCGAGCGCCGCATGTCGGTCAGGGCCTGCCGGCCCGTCTCGGCGACCTGGCGCATCGCGGTGGTGGTCCGGTCGGGCGAGCGGTGCTGGGCGTAGAGGGCGGCGTCGGTGAGGGCGACCATGACGGAGAGGTTGTGGGTGACGATGTCGTGCATCTCGCGGGTGATGCGTGTCCGCTCCTCGGCGACGGCCAGTCGTGCCCGCTGCTCGCGTTCCTGTTCCAGGCGTGCGGCCCGTTCCTCGATGGCCGCGAGGTAGGCGCGGGTGGTCCGGACGTTGACACCGAGGACGGCGGCGGCGACCGCCATCGCGGTGACCGCGACGAACGGCGTCAGGAATGCGCCGTCCGGCGCCCAGCGCAGGCAGGCCAGCAGGACCCCCGCCTCCACGACGGCACCGGCGACGAGCGTGGCCCGTCGGCCCGCGTGCGCGGCCGCCGTGTACAGTGCCACCAACACTGCGATGTCCGCCGGCAGTTGGACGTCCATCAGCCACTGGACGAAGGCGGCGGCCACCACCGCCGCGAACACCGTGAGCGGCGCCCGGCGGCGCCACAGCAGCGGCAGCGCGAGGGCGGCGGTCAGGACCGCGGCCACCGGCAGCTCGTGCGGCGGGTGGGTGGTCAGGACGTTGAGGAGCAGCAGCGCCGCGAGCAGCGCGTCCACCACCACGGGCGGCAGCCTGCGCCCGGCAGGGGTCACCGATCGGGCCGTTCGCGCGGCGGCCGGGCCGGCCGGCCTCGCCAGCCATGGCGCTTTTGCCCACCGCACCTGACCCTGTGCCCGGTTCTGCGGCCGGCCCCCGGGGCGCACCCGGTGGGCACGGCCGGGTCCTGCGGCCGCCTCGGTCATCCCACGTCCCCATCGCTCCGGCATCACGGTGGCCCCGGCCGGGGCCACCCCCGCCGGCACGCACCCGCGGCCCTGTCACGCTAGGCCACGGGCCGCGCGCCGCGCATGAGTCCACCGTCTGAGGAAACCGTGCCGGGATACGACCGCAGGAGGAGGACGGGCACCGACCGTGGTCGCAACGCGGCCGCCGATGCGGCGGGCACGGTTGCCACTCGGGTTGCACCGGGACCGCCGCGGATTGCCACCCCGGTCGCCTGCGGCGGCGACCCGGGACGGATGTGGCGGCGGACACCCGGCGCCGACGATGGGCGGGTGACCGAGATCATCCCGGGACTGTCCATGTCCCCCCTGGAAATACTTGCCCTGCTGGGCGCCGTCGCCCTGGTGCTGGCGCGCTGGCTTCCCCCCGCGGCCCGCCCGCGCGTCACGATCGCGGCGGGCGCGGTGCTCGTCCTGTCCGCGCTCCTGTTGGGCGTCGTCGGGATCCGCTGGCAGCTGCTGCCGGTCCTGGCCGGCGCCGCCTTCGCGTTGCCGTTCGCCGTGCTGCCCGTGCTGCGACGCCGGGCCGGCCGGCCGGCGTGGCGGGCCCGCTGGTGGCTGGCGCTGCCGGGATCGGTGGCCTGCGTCGGCCTGATCGCCACCGGTCCGGCGGCCGCCTGGGCCTTTCCGGTCCCCGTGTTCCCCGAACCGACGGGCGGCTTCGCGGTCGGCACCCGCGTGGTGCAGTGGACCGACCCGCACCGGCCCGAGACCTTCACCGCCGATCCGGACGACCTGCGCACGGTCGTCGTCCAGCTCTGGTACCCCGCGCAGAAGAGCCCGGCGGGCACGCAGCGGGCCCAGTACCTCGGGCGCACGGCGCAGGAGGCACGCACCGTCTCCGACGCCCTCGCCCGCGGAGTCGGCCTGCCGGGGTTCCTCGTCGACGGTCCTGCGCGCGCCCGCAGCCGTTCGGTCTTCGACGCCCCGGTGGACACCGGCGGGGGCCGGTTCCCCGTCGTCCTGTTCTCACCCGGGTCGGGCGGGGTGCGCACCCAGAACACCGCCTGGGCGGAGGAACTGGCCAGCCACGGCTACGTGGTCGCCGCCCTCGACCACCCCTACGACTCCGCCGCCGTCGTCCTCGCCGACGACCGGACGGTCACCACCGAGACCACCTCCAGCGGCGACCCGGACCAGGACGAGAAGCTGGCGGCCGGCTGGACGGCGATCCGGGCCGCCGACCTCAGCTTCGTCCTCACCCGGCTGGACGCTCTGGACCGGGGTGAGCCGGCGGATCCGCTGACCGGACGTCTGGACACCGGCCGGGCCGCGGTGACCGGCCACTCCATGGGCGGCGCCGCCGCCCTGCAGGCGGCCCGCCAGGACCACCGGTTCGCCGCGGTCGTCGACCTCGACGGTTACCCCCACGGCCCCGCCTCCCCCGCCCTCGACCGGCCGGCGCTCGCGCTCACCCAGTCCATCACCCCGGCCACCGACCCGCGCTACCTCCCCCGCCTCACCGAGGCGCTCGACCACGGCACCGCGACGAGTTACCGGCTCACCATCCCCGGCGCCGGCCACCTGACCTTCATGGACGGGCCCCTGTACCTGCCGCCCGTGCCCTCCGTCGTCGGCTCCCTCGGCCGTACCAGGAGCCCCCGCGTCGTCGCCGGGGCCACCCTCGCCTTCCTCGACGCCGTTCTGCGGGACACGCCCGGCGACCCGGCCGGCGCGCTGCCGGCCTACGGCGACCTCACCGTCCACCACCCGGGCACCAACCCCTGATCAGCCGTCCGGGGACGTCCGGCTGCCGGCCGAGGGCGTCGGCGGCGGGGCCGGCGCGGACCGTGTCGTCCGGACCGCGCCGGGCCCCGCCGCCGGTACCGCCGCGGTGCCGGGCCGGGGCGAGTCGGACAGGGCCTACGGACGGCGGGCCAGCAGGTGGGCGTCGAGGAAGCCCCGTTCGGAGGCCGGGTCGTGGATGAGCCGGGCGAAGGGGACGAGACCGGCGTCGGCCAGCAGGGCGGCGAGGAGGTCCACCGGCCAGCTGTAGGCGGGCGTCACCTTGTGGTCGAACCGGACCGGCTCCGGTCCGTCGGTCCCGAAGAAGGAGACCAGGAGCAGCCCGCCCGGTGCCAGGACGCGTACCTGCTCGGCGAGCAGCTCCGGCAGTTCCTCCGGCGGGGTGTGGATCATCGAGTAGTGGGCCAGGATGCCGCCGAGCGCGCCGTCCTCGACCGGCAGGGTCTCCATGCGCGCCTCTTGGAAGCGCAGCGCCGGATGGGCCCGCCGGGCGTGGTCGACCATGCCCGGGGAGAGGTCGAATCCGGAGGCGTCCAGGCCCAGTTCGTGCAGCATGGCCGTCAGGTGTCCGGGCCCGCACCCGACGTCCGCCGCCCGCGGGTTGCCCGTCGCCCGCACCAGTTCGGCGAAGGTGCCGATCATGGCGCGGGCGAACGGCTGTCCCTCCAGCCGGTCCGCGAACAGCGATGCGTAGAGCGCGACGACGCCGTCGTAGGCCGCCCTGGTCTCGTTCTGATGATCCGTCACGGGAGGCACTCCGGAGCCGGTCCGGCCACAGTGCCGTGGCGGGCCGAGGTAAGGGGACGGGTGGTCGTGTGTCGCACGTGCCCTAGTCCCACCAGAAGGACCACATCCGTCGGCCGAGGACCTCGTGCGCCGCGTACGGGCGCAGGGTCTCGTGGTCGCCCTGGGTGATGGTGTCGGGTGCGAAGGCGAAGTGCTCCGCCGCGACGGCCTGTGCCGCGTCCGTGGTGCTCGGGGGTGCCGCCACGGAGAGGATCAGGCGCTCCCGTTCGAGCAGCACCAAGCGGGTACCGAAACGCTCCTCCCAGGACCGCAGGACCGCGGACAGCTCCGCCGGATCGGATTCCCAGGGCTCGGGCAGGTCGTGCCGCCGGGCCAGTGCGGGCACGTCCGTGCTGCGCCCGGCCTGCGCGAGGACACCCGACGACCCGTCACCCCTGGCGCGCTCCGCGCGGGCCAGGGCGTCGAGCATCCCGGCGGCCAGCCGGTCGGGGTCGGTCCGGGTCGGTGCGGCCGGGCCCGCGATGCCCGGCCACCCGGTCGTCGAAGGGGGCGACGACCACCTCGAACGGGTCGGGCTCGCCGAAGAGTTCGACCACCGTGTCACGGCCCGGGTGGCCCTGGCCCGTCAGGGCGAGGCGGCGCCGGGCGTACTCCTCCCAGCGCTGCCCGAGGATCCGGTCCACCGGCCGCTCGTCGTGCATGATTCGTCCAGACCTTCCGTGATTGAGGACGCCGGCAGGCTACCGGTCCCCTCCGACAGGGCCGGTGACGCCTTCCTTGGTGCCTGCCGGTCGTCGGGCCACGGGCGCACACGAAATCCGCCGGGGCGGCACGGGCAGCCGGGTTCACTCCTCGGGAGGGTGTCCATGAGCACCGTCCGGTACTCCACGGCGTTGTCCAGTTCCACGCGCGGTCCGCTTGTCCGTCACGTGCCGCAACCGGCCGCGGTCGCCTCAGGATCTCTCCCGCGGCTGACTCTCCCCGCCTGCACGGCCGGTGGCACCCGCGGGGGCAGCACCGTGGCGCCTCGCGGGCGGGGCGAACTTTCCTCCCGAGTCCTGTAACGCGGTTCCGGGCCTCAGGCGTCTACCTGCCGGGAGACGGTACGGGAGGGAACGGAACGTGATCGGCAGCAGGTCAGGGGCGCAGAGCAAACGGGAGTTCGAGGAGTTCGCCCATGCGAGGGGGACCGCACTGTTCCGGACGGCGCTCCTGCTCTGCGGGGACTGGCACCTGGCCGAGGACCTCACCCAGAGCGCCCTGGCCCGGATCTACTCGTCCTGGGGACGGGTACGGCGGGCCGACAGCCCGGAGGCGTACGCGCGCAGGGTCCTCGTCCGTACCTACCTCTCGCACCGGCGACTGCGGCGCACGGAGGAACGGCCCGCCATCGGCGAACTGCCCGAACGGGAGACCTTCACCGAGGACCCCAGCCTCCGGATCACCCTGCTGTCGGCGCTTGCCCTGCTCCCGCCCCGCGACCGCGCGGTCCTGGTGCTGCGCCACTGGGAGGACCGCAGCGTCGAGGAGACCGCCGCCGAACTCGGTCTGAACGTCGGCGCGGTGCGCACCCGCAGCCTGCGCGCCCTCAACCGGCTGCGGGCCCAGCTCGACGAACAGCTGACCGGTCTCGGCAGCTCATAGCCGCCACACGCCCGGACCTACCCGCCTCGGCGCGAACCACAAGAACGACCGATCGACGCGAACGACGACTCGACGTGAAGGACAGGAGCACGGGATGGACGCGATGCACGGATCCGACCGCGATGGACAGGAACTGCGAGAGGCGCTCGGGCGGGCGGTCGGCGGGGCGGCACCGGACCTGGCGACCCTGGTCGCCGACGCGGCCGCCGAGGGACGGGCGATCCGCCGGCGGCGGCGGGCCGCGACGGCCGCCGCGGTCACGGCGGTCGGCGCGCTG
>NZ_JAIZ01000826.1 GCF_000710465.2 Kitasatospora sp. MBT63 | reverse complement strand
GGTCGTGCTTGCCCGCGCTGGCCGTGCCGATGACGTACGCACCACGTGCCTTGGCGATCTGCACCGCGAGATGCCCGACCCGCCCGACGCCGCATGCAGCAGGACCCGCTCCCCGGGACGCACATCGGCCGTCTCCACCAGCGCCTGCCACGCGGTCAGCGCCGCCAACGGCAACGCCGCCGCCTCCACGTGCGTCAGACCGGCCGGCTTACGGGCAAGATGGCGGGCCGGGGCCACCACGAACTCCGCGTACGCACCCGCCTGACGCGGGAACAGCGGCATCCCGTAGACCTCGTCCCCGGGGCTGAACAGACCGACCCCGGGGCCGACGGCCTCGACCGTGCCAGAGACATCCCAGCCGACCGCCGGAACGGCGTTCCACTCCACGAGGGCGCCACTGCCCCTGGTTCTTCCAATCGACCGGGTTCACCCCGGCCGCGTGCACCCGGACCAGGACCTCGTTCAGGCCCGGTACCGGACGCT
>NZ_JAIZ01000825.1:620-1823 GCF_000710465.2 Kitasatospora sp. MBT63 | reverse complement strand
TCCGTCGCCCTGGAACGGCGGCCGGCCGGTGACCAGCTCGTACAGCATGATCCCGGCGCCGTAGACGTCCACCGCGGAGGTCTGCGGGCGGCCCTCGGCGGACTCCGGGGCGACGTAGGCGGGGGTGCCGACGAACTCGTGGGTGCGGGTGATGCCCGGGGAGTCGGCGAGCCGGGCGATGCCGAAGTCGGTGAGCATCGGGTGCATCTGCTCGACGCCGTCGACGGTCGCGGTGGCGAGCAGAACGTTGGCGGGCTTGAGGTCGCGGTGCACGATGCCGTCGGCGTGGCTGGCGGCCAGCGCGTCGGCGACCTGGGCCATCAGCAGGGAGCCGGCGATCGGGCTGAGCGGGCCGTTGCCGCGCAGGTAGTGGAACAGGTCGGGGCCGTCGACCAGGTCCATCACCAGCGCCAGCAGCTCGCCCTCGACCACCAGGTCGCGGACCTGGACGATGTTGGGGTGGCTGAGCCGCAGCAGGGCGGAGCGCTCGCGCAGGAAGCGCATCACGATGTCGGGGTCGGCGGCCAGTTCCTCGCGCAGCACCTTGACCGCGACCGCCTGGCCGGGCAGCAGGCCCGGTACGGCGACGTCGTCGCGGACCCGTCCGCGCCACACGGTGCCGGTAGCCCCGCGCCCGAGGCTGTCCTCAAGCAGATACTTGCTGCCGACTGGCCGCACCTGTGCTCCCGTTGTCGTAGCTCGCCCCCGGCTCGCGACGGGTTGGCGGACCCTGATTTCGGCAACTCTAACGGTGTCCGTGCGGGTTTCCGAGTGGGTGGCGAGTGTCCGTCGGCCAGTCGCCGTACGGCCAGGTGGGACGGGGTTTGACCTGACGTGCCGTCCGCCCCACCATGGCGATCATCGCAAGATCGTCAAATCCGGTACCGTGCGCGGGCTGTCGGTCCCGGGTGGCAGGATGACAGCACCACACTTGTGGCCCAACGCCCAACCCCGCCACGTCGACCATGCCACTCCCGGCCGGCGCGCCCACGCACCGCGTCAGCACGAGCAGAAGGGACCACGGGCGAGATGCAGATCCGGCTGACCGTCCTACGACCGCGCAGCGGCCCGGCAGGCGCCGGAGCTGCCACCGACGTGCTCGTCACGGCCCCGGCCGGGACCACGCTGGGTGCCCTGGCCGGCGCCCTGGCGGGCGCCGTGGGGGTCAGAGGACCGCGCTCCGCGACCCATGTGCACCTCTAC
>NZ_JAIZ01000825.1:0-506 GCF_000710465.2 Kitasatospora sp. MBT63 | reverse complement strand
CCCGCCGCTGGTCGACGGCGCCGTCCTCTCGCTCGGCGAGCCCGATCCGGACGCCGAGGACGACGAGTCGCCCGCCACCGCGGAACTGCGCGTGGTCGGCGGACCGGACGCGGGCGGGGTGCACCGGCTGCACGGCGAGGAGATCCGGATCGGCCGCTCCAGCGAGGCGGACGTGCCGCTGGACGACCCGGACGTCTCCCGCCTCCACCTGACCTTGCACCTGGCCGCCGACGGCCGGGCCACCGTCCGCGACCTCGGGTCCACCAACGGCACCCGGCTGGACGGCCGGTTCCTGCGCGGCGAGAGCGCCGAGCTCGCCGACGGCGCCCTGGTGCGGCTCGGCGAGTCCACCGTCCAGCTGGCCCGGTCCGGGCCGCCCGCCCCGCCCCGGGAGCTGGTGCCGGACGGCGAGGGCCACCTCGGCCTGGCCGGCCGCACCGCCACCCGCACCGGTTCGGCGCCGGCGCTCGTCCCCGTCGCCGCCGAACCGCCGAGCGCCGGCGGCC
>NZ_JAIZ01000824.1 GCF_000710465.2 Kitasatospora sp. MBT63 | reverse complement strand
TCACCTACAGGCGCGTCCGAGCTTTGTGTTAGCTCCTCTTCGTCAACCCGTCGCGGCGGTCTGTGGCTGGTAGAGGGTGCCGTCGCGGAGCATGGCGAACAGGACGTCGATGCGGCGTCGTGCGAGTGCGACGAGGGCCGCGACGTGGTGTTTGCCCTCGCGTCGTTTCCGGTCGTAGTAGGCGCGTGACTCGGGTTGGGACAGGGACGCGAACGCGGCGAGGTAGAAGGCCCGTTTGAGCTGCTTGTTGCCGCGCCGGGAGGGGTGCTCGCCGCGGATGGAGGAGCCGGACGCGCGGGTGACGGGCGCCAGGCCGGCGTAGGCGGCCAGGTGGCCGGCGGTCGGGAAGGTGCTCGCGTCGCCGACGTCGACGAGGATCCGGGCAGCGGTCCTGACCCCGATGCCGGGCATCGAGGTCAGGACCGGGGAAAGAGGGTGGGCCTCCAGCAGTTCCTCGATCCTCGCGGCGAGGAGTTTGCGCTGGTCGAGGACTGCGGTCAGCGAGGCGGCGAGGCTGGGGACGACCAGCGCGGCGGCCTCGGTGCCGGGGACGACGACGGTCTGCTCGCCGAGGGCGGTGAAGATGTCCTCGACCAGGCGCTCGCCCATCCGCGGGGCCTTGGGCCGCAGCAGTGTGATCAGTCGACGCCGGCCTGCCTTCCTCAACTGGGCCGGAGAGCCGTGGCGTTCGAGCAGGGCGAGGACGGCCGGGTGGTCCAGGCGGGGACCAAGCACGCGTTCGAGTGACGGGTGGATCTGGGTGAGCAGGCCGCGCAGGCGGTTCTTGATCCTCGTCGACTCACCGGCGAGGTCGTCGTCGAATCCGGCGATCATCTCCAGCTCGGCGACGGTCTCGTCGCTCGGCACCAGGTCGCGCAGGGTGTGCGACATGGTGCGGGCGGCGTCCGCGATGACGTGCGCGTCGCGGGCGTCGGTCTTCGCCTCGCCCGGGTAGAGGTCCGCGATCCGGCGCATGGTCAGGCCGGGCAGGTAAGCGATGCGACAGCCGGTGTCGCGGGCGACGGCCAGCGGCAGGGCACCGACGGTGGCCGGCTGGTCGACCACCACCAGCACCGCCCCGTGCTTGCCCTGCAGTTTCGTGAACAGCTCACGGAGCCTGGGCTCGTTGTTAGGCAAGGCCCTGTCGAAGACTTTCTTGCCGGCCGGGGTGAGCGCGGTCGCATGGTGCTCACCTTTGCCGACATCCAGGCCGAGATAGAGATCTATGCCGTCGGTGCTGGTCAACTGTCCCTCCCCAGGGTCTCGCTGCCCCGGCCCTGCGGCATCGGCGTGCCGGCATCCACGTTACGGAGAGCCTGCCTCACCCGGTGGGGGATACGGCGCTCAAGCCCCTCATCAGCGGTCTGCCAACGCCTCCGAGCCCGGTGACACCACCTTTTCGATCATGATCGACTGGGGGATCAAGTCATGCCGGGCCGGGAGGCCGGGAACCCCATTGCGGGGCCGTGAAAACAGTAACGGGGATTTGCAGCGGGACAATCCGGGTGGAGTCGCAGTCGAGCCCGCCGACCACGGGCTCGGGCGCTCACGCGGTGGACTGACCACGAAGGTGCACCTGGCGGTCGAGCACGGACAGAAGCCGCTGTCGTTCCTGGTCACCCCCGGCCAGTGGCATGACAGTCCCCAGTTCCAGCCGGTCCTGGAGCGCATCCGGGTGCCCCGCGGGGGCGTCGGCAGGCCGCGCTGTCGACCGGACCGGGTGCGGGCGGACAAGGCCTACGGGTTCCCGAGCCAACCGCGACTACCTGCGCAAGCGTGGGATCCGCTGCACGATTCCGGAGAAGTCCGACCAGATCCGCAATCGCAAGAAGCTGGGCGCCCGCGGTGGTCGGCCGCCGAAGTTCCACAAGGCCGATTACCGCGAGCGCCACACGGTCGAGTGCGGGATCAATCGCCTCAAGCGGCACCGGGCCGTGGCCACGAGATACGACAAGCTCGCCGTCCGCTACGAGGCCACCATCACGATCGCCGTCATCAACGAGTGGCTCTGACCTTGCTCGCCAACCTCGGTCAGCGAGAAACGCGGTATCGCTGCAGGTAGCCAGCAACCTAACCTGTTGCGCATGCATCAGCCCCGAAGGCGCGACCGGCGCCCGGCTCGCCGTGTGCCGCCGGAGCCGGCCCAGCGCCAGGCGTCCCGACTCACGGCCGTGGGCGCCGAAGTAGTTCTGGTTGGCTACTTCTCCGCGAAGCAGAAGGACTTCGAAACACTCATGGCGTCGGCGGCGACAGAGCTGGCAGCGCGCGGCGCACGGGTCGTGGTGCAGATCGTGCAGCGACGAGGCGTCTCGGATGGCGGGGTGCAGAAGATGAGCCTGCCCTACTCCTCACGGACCCTGCTGAGCTACGGAAAGGTCCGCGAGGTAGCTCAGGCGTGCGCTCAGGCCAACGCTGACGCAGTGATCTTCGTTGCCGCCTTGACCGAGCGCCAGCAGCGCACGCTGACAGCCATGCTTGGTCGCCCCGCCGTGAGTCTTTCCGACATCCTCGCCGCCGACTGACCGCTCACTCGCAGCTGGCTTTTGAAACAGGCCATAGCTTGACTCTGTCGGGGATCTTGGGCGATCGGGCTCAAGTGCCGAGGGTTCGCCAGGACTTCGGCCGGGGAATGTCGTTCACATCCAGGTAGGTCTGGAAGGCGGTCGGCGGTCTCGATGACGGGACCTGCTCCGCGGTTGGTTGGCCGCTGAGTCGTTCGATGTTCACGGCGATGGCTGTGAGTACGTGTTGCAGGTGAGCCTTCGGTTGGCCTCGGTAGCGGCAGCGGCGCATGCCGTGTCCGTGGGCGCACTCGTTGATGGTGCTCTCGATACCGGAGCGGACCGCGTAGCGGGCCTTCCACTCGGGGGTCTGTTGCTCGGCGCGGACACGGATTTGCAGGTCGCGGAGTTCTCGCGGGGGAAAGCCCACGTTCCGGGCGTCGCTGGAGCTTGTGCAGCGGGAGCGGTCGGGACACGGCTGGCATTGGCTCTTGGTGAACCGTGCCACGATCAGGGGTGCCGCGGTGGGTGAGGAGGTCGGGTAGGGGCCGTGCCAGCCGGCGCTGACCTGGCCGTTCGGGCAGGTGACCTGGCGGCGGTCGAAGTCGATGTGGAAGTCGTCCCGGTCGAAGCCCTCGCTCCTGCGGTGCTGGCGGGGGGGGTTGCCCGGCAGCGGCCCGCTGACGGTGACCTGGTGTTCTCGGGCGGCGCGTTCCAGGTGGACCAGGGAGGTGTAGCCGCCGTCGACCAGGTGCTCGGCGGGCAGCAGTGCGCGGCGTGCCAGGCGGGTGTGGATGCCGGGCAAGGCCTGGCCGTCGTTGGTGGCAGCAGAGGTGGTGGCCACGTCCGTGATCACGTTGACGCTGTCGGAGGCACACGTCTCGGTGACATGCGCGGCGAAGCCCTTCCAGCTGATGATGTGCCCGTGACGGTCGTAGCGCGCCGTCGTGTCGTAGGGGGAGACGATCGCCACCGACGAGGGCGGCAGGCCGCCGTCGTCGGCGGTGCGCGAGCGCAGTCGGCCTGCCGCGTCGCGGTAGTAGTGCTGGACGAGGATCTGCCGCAGGGCCTCGGCCTGCGGGCCGGGCCGGTAGGCCGGTCCATGCCGGTGGAGGTGCTCCAGCAGACGGCAGGCGTCGTCGCCGGCGGCGAGGATCCTGGTCTTGGGCCGAGTGGGATTCTTGCCCAGGCGGACCGGCCGGCCGTAGCGTCGCCCCCACTCCTCGCCGACCAAGCCGGTCAGCAGGTGCGAGCCGGCGCGGGCCACTTCTTCCAGCACGGCACGTACCGCCTCGGTGACCAGCTCCAGCCGGGTCAGTTCACGCACCGAGGCGAGGACGTGGGTGGAGTCGGTGCGCTGGGTGGTGCGCTCGCGTACGAGTCCGGCATCCTTCAGGCGCGCGAGTGCCAGATCGAGGAGGCGGTCGGCGCGGTCGTCCTGGGCGAGGCGCTCGCGGAAATCGGCCAGCACGCTGTGGTGGAAGCCGGGATCGTCCAGTTCCATGGCCAGGGCGTACTTGAAATCGATACGGCACCGGATCGCCTTTGCTGCTTGCCGGTCCGACAGGCCGAGCAGGAACTGCAGCCCGCTGACGGTGGCCAGTTGGGCGGGCGAGATTCCGGGGCGTCCGTCGCGCGGGTACCAGCCCGCGAAGTCCTCGTCGCGCCACAGCCCGTCCAGCCGGTCTCTGACCCACATCGCCGTCGTACCGCACGGGTTGCTCGCCCGCGCGATCTGCGCGGTCAGAGAAGGGACCTGCTCGCCGGAACGGGGACGGAGCGACAACTGACACCTCGACAACTACACGGTCTTCGATCAGCCCGAGCATGCCCGCTGATCAGGCGGGCACACCGGGAGACTTCAAGATCCCCGACAGAGTCAAGATAGAGGCGCCGGCGCTGATTCACAGACTTGCTGCTCTCGACAGTAACCCGCGGCCTGGGGCGACGGTCGGTCATCTGAAAGCATCGCGGCCAGCAGGTGGGCGGCGGGAATCTCCGCGCACTCTCTGCCCTTCGCCACGAGCGTGTCCTGTCCGTACCCCTGGTGCACAGCCACGGCGTGGGGTAGCGCTATTCGGCGGTTCAACCGGACGAGAAGGCAATCGAGGACATGAGCTACGACTTCCACATCACCCGCGCACAGGACTGGACCCGGAGTCCGTCGAACCCGATCGAGGCAAGTGAATGGGAGGCACTCGCGGACGCCAGTCCACTCGTCGAAGAGGGCCCGCCACGGGAGTGGCTCGACATCGGTGTCCAAAAGGGCTACCCGGTTCCCGGTGAGACTGCGGTCTTCTCGTGGCGCCGCGGAAGGATCGACATCGTAGGACGCTACACGGACCACACCGAGACGGCAGCCGAAGCACTCGCGGAAGCCCTCGGGGCATTTGTGCGCGGCGACGACGACTGACGGGGCCACGAGCAACGGAACGGATGGGCACACCTACCTCTGGGACGCATCCGAACCCGGCCGGGAGTACGCCCCCCTCCCCCACTGAATCCGGCGGGCCGCTGCCGGCTCAGCGCCGCCCCGCCCCGC
>NZ_JAIZ01000823.1:21544-31805 GCF_000710465.2 Kitasatospora sp. MBT63 | reverse complement strand
CCCGAGGCGCCCGCCACCCCGGAGCGCCCCGCCACCCCGGAGGCCCCCGAGGCCCCGGACGCCCCCGAAGCACCCCCGACCGAGACGCCGGAGAAGGACGGAGACAGCGCGTGAACTGGATCGACACGCTGCTGCGCTGCCTCGGCACCCTGGTGGCCTTCCTGACCCTCCCGCTGGTGATCGGCCAGAGCGAGCACAAGGTGATGGCCCACATGCAGGGCCGGCTCGGCCCGATGTACGCCGGCGGTTTCCACGGCTGGGCGCAGCTGGTCGCCGACGGTGTGAAGTTCGCGCAGAAGGAGGACATCGTCCCGGCCGGCGCCGACCGCAAGGTCTTCCAGCTGGCCCCGGCGGTCGCCCTGCTGCCGTACCTGGTGGTGCTGCTGGTGATCCCGATCGGCCCGAACGGGCTGGTCGGCCAGGCTGTGGACGCCGGGCTGTTCTTCGTGCTGGCCGTGATGGGCATCGGGGTGCTCGGCTCGCTGATGGCCGGCTGGGCCTCGGCGAACAAGTTCTCGCTGCTCGGCGGTCTGCGCACGGCCGCCCAGCTGATGTCGTACGAGCTGCCGATGCTGCTGGCCGCCGCCTCGGTGGCGATGGCGGCGGGCACCGTCTCGCTGACCGGCATCGTCGAGGAGTTCCACTGGTGGTGGCTGCCGTGGCAGGCGATCGGCGCGTTCGTGTTCTTCACGGCGGGCCTGGCCGAGCTGCAGCGTCCGCCGTTCGACATGCCGGTGGCCGACTCCGAGATCATCTTCGGCGCGTACACCGAGTACACCGGCCTGCGCTTCGCGCTGTTCCTGCTCTCCGAGTACGCGGGCATCCTGGTGGTCTCCGCGCTCACCGCGGTGCTCTTCCTCGGGGGCTGGCACGGCCCGGGCCCGGACTCGCTGGGCTGGCTGTGGACCCTGCTCAAGACCTTCGCGCTGGCCTTCGTGGTGATCTGGCTCCGGGTCACCTACCCCCGGCTGCGCGAGGACCAGCTGATGAAGTTCGCGTGGACCGGGCTGATCCCGCTAGCGCTGCTCCAGCTGGCCCTCACCGGCATCATCAAGGTGGCGATCTCCTGATGCGGATTCCAGGTAGCGGTCTGGCCAAGGGCCTGGCCGTGACGCTGCGGACGATGACGAAGAAGACCGTCACCGCGCAGTACCCCGACGTGCAGCCCGAACTGCCGCCGCGCACCCGCGGCGTGATCGCGCTGCTGGAGGAGAACTGCACGGTCTGCATGCTCTGCGCCCGGGAGTGCCCCGACTGGTGCATCTACATCGACTCCCACAAGGAGACGCTGCCGGCCGCCGACCCGAACGCCCGGGCCCGCACCCGCAACGTGCTGGACCGGTTCGCGATCGACTTCTCGCTCTGCATGTACTGCGGGATCTGCATCGAGGTCTGCCCCTTCGACGCGCTGTTCTGGTCGCCGGAGTTCGAGTACGCGGAGACCGACATCCTGGAACTCACCCACGAGCGCGACCGGCTGCGCGAGTGGATGTGGACCGTCCCGGCGCCGCCCGCGCTCGACCCGGCGGCCGAGGAACCCAAGGAGATCGGCATGGCCCGCAAGGCCGCCGACAAGCTGGCCGCCGCGCAGGAGGCCGCCGCGGCCGCCGCCGAGGCCGAGAAGGGTGATCAGCAGTGACGGGCCGTCTGCTCGCCGCGGCCGGGTCGCTGGAGCCGGCCGCCCGCTCCTTCCTGTCGCCCACCGGCGCGGAGATCGTCTTCGTCCTGGTCGGCCTCGCCGTCCTGGGCTCCGCAGTGGTCTCGGTGACCACCCGGCAGCTGGTGCACGCCGCGCTGTGGCTGGTGGTCGCGCTCGGCGGGCTGGCGATCGAGTTCCTGCTGCTGACGGCGGAGTTCATCGCCTGGGTGCAGGTGCTGATCTACCTCGGCTCGGTCGTGGTGCTGGTGCTGTTCGGCCTGATGCTGACCAAGGCACCGATCGGGCGCTCGCCCGACGCAGACTCGGGCAACCGCTGGGTCGCGCTCGGCGTCGCGCTGGCCGCCGCCGCCACCCTGGTGACCCTGGTCACCGACGCCTTCCGGTCCACCTGGGTCGACCTCGGCGCGGGCGGCGGCTCCACCCGGGTCACCGGCGAGAGCCTGTTCCGGTACTGGGTGCTGCCGTTCGAGGCGCTGTCGGTGCTGCTGCTGGCCGCGCTGGTCGGCGCCATCGTGCTGTCGCGCACCGGCAACGGCCGGGTGCCCCGACCCCGGGCCGGGAAGCTGCGGGCCGGCAAGGCCGTGGGCCGCCCCGCCACCACCGCCGCCACCCGGGAGCGCTGACCACCGATGCATCTCGCCTACCCCGTCGTCCTCGCCGCGCTGCTGTTCAGCGTCGGCGTCTACGGCGTGCTCGCCCGGCGCAACGTCGTCCTGGTGCTGATGTCGGTCGAGCTGATGCTCAACGCCGTCAACCTCGACCTGGTCGCCTTCGACGTCTGGCTGCGCGACACCCTGCACGCCGGCCAGGCGCTCACCCTGTTCACCATCACCATCGCCGCCGCCGAGATCGGCCTGGGCCTGGCGATCGTGCTGCTGGTCTTCCGCACCCGGCGGACCGCCGACGTCGACCGGATCACCGCCCTCGGCGACCCGGCCGAGGCCGAGCCGGAGCCCGCCGAAGCCGAGCTGAAGGGCCAGGCCGCATGAACCTCGCGCTGCCCGTCCTCGTCCCCGTGCTGCCCGCCCTCGGCGCGGCCGCCATCCTGGCCACCGGCCGCCGCGCCCCCGGCTTCGCCCGGCCGCTGGCGATCCTGCCGGTCGCCGTCTCCGCGGTGCTCGCCCTGGTGGTCGCCGTCCAGCTCGGCACCGACGGGACGCTCGACGCCTCGACCCGGCTCGCCCCGACCGGCGGCCCCGGCATCTTCCTCTCCGTCCACCTGGACGGCTACAGCTCGCTGATCTCGGTGCTGGTCGGCCTGGTCGCCACCTGCGTCCAGGTCTACTCGACCGCGTACCTCAAGGAAGATCCGCGCTACCCCTCGTACGCGGCGCTGGTCTCGCTGTTCACCGCGGCGATGTTCCTGGTCGTCTACTCCGGTGACCTGATCATCCTGCTGGTCGGCTGGGAGGTGATGGGCATCTGCTCGTACTTCCTGATCGGCCACCACTGGGAGAGCGCCGACGCCCGCTCGGCCTCGCTGAAGGCCTTCCTGGTCACCAAGCTCGGCGACGTGCCGTTCCTGTTCGGCATCTTCCTGCTCGGCGCCGACGCCGGGACCTTCCGGATCGACGGCGTGCTCGCCGCCGCCGGCGAGGGCCGGCTCGGCCACCCCACCCTGACCGCGCTGCTGCTGCTGGCCGGCGTGGCCGGCAAGAGCGCCCAGTTCCCGCTGCACACCTGGCTCCCCGACGCGATGGCCGGCCCGACCCCGGTCTCCGCGCTGATCCACGCCGCCACCATGGTCGCCGCCGGCATCTACCTGGTCGCCCGGCTGCTGCCGGTCTTCCTGCTCTCCGGCGCCGCCCTGATGGTGCTGGCCGTGATGGCCGCCGTCACCATGGTCGGCTCGGCGCTGTGCGCGCTCGCCCAGGACGACCTCAAACGGGTGCTCGCCTACTCCACCGTCGGCCAGCTCGGCTACATGGCCGGCGCGCTGGCCTGCGGCGACCGCGAGGCGGCCGTGTTCCACCTGGTCAGCCACGGCGCGTTCAAGGCACTGCTGTTCCTGGCCGCCGGCGTGGTGATCCACGCCGCGCACACCAACTCGGTCACCGCGATGTCCCGGATCCCGGGCCTGCGCCACCGCGTCCCCGACGCCTACTGGACGATGGGCATCGCCCTGGTCGCCCTGGTCGGCCTGCCGCCGTTCTCCGGCTTCTTCAGCAAGGAGGCGGTCTTCACCGCCGCCGAGCACGCCGCCGACGGCGACGCCCTCACCAACGGCCTCGGCCCGGCCTCCGCGGTGCCCGCGGCGGCCGGCTGGACCGTCCTGGTCTGCGCCGCCCTCACCGCACTGCTCACCGCCGCCTACGCCACCCGGATGTGGCTGGTCGCCTTCCACGGCCGCGCCGCCGAGGGCCCTGCGCCCGTCACCCCCGAACCGGGCGCGCCGTACTCGCCCGAACCGGACGAGGCCGACCCTACCCGGGACGAGCCGCCCGCGATGCGCTGGCCGCTGTGGGTGCTGGCGGTGCCCACCATGGGCTTCGGCCTGGCCGGCCTGCGCGGCGACTGGCTGCCCGCCCTGCTGGACGGCGGCTCGCTGCGGCCCTCCACCACCACCGCCGTGATCGCCACCGGGCTGGCGCTGGCCGGCATCCTGATCGCGTACGCCGCCTGGCGCACCGCCGCCGCCCGCCGCCCCGCCCCGGCCGCCGCCGACCGGGTGCCCGAGCAGGCCGGCCCGCCCGCGATCGAGCAGCTGCCCGCCGACCCCGGCCGCCTCCTGCTCGGCCCGCTGTACGGGCCCGCGCAGCAGGGCTTCGGCGTCGACCGGCTGTACAGCGCGGTGTTCGTCCGCCCGACCGCGGCCGCCGCCCGGCTGGTCCGCTTCCTGGACCGCGAGGTCATCGAGACCTACGTCCGGGGCGCGGGCACCGGCGCCAACCTGCTCGGGTGGCTGGTCCGGCGGACCCAGACCGGCAACGCCCAGACCTACCTCAGCGCCCTGCTGGCGGGCGCCGTGCTGCTCGCCGTCCTGGTGGCGGTCGGCTCATGACCTCCCGCCCGATCCCCCGTCAGTCCGCGGCACGAAACCGGAGCACCCGATGAACGCGGTCCTCATCGCCCTCCTGCTGCTGCCGCTGCTCGGCGCCGCCGCCACCCTGGTCCCGTTCGGCCCCGACCCGGCGGCCGACGGCCGGCGCGCGCTGCGGTTCGGCGTCGGCGTCACCGGAGCGGTGCTGGCGCTCACCGTCGCACTGGCGGCCGGCTTCGACCACGACCGCCCGGCCCGGATGCAGGCCGTCACCGACACCGACTGGATCCCCGCCATCGGCGTGCGGTTCCACCTCGGCGTCGACGGCATCTCGCTGCCGCTGATCGTGCTGACCGCGCTGCTCACCCTGCTCTGCGCGGTCTACTCCACCAAGCGCCTGCCCAGCGGCGACGGCATCCCCGGCGCCCGCGCCTTCACCGGCCTGCTGCTCCTGCTGGAGACCGGCATGCTGGCCACCTTCGCCGTGCTCGACCTGGTGCTGTTCTTCCTGGCCTTCGAGATCGTGCTGATCCCGATGTACTTCCTGATCGCCCGCTGGGGCAGCGGCCGCAAGGTGCCCTCGGCCAACCGCTTCATCCTGTACACCCTGCTCGGCTCGGCCGTGATGCTGCTCGGCTTCCTGCTGATCGGCGTCAACGCCGGCACCTTCGACATGACCCGGCTCGCCGACGCCCACGGCAGCGGCCTCACCCACACCACCCAGGTGATCGCCGCCCTCGCCATCCTGCTCGGCCTCGCCGTCAAGGCGCCCGCCTGGCCGCTGCACAGCTGGCTCCCGGACGCGCACACCGCCGCCCCCACCGTCGGCTCGGTGCTGCTGGCCGGCGTGCTGCTGAAGATGGGCACCTACGGCCTGGTCCGGATCCTGCTGCCGATCGTGCCGCAGGGCACCGCCACCTTCGCCCCGTACCTGGGCGCGTTCGCCGCCGTCGGCATCGTCTACGGTTCGCTGGCCTGCCTGGCGCTGGCCCGCCCCGGCGCCAAGGGCGACCTCAAGCGCCTGATCGCCTACTCCTCGGTCGGCCACATGGGCTTCGTGCTGCTGGGCATCGCCTCGCTCACCCAGTCCGGCGTCAACGGCGCGCTGTTCGCCAACATCGGCCACGGCCTGATCACCGGCCTGCTGTTCTTCCTGGTCGGCGCCGTCAAGGACCGCTACGGCACCGCCGACCTGGACACCCTCTCCGGCGCCACCGGCGCCGCCCTGTACGGACGGGCGCCCAGGATCGGCGCCCTGCTCGCCTTCGCCGCCGTCGCCAGCCTCGGCCTGCCCGGCCTGGCCGGCTTCTGGGGCGAGCTGCTCGCCATGTACGGCGCCTTCGACCCGGCCGCCGGACTGTCCCGGCCCGCCTTCCTCACCTACATGGTGCTGGCCGGCCTCGGCACCCTGCTGACCGCCGGCTACCTGCTGGTCGTGGTCAAGCGGGTCTGCATGGGCGACCCGAAGCAGCCCGCGCCCGTCACCGAGCTGCCCGACCTCAAGTCCTACGAGGCCGTCAGCTGGACGCCGCTGGCCGCGCTCACCCTGGTCGCGGGCCTGTGGCCGGCGCTGCTGCTGAGCCTGTCCGACCCGGCCGTCAAGCACCTGCTCGGGGGTGGCTGACCCGTGCTCAGCCACCCGACCGGCACTCACCTCCTGGGGCAGACCGCCATGAGCACACTCGCCGTCACCGACCCGGGCAGCCTGATCCAGTCCGTCGACTGGGTGGCCATCGCGCCGCCGCTGGTCGCCGCGCTGGGCGGCCTGGCCGTGCTGCTGGCCGACCTGCTGCTGCCCGCCCGCAGCCGCAAGGCACTCGGCCGGATCGCCGTCGGCGCCCTGGTGCTGGCCCTGGCCGCGCTGCTCCCGCTCACCCGGGGCGCCGCCCGGACCACCTTCTGCCTGCCCGGCGGGGGCGGCTGCTCGTACGTGGCCGACCACTTCGCGCTCGCCTTCCAGCTGCTCGCGCTCGGCGGCGCGCTGCTCGCCGCGCTGCTGTCGCTGCACACCGTGGACGAGGAGAAGCTGCCCGGCGGCGAGTACTGGTTCCTGCTGCTGTCCAGCGCGAGCGGCGCCGCCCTGCTGCCCGCCGCCCGCGACCTCGCGACCCTGGTCATCGCGCTGGAGGTGGCCTCGCTGCCCGCCTTCGCGCTGGTGGGCCTGCGCCGGGACGGGCGCGGCGCGGAGAGCGCGCTGAAGTTCTTCCTCTCCTCGGTCACCGCCACCGCCGTGATGCTGCTCGGCATCGGCTTCGTCTACGCCGCCACCGGTTCGGTCCACCTCACCGCCGTCGCCGACGGCCTGGCCCACGCCCCCGGACAGCTCAGGCCGCTGGCCGAGGCCGGCGCCGTGCTCACCCTGGTCGGCTTCGCCTTCAAGGTCGCCGCCGTCCCGTTCCACTTCTGGGTGCCCGACACCTACACCGGCGCCCCGCTTCCGGTGGCCGGCTACCTCTCGGTGGTCGGCAAGGCCTCCGGCCTGTCCGGCCTCGCCCTGGTCGCCACCCTGGGCTTCCGCCCGTACGGCCACACCTGGGGCCTGGCACTCGCGGTGCTGGCCGCGCTCACCATGACGGTCGGCAACGTCGGGGCGCTGCGCCAGCGCTTCGACACCGGGCACAGCGCGGTCCGGCTGCTCGCCTGGTCCTCGGTCGGCCAGGCCGGCTACCTGCTGGTCCCGGTGGCCGCCGCCGGGTACGCCGGGACCGGTGACCCGCTCGGCGCCACCGTGGCGTACGCGCTGATCTACGGCCTGGTCAACCTCGGTGCCTTCGGTGTGGTCGCGGTGGTCCAGCGCTCCGGCGGCACCCGGGTGGACGACCACCGCGGGCTGTTCGCCCGGCACCGCTGGAGCGCGCTGGCGCTGGCCTTCTTCCTGCTCTGCCTGGCCGGCCTGCCGCCCGGCGTGATCGGCCTGTTCGGCAAGGTGGTGGTCTTCCGGGCCGCCGTCGACGCCGGGCTCGGCTGGCTCGCCGTGGTGATGGCCGCCAACGTGGCGGTCGCGCTGTACTACTACCTGCTGTGGACGGCCCGGCTGTTCGCGCCCGCGGAGGGCGCCGCCGAGGCCCGCCGGGTGCCGGCCCCGCTGGCCGCCACCCTGGGGCTGACGGCGGCCGGCGCGGCCGTGCTGTCCGTCGCCCCGCAGCTGGTGCTCCAGGTGGTCTCCGGCAGCCTGTTCTGACCTGCCCGCCCGGCCCGCGGCCGGTAGCGTCCGACCCACGGGGAACGAACCCGGCCCGCCCTGCCGTTGAGCTGGGCAGAGGGCTGGGACGGACGGCTTCCCACGCGCACCACATGGAGGGTCTGCCGTGCACCGCGGGCACAACGGGTTGAGGACTGCCGTACTGCTGGGCGGCCTGTCCGCGCTGATCCTGGTGATCGGCAGCTTCTTCGGACGCACCGGCCTCCTGGTGGCCCTGGTGGTCGCGATCGGCACCAACGCGTACGCCTACTGGAACAGCGACAAGCTGGCGCTGCGGGCCATGCGGGCCCGGCCGGTCAGCGAGATCGAGGCGCCGCAGCTGTACCGGATCGTCCGCGAGCTCTCCACGGCCGCCCGCCAGCCGATGCCGCGGCTCTACATCTCGCCGACCCCGGCGCCGAACGCCTTCGCCACCGGCCGCAACCCGCGCAACGCCGCGGTCTGCTGCACCGACGGCATCCTGCAGCTGCTGGACGAGCGGGAGCTGCGCGGTGTGCTCGGGCACGAGCTGAGCCACGTCTACAACCGGGACATCCTGATCTCCTCGGTGGCCGGCGCGCTGGCCTCGGTGATCATGTTCCTGGTGAACTTCGCCTGGCTGATCCCGGTCGGCCGCAGCGAGGACGACGACGGGCCCGGACTGATCGGGATGCTGCTGATCGCGATCCTCGGGCCGCTGGCCGCGGGGCTGATCCAGATGGCCGTCAGCCGCTCACGGGAGTACCAGGCCGACGCCGACGGCGCCCGGATCACCGGTGACCCGCTGGCCCTGGCGAGCGCCCTGCGCAAGCTCGACGCCGGCACCCAGCGGCTGCCGCTGCCGCCCGAGCCGCAGCTGCAGACGGCCAGTCACATGATGATCGCCAACCCGTTCCGCCCCGGCGAGTTCGGGGCCCGGCTGTTCTCCACCCACCCGCCGATGCGCGAGCGGATCGCCCGGCTGGAGCAGCTGGCCGGGCGGTAGTCCGCCGGCCCCGGGCCCGGGGCCTGTCCGGGGGACGCCCCCGGCGTGGCTCGGTCCCGGCCGGGGCGGGGCTGGTAGTGCTAGGTGCCCCCGCCCTCGGAAGGTGCCCCGCCGTGACGATGCTGCCCCAGGACGACCTGTCGGCCCCGCCCCGCCCACCCCGGCGGCCCGGGCTCACGGCGCGCCGCAGGCGGCGGGGCCGGGCCCTGGTGGGATGGCTGACCACCACCGATCACAAGCAGATCGGCACCCTGTACATGGCCACCTCGTTCGGCTTCTTCCTGGTCGGCGGGGTGCTGGCGCTGGTGATGCGGGCCGAGCTGGCCCGCCCGGGGACGCAGATCCTGTCGAACGAGCAGTTCAACCAGGCGTTCACCATGCACGGCACGATCATGCTGCTGATGTTCGCCACCCCGCTGTTCGCCGGCTTCGCCAACTGGTTCATGCCGCTGCAGATCGGCGCGCCGGACGTGGCCTTCCCCCGGCTGAACGCGCTGGCGTACTGGTTCTACCTGTTCGGCTCGCTGATCGCGGTGGGCGGCTTCCTCACCCCGGACGGCGCCGCGGACTTCGGCTGGTTCGCCTACGTGCCGCTGTCCGGGGTCCAGCACAGCCCGGGTGTCGGCGGCGACATGTGGATCATGGGGCTGGCGTTCTCCGGCTTCGGCACCATCCTCGGCTCGGTCAACTTCATCACCACCATCGTCTGCCTGCGCGCCCCCGGCATGACGATGTTCCGGATGTCGATCTTCGTCTGGAACATCCTCTTCACCAGCATCCTGGTGCTGTTCGCCTTCCCGGTGCTGGCCGCCGCCCTGCTGGTGCTGGAGGCCGACCGCAAGTTCGGCGCCCTCGTCTTCGACCCGGCCAACGGCGGGGCGATGCTCTGGCAGCACCTGTTCTGGTTCTTCGGCCACCCCGAGGTGTACATCATCGCGCTGCCGTTCTTCGGCATCGTCACCGAGATCATCCCGGTCTTCAGCCGCAAACCGACCTTCGGCTACACCGGCCTGATCGCCGCCACCATCGCGATCACCGGCCTGTCGGTCACCGTCTGGGCGCACCACATGTTCGTCACCGGCCAGGTCCTGCTGCCGTTCTTCTCCTTCATGACCCTGCTGATCGCGGTCCCGACCGGGGTGAAGTTCTTCAACTGGATCGGCACCATGTGGCGCGGCTCGCTCAGCTTCGAGACCCCGATGCTCTGGACCATCGGCTTCCTGGTCACCTTCCTGTTCGGCGGCCTCACCGGGGTGCTGCTGGCGTCCCCGCCGATCGACTTCCACGTCTCGGACAGCTACTTCGTGGTCGCCCACTTCCACTACGTGGTCTTCGGCACCGTGGTCTTCGCGATGTTCGCCGGCTTCTACTTCTGGTGGCCGAAGATGACCGGGAAGATGCTGAACGAACGCCTCGGGATCATCCACTTCTGGACGCTCTTCGTCGGCTTCCACA
>NZ_JAIZ01000823.1:0-21394 GCF_000710465.2 Kitasatospora sp. MBT63 | reverse complement strand
ACGGCTTCACCACCCTGAACACCGTCTCCACCATCGGCTCCTTCCTGCTGGGCCTGTCCACCCTGCCGTTCCTCTACAACGTCCTGCTCACCCAGCGGCACGCCGCCAAGGTCACCGTGGACGACCCGTGGGGCTACGGCCGCTCGCTGGAGTGGGCGACCTCCTGCCCGCCGCCCCGGCACAACTTCGTCACCCTGCCGCGGATCCGCTCCGAATCGCCCGCCTTCGACCTGCACCACCCCGATGTCGCGGAGTACGACCGGCTGACCAACACCGGCGAGCCGGCCCCGGAGAAGAAGTAGCGAGAAAGTCGCCCGGCCCCGTCGATCCGGCGTCCGCCCGTTCGACGTACGGGGTGAAGGCACCCGAGCGGGCCCGACGCCCGCCGAAGGACGGAGAAGACGATGCGATTCATGATGCTGGTCAAGGCCAACGCCGACTCCGAGGCCGGCGTACTGCCGAGCTCCGAGGCCATCGCCGAGATGGGCCGCTTCAACGACGAGCTGATCAGGGCGGGGGTGCTGCTCGCCGCCGAGGGCCTGCACTCCAGCGCCAAGGGCGTCCGGCTGACCTACACCGACGGGGGCAAGCCCACCGTCACCGACGGGCCGTTCGCCGAGACCAAGGAACTGCTGGCCGGCTTCTGGCTGATCGACGTCAGCTCGCTGGAGGAGGCCGTCGAGTGGGCCTCCCGGGCGCCCTTCCCGGGCGGTGAGACGCTGGAGATCCGCCGGGTCTTCGAGGCCGAGGACTTCCCGGCGGACGCAGTCTCCCAGGAGGCCCTGGACAAGGAGCAGGCCTGGCGGGACGCCAACCAGCGGCCGATCCAGGCCTGACCCGCGGTTCCACGGGCGTCCGGGGCCGGAAGCTGCTCTGATGGAGGGCTGTGACGGCCTCGGACACCCCTGCACCGGACGCCCCCGTACCGGACGCCCCTGCGCCTGGCAGCCCTGCACCCGGCAGCCCTGCGCCTGGCAGCACTGCAACCGGCACCCCCGCCTCTGACACCGCGGACGGCCCGGTGCCCGGCGCGCCCGCACCTGACGCCCCGCCACCCGGGGCCCGGCGGGCCGCAGACCGGGCGGTCGACCGGGCGGTCGACGCGGTCTGGCGGATCGAGTCGGCCCGGATCACCGCCGTCCTGGCCCGGCTGGTCGGCGACTTCTCCGCCGCCGAGGAGCTGGCCCAGGACGCCCTGGTCGCCGCCCTCGAACAGTGGCCGCGGACCGGCGTGCCGGCCAACCCGGGCGCCTGGCTCATGGCCACCGCCCGACACCGCGCGATCGACCTGATCCGCCGCGAGCAGCGGTACGCCCGCAAGCTCGCCCAGCTCGGCCGGGAACTCGGCGACGAGCCCCACCCCGGCCCCGAGGAGCTGGCCGGACCCCTCGGCGAGGACGTCCAGGACGACCTGCTGCGGCTGGTCTTCACCGCCTGCCACCCGGTGCTCTCCGCCGAGGCCCGCGCCGCGCTCACCCTCCGGGTGCTCGGCGGCCTGCGGACGGACGAGATCGCCCGCGCCTTCCTCACCTCCGAGGCCACCGTCGCCCAGCGCATCGTCCGGGCCAAACGGACCCTGGCCGGGGCGGGCGTGCCGTACGAGGTGCCGGAGGGCCACGAGCTGACCGCCCGGCTCGGCCCGGTGCTGGAGGTGATCTACCTGATCTTCAACGAGGGGTACGCGGCCACCGCCGGGGACGACTGGATGCGGCCCGCCCTGTGCGAGGAGGCGATGCGGCTCGGCCGGGTCCTGGCCGGGCTGATGGCCGAGGAGGCCGAGGTGCACGGCCTGGTCGCGCTGATGGAACTGCAGGCCTCCCGGTCGGCCGCCAGGACCGGGCCCGGCGGTGAACCCGTCCTGCTGCTCGACCAGGACCGCGGGCGCTGGGACCAGTTGCTGGTCCACCGCGGCCTGGCCGCGCTGGACCGGGCCTGGGGGCTGGCGAGCCCGCCCGGCCCGTACACCCTGCAGGCGGCCATCGCCGCCTGTCACGCCCGCGCCAAGGCCGCCGGGGACACCGACTGGGTGCGGATCGCCGCGCTGTACACCACGCTCGCCGAGCGGGCCCCCTCGCCGGTGGTGGAACTCAACCGGGCGGTGGCGCTGGGGATGGCCTTCGGCCCCGCGGCCGGCCTGGACCTGGCCGACCGGCTGCTGGACGAGCCCTCGCTGACCTCCTACCACCTGCTGCCCACGGTCCGCGGCGACCTGCTGGCCCGGCTCGGCCGGGCCGCCGAGGCCGCCGCGGAGTTCGAACGGGCGGCCGGCCTCACCCGCAACGCCCGCGAGCGCGCCGTCCTGCTCGGCCGGGCCGCCGCCAGCGCCCGGGACGCGAAAGCCCGCGGAGGCGGAAGCCCGGGAAGGCGGCAGCCCGGGAAGGCGTGACGACGACGCCGTGCCATGAGGCCGCGCCCGTGGGAGGCTTGGACCATGAAGGTGCTGGAGACCGTTCTCAACGTCCTGTGGCTGGTTTTCTGCGGCATCTGGATGGCCATCGCGTACGCAGTCGCAGGGATCATCTGCTTCATCCTGATCATCACGATTCCATTCGGAATTGCCAGCTTCCGCATCGCCGGGTACGTCCTGTGGCCGTTCGGGCGCTCGACCGTGGTGCGGGCCGACGCGGGCGCGGCGTCGTGCGTCGGGAACGTGATCTGGCTGGTGTTCGCGGGCTGGTGGCTGGCGCTGGCGCACGTCGCGACCAGCATCCCGCTGTTCCTGTCGATCATCGGGATCCCGTTCGGCTGGGCGAACCTGAAGATGATCCCGATCTCGTTGATGCCGCTCGGCCGCGAGATCGTCCCCTCGGACCAGCGGTTCGCCGGCTGGTGACCGAGGCGGTGTAGGCGGCCCGGGGCACCCCGGCCGGGATCGGTACCGTGGGCGGCGTCCGAACGGGCGCCCTCCGTCGAGGTCCGCCCCGACCCGAGGAGACCCACCACCTTGCCCAGCTGGCGCACCACCCTGACCGCCGCCGACATCAACGGCGCCGGGCTGCGCGCGGACTACACGGCCGCCGCCCGGCGGGTCCTGCGCCGCGAGCAGGCCCCGTACCTCGCGCTGCGGCTGCTGGCCGCGCCGCCGCTGGTCCCGTACCTGGCGGCCGGCCTGGCGTTCATGAACCTGGTGGACGACACCGCCGAGACCGGCACACCCGAGCAGCGGGCCGAGGGCCTGCGGGCGTTGACCGCCCGGGTCGAGGAGGCACTGGACTCCGGGCGCAGCGGCGACCCGGTGCTGCGGGCGTACGCCCACGCGGTGACGGTCCGTGGGCTGCCGGCGCACTGGGTGTCGGACTTCCTCGCGGGTGCGGCCACCGCCGAGGCCGACTTCACCGGCTTCGGCACCGAACAGGACTTCGAGGCCTACCTGGACGCCTACGCCTGGCCGGGCGTGGTGGTCTTCACCGGCCTCCAGTACCGGGGCGGACCCGACCCGGAGGCCGCCGCCGGGTGGCGGCGGTTCGTCGCCGCCGCACAGCGGGTGGACTTCCTCGCCGACCTGGCCGGGGACCTCGCCGCCGGCCGGCTGTGCATCCCGCGCGAGCGCCTCGCCGAGCACGGCGTGACCCGTGCCGAGCTGGAACGGGGCCAGGACGGCCCGGCGGTCCGCGCGCTCCTCGCCGACCAGTGCGGACGCGCCCGGGCGGCCCTGACGGCGGCCGCCGACGTGGTCCAGCTGGCCGATCCGGGTCTGCGGGCGGTCGGCCGGATGATGACGGAGCTGATGGCGCACCAGCTGACGGCCGTCGAACGGGCCGGGGCCGGCGCGCTGCGCAAGGACGTCGGCTACGGGCTGCTGGCCCCGCTGCGGATCCTGGCCCGGGCACGCCGCACCAGGACGGCCTGACGGCCCGTGGGGCGCCCGCGGACGCGCCCCACGGCCGGTCCGACGGCCGGTCCGACGGCCGGTCCGACGGCCGGTCCGACGGCCGGGTCAGAGCACCGGTCCGAGTGCCGGTCCGAGTGCCGGTTCCACGGCTTCTACGGCCGGTCCGCCGGCTGCTCCGCCGGCTGCTCCGACAGGTACCGGCCGGCGGGCAGGACCCGGATCTCCCGGGCGAGCAGTTCGGCGAAGGCAGTGGTGAGCCGGTCGGGCCTGGTCCGGGTGTAGGCGGTCAGGGTCCGCCGTACCGGGGGCTCGGGGCGGAGCACCAGGCCGTCGAAGTCCGGCGGGAGGACGTTGGCCGGGACCAGGGCGGCCCCGAGCCCGGCGGCAGCGAGAAGCGGGGCGGCGGCGGTCTGCTCGGTCCGGACCGCGACCCGGGGCCGGAACCCGGCGGCCGCACAGGCCTGGTCCAGCACCTCGGCGAGCCCGTTGCCGGGTGCGTAGTGCACCCAGTCCCGCTCGGACAGCTCGCCGAGCGGCACGGTCGGCGCGGCGGTCCCCTCGCCCGGTGGCAGCACCACCACGAACTCCTCGACCCCGAGGTCCCGCACCGGCCCGTCCCAGTCCGTCGGCGCCGGGCCGACCGCCAGATCACCCTGCCCGGCCGCCATCGCGGCCTGCAGCCGGTCGGCGTGCGGGTACTCGCGCAGGCGGATCCGCACCCCCGGGTGGTGCTGCCGCCAACTGCGCAGCACCGCGGGGAGCGGGCCGAGGCTGACCGAGTACACGGTGGCGAGTTCGAGTTCGCCCTGGTCGAGCCCGGCGACCCGGCGGGCGGCCGACCGCAGCCGTTCGGCGTCGAGCAGGGCGGCGCGGGCGTGCGGCAGGACCGCGCGCCCGGTCGGGGTGAGTCCCACCGAGCGCGGCAGGCGCTCCAGCAGGGCGCCGCCGACGCTGCGTTCGAGGGCCCGGATCTGGTGCGAGAGGGCGGGCTGGGTGACGTGCAGCAGCTCGGCGGCCTTGGTGAAGGAGCCGGTGTCGACCACGGTGACCAGGTATTCGAGCTGCCGGAGAGTAACCATGCAAAGATTTTATGGTTGGCGGAGGGAATGTGCCTTGGACGTATGGGCCCTGGTCGGCGGAGGGTCGAGGTGACCGTTCCGCCGGGTACCGCCCGCCGTCCGAGGAGTCCCTCCGCCATGTCCGAGCCCCGCACCACCCCCGTCGCCCCGACCGCCGCCTCCCCTGCTCCGGCGGCCGCCGCGCTCCCGCTCGCCGGCCGCCGGGTCGTCGTGATCGGCGCCGGCGCGCACACCGGCCGCCGGCTGGCGATCACCGCCTCGGCGGCCGGCGCCGACCTGGTCCTCGCCGGCCCCGACCCGCGGAAGCTGGAGTGGACCGCCGGTGAGCTGGCCGGCCGGGCCGAGGTGGTCCCGGTGGACCTCGCCGACGAGGCGTCGATCGTCGCCCTGGCCACCGCGGTCGGCGGCTTCGACCACCTGGTCTCCACGGCTGCGATGCCCGCCAACGGCCCGCTGGCCGCTCTGGCGGCGGACGACGTCCGGCGCGCGTTCGACGCCAAGGTGATCGGCCCACTGTTGCTCGCCAAGCACCTGGCGGGGCGGACGGCGGCCGGCGGCTCGTTCACCTTCTTCTCCGGCGTCGCCGCCTGGCGCCCGGCCCCCGCCCGTACCGTGATGGCCACCACCAACGGCGCGCTCGCCTTCCTGGTGCAGGCGCTCGCCGTGGAGATCGCGCCGGTCCGGGTCAACGCGGTCTCGCCGGGCATCGTCGACACCGGCAGCTGGGACGGGCTGGGCGCCGAGAAGGAGGCCTTCCTGCGCGGCGTCGCCGAGCGCAACCCGGCCCGCCGGGTCGGCTCGGTGGACGACCTGGTGCAGGCGGTGCTGTTCGCGGTGGGCAACCCGTACGTCACCGGCACGGTGCTGCACGTGGACGGCGGCGGGCGGCTGGTCTGACGGCCGGCCGGTCGGGCGGTCGGGCCGGTGGCGGTGGGCCGGAACCGCGGGGCGGTGGGCCGGAACCGCGGTGCGGGGCGGGCGTCGGCTCTGCGAGCATGCGGTCCGTTGGCCCACCGTCCCTGCGACCCCTCCCCGGAGCCGATCCGTGACCGCTGACCTGCCACCCCGATCCCGCGCCGTCGCCGAAGCGCTGGCCGCCGCCGGGATCGCCCCCGCGATCCGGGAACTGCCCGACTCGGCCCGGACCGCCGCCGAGGCGGCCGCCGTGCTGGGCTGCCCGGTCGCGTCCATCGCCAACAGCCTGGTCTTCGTCCACGACGGCGCGCCGCTGCTGGTGATGACCAGCGGCGGCCACCAGGTGGACACCGGCTTCCTGGCCGGGCAGTTGGGCGGCGGCCCGGTCGTGCGGGCCACCGCCCGTCAGGTCCGGGAAGCCACCGGCCAGGCGATCGGCGGGGTCGCGCCGACCGGGCACCCGGCGCCGCTGCGGACCGTGGTGGACACCGCGCTGGCCGGGTTCCCGAAGCTCTGGGCCGCGGCGGGCACGCCACACACCGTGGTGCCGATGACGTACGAGGAACTGGTCAGGCTCACCTCGGGCACTCCGCTGGCGGTCGAGCCCGGAACGGCGGACGAGGGCTTCGGCGGGGCCTCTGGAGAGGCCTCGGGAGAGGCCTTGGGCGGGCCCCGGGCCCGGCCGGCGGCTGACCCGCCGGCACTGTGCCGCCCCGCGGTCTCCGACGCCGTCGGGGCCGGGCGTCAGGCGTCGGCGGACCCGGGCGGCGGCTCGTCGGAGACCGCCGTGCGCAGGGCCCGGAACTCGTCCGCGATGGCGTTCAGCGAGTAGTGCGCGTTCAGCCCGCTGGGGTTGGGCAGCACCCAGACGCGGGTCTCGCCGATGGTGTGCTCCTGCGGGCCGACCGCCGCCTTCGGCCGTCCGAAGGCAGTGCGGTACGCGCCCACCCCGAGCACCGCCAGTGCCCGCGGCCGCAACCGCTCCACCCGCTCGACCAGCGCCGCGCCGCCCTCCCGGTACTCCTCGGGCGTCAGCTCGGCCGCCTTGGCGGTCGTCCGGGCGACCACGTTGGTGATGCCGAGGCCGAGCGCGATCAACTCCTGCTGCTCGTCCGGCCCGAAGCGCCGGGGTGTGAAGCCGGACAGGTGCAGTGCGGGCCAGAACCGGTTGCCCGGCCGGGCGAAGTGCCGACCGGTCGCGCCGGACCACAGGCCCGGGTTGATGCCGCAGAACAGCACCCGCAGCCCGGGCGCGGCCACGTCCGGGATGGTGGCGTCCTGGGCGGCGGCCAACTCCTCGGGGGTGGGGCGGTGCGCGGTCCTCGTCATCCGCCCCACTCTGCCGCATCGCCCCGCGCCGTGTCCCGCGAGGCCCGGGAGCGCCCCGAAGCGCCCGGATCCGGCTCGGACCCGCCCGGGCCCCTGGGCACCCCACTCGGGCACCCACTCGGGCGCGCCATTCGGCGCGCCACTGCGCCCGCCACCGGCGTGCGTTTCGGCGGGGCGCCGCCCGCGCACTCTGATGGCTAACCAGTTCGATTAATCTGCTGACCCGGGCGCGCCCGATGCGGAGAATGATGAGATGTCATACGAACTCAACGCGCTGGCGGCCACCGCCGAACTGCTCAACGTGGTGGCGGCGGAGGTCCCGGTCGCGCGGGTCGTGCGACTGGAGCAAGGACTGGCGCTGATCCCGATGACGGACCGACTGCACGCAGCCCTGCACCAGCCCGCCGCAGCCGGGCAGCCGGGCTTCAGCTACTTCCCCGGCGGCCTGGTCCGCCGCCTGGAGGCCTGGTCCCAGTCGGCCCCGATCGCCTACCTGGAGGCCGCCTACTTCGGCGGCGAAGGCAGCCAGAGCGCGGCGGTCTGGGTGGACGGCCGGCTGACCCTGGGCCCGCTGCACCTCGCCGAGGACGGCCCCGACCCCGACGACGGCACCCCGATCTCCCAGGCACTGCGCCGACTCGGCGCCCGCCGCGACCCGGGGCGGGACGAGTTCGAGACGGTCGGCCTCGGCCGCCGCCGGGACATCGAGGACTGGATCGCCGCCGCCGGCGGCTGACCGGACCCGCCGTCGGACCGGGTGTCGGGCCCGCTGTCGGGCCTGCTGTCGGGCCTGCTGTCGGACCCGGTGTCGGCCGGCGTAGGCGCGGCGCGCTGCGCCTACGAAGCGTCACGCACCGTTCGGCCGACAAACGGTGGCCGGTCCCGGAGAGGTGTCCCAACGTGTGCTTCAGGCGAATGCCTGAACCCCACGGAAAGGAAACAGCTCTCCCATGCGTGCCTCCTGGACGGCCGCCGTACTGACTGCGGCGGTGGGCCTCACCGCAGTCGCCCCGGCGACCGTCGACCTCGCGTACGGGGCCGACGCCCCCACCGCGACCGCCCCTCGTACCGCCGCCGTCGCCCCGGCGACCGCCCCGCTCCCCGCCGCTGTCCCCGCCCCGCTCCCCGCGGCGCTCCCGGCATCCGACCCGGCAGCCACCACCCGGGACGCGCTCGGCGCGATCGGCGACCTCCTGAACCTGGTCAACAGCATCCTCTCGCTGGCCACCTCGGCCACCGACCTGCTCGACCCGGCCGCACTGCAGAAGAAGGTCGACGAGCTGACCAGCGCCATCACCGGCCTGCTCGGCTCGCTGCCTGCGGTGCCGACCCTGCCGACGACCCCGGCGCCGCCGGTCGACCTGCCGGTCCCGGTGCCCTCCCCGGCGGCCGTGACCGGGCAGACCGTCCAGGTCCTGCCGGCCCCGGCGGCCGGCAAGCCGGCCGACCTGATGAAGAAGGTCCAGGCCGACGTCACCGCCCTGACCGATGCGGCCACCCGACCGGCCAACCGCCCGGCCGTCCGGCCGGCACCCGGCACCGCGGCGGACGCCAAGGCCGGAACGGACCGGGAAGCGGTGCGCGGGGCGGCTGCCGCCCTCACCGCCGACGCGCTCGCGGCGGCCGTTGCCGCAGGTGCGACCGCGCTCCGCACCACCGGCTGACGGCCGGCTGACGGCCGACTGACGGCCGACTGACGGCCGACTGACGGCCGGCTGACCGCCGGCCCCGGCCCCGGCCGGACACGCCACAGGGGCACACCGCCGAGTCGTCTCTCGGTGGTGTGCCCCTGCGGTGTGCGTGGGGTAGTGGTCCCCCGCGGCCCTCCTGGGCCGGAGTGCAGGCGTTCGCGCAGGTCGCGCGCGGTCTGCTAGCGGTAGTTCACGAACTGGATCGCGAACTCCAGGTCCTTGCCCTTGAGGAGGGCCTGGACCGTCTGCAGGTCGTCCCGCGACTTGGAGCTGACGCGCAGTTCGTCGCCCTGGACCTGGGCCTTGACGCCCTTGGGGCCCTCGTCGCGGATGATCTTCGCGACCTTCTTGGCGTCGTCCTGCGTGATGCCTTCCTTGATGTCCACGGAGATCTTGTACTCCTTGCCGGACAGCTGCGGCTCACCCGCGTCCATCGCCTTCAGCGACAGACCGCGCTTGATGAACTTGTCCTTCAGGACGTCCAGGATCGCCTTGACGCGCTCCTCGCCGTTGGCCTTCATCTCGATCTTCTCGCCCGACCGCTTGATCTCGGCGCCGACGTTCTTGAAGTCGAAGCGGGTGGAGATCTCGCGGGAGGTCTGGTTGATCGCGTTGTCGACCTCCTGCCACTCGACCTTCGAGACGATGTCGAAACTGGAGTCGGCCATGGGTGTTGGTCTCCTTGCGGTACTGGCTTCACGGTCAGGGGCCACCCGTCCCGGACGGCCGCCACCCCAGCCTATCCAGCCCCGCCCCCGCGCCGCGGCCGACAGCCGCGACCCGCCCTTGATCGTCACGTGACCAATCGAGTGGCGGACCACCCCCGTCCATCAGGTATCGTTTACGACGTCGAACGGGGCAGCCCCCCGCGAGACACCATCCCTGGCTGGTTGCCCGAGCGGCCAAAGGGAGCAGACTGTAAATCTGTCGCGCAAGCTACGCAGGTTCGAACCCTGCACCAGCCACCGGATAACGGAACGGCCCTGAACTGCGGAAACGCAGTTCAGGGCCGTTCCTGTTTGGCTGTGCCGCTCCATCTGTGCCGCGGAGGCGCTTCGCGTGGGCCCGCCTCATGGTCGGGGCCGACGGCAGCTGAGGTACCGCGGAAGCCCGGGTTCACCCGGGTGTGTTGCCTGCTGCCCTTCGTGCCGCGGCGAGGTTTCCGCGGCTGATCGCCGTGCCGGGATGTGTGCTGCCGAGGACCTGTTCGCACTGGGCGAGCACGGTTTCGTACAGAGCGATGGCCCGGTCGAGGTCGCCGGCTGAACCGTAGGTGTAGGCGAGGTTGTGGCGGTGGCACAGGGTGCTGGGGTGGGTGTCGCCGAGGACCTGTGCGCACTGGGCGACCACGGTCTCGAACAGCGGGACGGCGCGTTCCAGGTCCCCGGCCGCCTGGTAGGCGCTGGCGAGGTTGCCTCGGCTGCCGAGGGTGTCGGGGTGGGTGTCGCCGAGGACCTGTGCGCACTGGGCGATGACGGTCTCGTACAGGGGGATGGCGCGTTCCAGGTCCCCGGCCGCCTGGTAGCCGAGTGCGAGGTTGTTGCGGCTGATCAGAGTGTCGCGGTGGGCGTTGCCCAGGTGCTGCTCGTACTGGGCGAGGGCGGCCTCGTAGAGGGGGACGGCGCGATCGAAGGCCCCGGCTTCGCGGTAGGCGCCGGCGAGGTTGTCGCGGGAGGCGAGGGTGTCGGGGTGGGTGTCGCCGAGGACCTGTGCGCACTGGGCGATGACGGTCTCGTACAGGGGGATGGCGCGTTCCAGGTCCCCGGCCGCCTGGTAGCCGAGAGCGAGCCGGCGGCGGCCGGCGAGGGTGTCGGGGTGGGTGTCGCCGAGGGTCCGCTCGTCCTGGGCGAGGCCGGCTTCCCGGAGGGGGACCGAGCGGGCGTCATGGCCTTGACCGCATAGGTGTTCGGCCGCGGTGTGGTAAAGGCCTGCCGCGCGGTCGTCCCGCTGTCCGGGCGGTCTGGTCGCGGCGAGTGCGATCAGCTGGGGCATCAGGGCGTCCCAGGGCGTGACCGCGTCCGTGGTCGGGGGGTCGAGCGGGCCCAGGGCCCGGACGAGGGCTTCTTCGGCGGCCTGGCGTCCCGTGGGTGGGCCGTCGGGGCCGGCCTGCGCAGTCGAACGCAGGACCGCCTGGAGGAGGCGGTGGACGCTGACGGTGCGCCGGGTGACCGTGGCCATGCTGTAGGCGCCGAGGAGGCCGAGGGCTTCGTGGAGGTCGTCGTTGTCGGTGCCGGAGGTCTCGAGAAGGCTGATGGGGATGTGGTCGGGGGCGAGCCAGGCGAGGGCGTACAGCACCTGGACGGCGTCGGGGTTGCGGTCGGTGAGGGCCTGGAGGGTCTGGGTCCAGATGCGGGCGATGGTGCGCTCGGCGTCGATGCCGTCGGCGGCCTTGTCGAGCTTGCCGGACAGGCGCTTGCGGTAGGTGTCGATGGTGACGGCGGGGTTCTGGGCCAGGTAGGCGCCGGCCTGTTCCAACGCGAGCGGCAGATGGCCCAGTTCGGCCGCCAGTGTCCGGGCGTCCTGGCGTTCCCGGGCCGTGGGCGTGCCGTCGGTGAAGGCGTAGCTGCAGAGGAGTTCGGCGGCTTCGTCGGGGCCGAGGGCGCCGAGGGGCAGGGTGCGGATGGTGCGGGACCAGCCGGTGGCGCGGCGGCTGGTGATCAGGTGGTGGCCGCCGTCGAGGGCGCCGAGGTAGGGGGACAGGTCGGTGGGGTCCTCGACGTTGTCGAAGATCAGCAGCCAGCCGGGGTGCCACTGCAGCCAGGTCGTGGCCCAGGCGGTGCGTTCGTCCTGGGCTGCTCTCCCGGCCCAGGCGGGGAACAGCCTGAGGGCGAGGCCGGCGAGGGACTGTTCGATGCGGGTCGGGGAGTCGGCGTTGATCCACCAGATGAGGCTGTAGGTGCGGCGGTGGTGGTGGGCGTAGGCGAGGGCGAGGGTGGTCTTTCCGATACCGCCCAGGCCGTGGACGGCGGGGATCTGGGTGATCGCGGTGCCGTTGTCCTGGGAGAGCGTGTCGCGGAGCCAGGCGAGGGCGTCGGTGCGTCCGAGGCACAGGGGGAAGGGCGGCAGGTTGGTGAGGCCGGGTGGCGCCGGTACGTCGCGGGCGGCGGTGAGGACTTCCGCGGGCAGGCCGATCACGTCGCCGGTGTTGGCGACTCCGATGGTGCCTGCGGCGATCGCCCTGCGCCCGGAGGCTTCGTGGTGGGGGCCGGTCACTGGCCGGTGTGGTGGCCGTCGCCGGTGATGGCGGTGGTGATGGTGTGGGCGGCGATGGAGCGCTCGCCGGAGGCGGTGACGGTCACGCTTCCGGCGGCCGGTGCGGGCAGCAGGTCGGCGAGTTCCTTGCAGAGGTCGGCGTCCTCGCGCAGGGCCCGCTTGAGCTGCTGGCGCAGTGCGGCGGCGGCGTCCGCGTCGTCGGTGTCCTGGGCGGCGTCGAGGACGGCGGCTTCCAGTTCGGCCTGTTCGGTCGCGGAGCGGCGGCGCCAGACGGCCTGGAGGATGCGGCGGCCCAGGTTGGCGGTGGCGTCCGCGGCGGCGTCCTCTGCGCGGGTGAGGACGCCGCCCCCGTAGGCGCCCGCCGCTGCGGTCAGGTAGGGGCCGGCCTGCTGGACCAGCTCCGCGATCTCCGTACCCATCGTGCTCAACCCCCCGAGCAGGAACCTACTGACGCCTCAGCAGCTTAGGAGTCGGGCGATCGTCGGGTGCTGGTTACGGGAAACCCGGCTGGTTACGGGAGACCCGCGGGGCCGGGTCTCCGCAGTGCGGAAGCCGCCCACGTCGGACGGGTTCGCACCCGGTACCGGCCACCGGCCACCGGACGGCGGCGGGTCAGCCCGGTGAGTTCTGGCGGGGCAGGGCGAGGGCGATGGTGTCGGCGAACTCGCGGACCGCGCTGGTGCGGCTGACCACGCGGCCGCTGTGGACGACCAGCCGGCTGTGGCCGCCGGCCAGCGCGCCGGTGAGGCTGTCGCCGCGGATCGCGAGCAGTTCGGCGGGGAACCCCGCGTCGACCCGGACGGCGGGCAGGCCGAGGGTGAGCCGGGCCTGGCCGCTGATCGCGTCGTAGGCGGCCTCGGGGCTGAGGGTGCCGGTGGCCGCCAGCAGGTAGGCGGCCTCCAGCGGATCGGCGCGGCCGACCGGGTTGGCCAGGTCGCGGACGCTGCCGCTGCCGACCGCCAGCGGCACCCGGGCATCGGTCAACTCCCGTGCAAGGGAAGGCCGCAGGCCGGTCGGCGGACCTTCCAGGCCGGTGCAGCCGCCGTTCTGCGGCAGGCAGACCACCCGCACCCCCGCGGTGGCCAGGACGCTCACCCCGCCGGGTGGCAGTGCGCTGCACGGGCCGACCGTGACTCTGGGTCGCAAGGGGGCCAACACTCCTGCGATCCGGGCGAGTTGGGCGGTGTCGCGGCCGGCCGTGTGCAGGTCCACCGGGCAGTCGGCCTCGCGTGCGGCCGCCAGCAGGATCTGCGCGTAGCCGACCGGGTCCGGGTCGAGGTCGGGGCAGCCGCCGGCCGCGGTGGCGCCCAGTTTGAGCGCCTCGCGCAGCTGGGCCCGCCCGTCGGCGCCGGCCCGGCCGGTGAGCAGCCGCGGCATCGCCACGGCCTGCAGCTCGGCGAGCCCCCGCAGCGCCTGCCGGGCCATGAGGACCGCCTCCAGTCGGACCAGGCCGTGCGCGTCGCCGATCCGGACGTGGGTGCGCTGGGCGGTGGCCCCGTAGCCGAGCGAGGTGAGCGCGGCCTCGGTGACCCGCCGGACCAGGTCGGCGGGGTCCTCGGTGGGCGGTCCCGGCAGGGCGGCGGCGAACGCGGTGTCGTAGTGGCCGTGCGGCTCGGCGGGGGCGGGGAGCAGCAGGTAGCCGGCCAGGTCGATCCGGGCGCCGGTGGTGACGGTGGGGCGGCCGGGCAGGGCGGGCAGCGGTCCGAGGCTGCCCGCGGCGCCTACGGCCTGGATCCGGTCGCCGCCGATCCGGACGTCGACCAGCCGCCCGTCGGTCAGCCGGGCGTTGGTGAGCAGCAGGATCGGGCCGTGGCCGAGGGGGTTGGCGGCCGGGCCCTGGTGCGGTCCTTCGGCAGGTGCGCTGTCCGCGCTCATTCGGCCGGCTCCTCACTCTCCGGGCGCGGGGCCCCGGGCGCCCGGCCCCGGTGCTCTCCGGCGCTCTGGGCGCACCGGGGACCGCATGATCACTGCCGGTCGAGCCTAGGGTGCCCGGGGGCGGGAGGCGCGGAGGCGGGCGTAGGTCGTGTCGGTCCACCCGCCGGTGGCGTGAGCGGTGGCGCGGGCCACTCGAACGTGCATCTGCCGAGGGAGCGTCAGTGCGACCGCGCCGACCTGCGGTCTTCCGCTCCGGATACGGATTTCACCTCTGGCCGGGAACCGTGTAATCTCTTCCTCGTTCGCCCCTATAGCTCAGTCGGTAGAGCGTCTCCATGGTAAGGAGAAGGTCTGCGGTTCGATTCCGCATGGGGGCTCTGGTGAAAGGGTCTTCCGCCTCGGCGGGGGTTCTGATCATCAAAGCGGTGTAGCTCAGTTGGTAGAGCAAGCGGCTCATAATCGCTGTGTCACCGGTTCAAGTCCGGTCACCGCTACTCCGCGTAGTCGATCGGGGGGTACTCTCCCGATCGGCTACTCTTGTCGTGTTCTTATTCGTTGTCCCAGGAAGGCACTCCCGTGGCTGCCACTGACGTCCGCCCGAAGATCACGCTGGCCTGCGTGGAGTGCAAGGAGCGGAACTACATCACCAAGAAGAACCGGCGTAACGACCCGGACCGTCTTGAGATGAAGAAGCACTGCCCGCGTTGCAACTCGCACACCGCGCACCGCGAGACCCGCTGACTTTGCACTGACTCCAGGCCGCACCCCGCAAGGGGGGCGGCCTGGAGTCGTTTCTGTGTAACGACACATTCAGAGGAGTAGCTCATGCCGCTCGATCCCTCCTTCATCGGGCGCACGTACCCGCCCACCGAGCCCTACGAGGTCGGCCGGGAGAAGATCCGTGAGTTCGCCGAGGCGATCGGGGACGCGAACCCCGCGTACTCCGACCCGGAGGCTGCCAAGGCGTTCGGTCACCCGGATGTGATCGCGCCGCCGACCTTCCCGTTCGTCATCACGTACGGTGCGGCCGGCCAGGTGGTGAACGACCCGGAGCTGGGCCTGGACTACAGCCGGGTGGTGCACGGGGACCAGAAGTTCACCTACACCCGCCCGGTGCGGGCCGGTGACCGGCTGACGGTGACGGTGTCGATCGAGGCCATCAAGTCGCTGGCCGGCAACGACGTGCTGACCGTCCGTGGCGAGGTCCACGACGAGTCCGGCGAGCACGTGGTGACGTCCGTCATGTCGCTGGTGGCCCGGGCGGCCGACGAGGAGGGGAAGTAGCGCGATGGGGATCAACTTCGACGAGGTGGAGGTCGGCACCGAGCTGCCGGCCCAGTCGTTCCGGGTGACCCGTGCCACGCTGGTGCGCTACGCGGGGGCGTCGGGGGACTTCAACCCGATCCACTGGAACGAGAAGTTCGCGCTGGAGGTCGGGCTGCCCGACGTCATCGCGCACGGCATGTTCACCATGGCCGAGGCGGCCAGGGTGGTCACCGACTGGATCGGCGACCCGGCGGCGGTGGTCGACTACGGCGTGCGCTTCACCCGGCCGGTGCCGGTGCCCAACGACGAGGACGGTTCGGTGATCGAGGTGTCCGGCAAGGTCGCCGCGCTGCTCGACGACCGCCGGGTGCGGGTGGATCTGCTGGCCACGTACGGCGGCCAGAAGGTGCTCGGCATGTCGCGCGCGGTGGTTCAGCTGGGCTGAGCCGCCGGCCGGTTCGATCCGTCCGGACGGGCCGAGTCGTTCAGCTCCTCGGAGCTGTCCGGCTCGGCCCGTCCGCGTCGGCGGGCCCGGGCGGGCGGCGGATCGGTGTGCCTGGCGGGGCGGAGGTGAGGGACGGGGCCCGGTCGTCCGGGGTGGGCCGGTGGGCCGGGCTGGTCCTTCGGGGGCGATCGGTCGGGCGGGTCCGGTGGCCGGATCCGCTCGGCCGCCCGGGTGGCGTCCGGTGGGCCGCGGACATGGCAGTCCTCGTTCCGTGGTCATGGGCCGGCGGTGCAGGGAGGGTGTTGCCGGGCAGGTCAACGGATAGCTGAGGTGACCATATCCACGGTCCGAGCGAGGCGGCAAGCGAGGGCCCGACCTTTAACTCCGAGTTCACATCGGCCTGTTCACGCGCGTAGAACGGCACGGCGTGCGCCCCGGTGCACAGTGCTCCCAGAAGTGCGCCCGGTGTGCACCAGACATTCGGAGGCCGTTCCTCATTCGGTGGGGGACGCGTCGAAGGGCCGGCATCGCCGCAGGTCGAGCGCGTTTTCGACGGATGCCGGGCGGGGCGGGCCGGCCGTCGGCGGCCGGCGCGCACCGGCGCCCAAGGGTCGTTGATTCACGATCCGTTGGTTGCACGCTCAACGGGAACTCGCGTACGGTCCTGCCCCGTAGCGAGTGCATCCGTCGTCCGTGCGGCCTGTCTTCGCTCACATCCACCCCGCCGACCGGGCAGGTCGAGGCGGTCTGTCGTCCCGTTGGTGCTGCCGCGGGGCGATGGGCGTAAGCGGTGCTGCAACCACCGCGTCAAGAGCAGATGTTGACTGACTGTTGCCCTATGAACCTCTGAGCCCATGGCCGAGCCACGCCCTGGCGCGTTCCGCGCCCGGGTCTCGCACGGCTGTCTCGCGTTCCCCGGGACCCTAGCAGCGCGCGGCTGATGCTGACAGGTGTTCTCAGAGGCATTTCCCGCCCGGCCCGCCCGGGCCGACTCTTTCGAGGAGGAGCAACTGTGGCTCCCATCAAGGCAGTTGAAGCGCAGAACTGGTTGATCGAGAAGATCGCGCACCGGCTCGGGGTGGAGCCGTCCGAGGTGTCGCCGGAACAGTATTTCGACGAACTCGAGCTCGACTCGACCGAGGCCCTGATCCTGGCCGGCGAGATGGAGAACTGGCTCGGCTTCGAGCTCGGCACCACGGCGCTCTGGTACCACCCGAGCATCAAGGAGCTGGCCGCCCACATCGCCGAGGAGTCGGCCACCCGCACCGAGGCCGGCCATGCCGCCTCGGCGTAGCCGGGTCCCGCTCCCGGTCGTCAGACTGAGACCGTCGGCGGCCGGCTCGGGCACGGTGTACCTGGTCCATCCGGGGGCGCTCGCCGCCGGGGTGCACGCCACCCTGGCCGAGGCGCTGCCGGACGGCGTCGGCCTCACCGTGCTCGACCTGTCCGCCCTGCCCGAGTACTGGGAGGCCGCGCTCACCGGCGGCCGCGCCGAGACCACCGTCGAGGCACTGGCCGGCCGGCTGCTGGACGAGTTCACCGGGGCGTACGACGGCGGGCCGTACGCACTGGCGGGCTGGTCCTTCGGGGGCGTGGTCGCGCAGGCCGTGGTGCGGCAGCAGCCGCCGGCGCAGCGGCCCGCCCGGCTGGTGCTGCTGGACAGCATCGCCCCGACCGAGGAGTACCAGCAGCCCGACGAGGCGCTGCTGCCGCCGCTGCTGATCGGGTGGTTCGCGATGTACCTGGGGGCCAAGCGCGGCCGCCCGGTGCTCCTGGACCCGGACCGGCTGGCGGCCTGCGGCGTCGACGACGGCCTGCTGCTGGTGCTCGACGCGGCGGTGGCGAGCGGCGCGCTGGCCGCCGACACCCCGCTGCCCGGGCTGCGCAAGCTGTACGACACCTACGTCGACGGCCTGCTGCGCAACAACCGGCTGACCGCGCCCTACCGGCCCCGGCCCACCGAGGTGCCGCTGGTGCTGGTGGCGGCCGAGCGGAGCCTGATCCCCGACGACCCGACCCTCGGCTGGACCCCGCTGGCGCCGTACGGCCTGGAGGTCCACCGCAGCCCCGGCGACCACTACACGATGCTCACCCGGCCGGACGCCGCCGAGCTGATCGCGCGCCTGGTCCGTCCCACCCCGGTCCCCGCGCGGACCGGCGCCAAGAAGGTCTGACGCAGGCCCGTCCTCCGCACGGCCCCGGCCGCCGTCACCGCACGGCGCCCGGGGGCCGGCCCTCCGAGACCAAGAGAGCCCTGCCGTGAAAACCTCGCAGCCCAACCCCAGCAGCCTCACCAGCTCCGACGACGACCTCACCCGGCGGCTCGCCGACGAGCCCGTGGCGATCGTCGGCCTCTCCGCGCTCTACCCCAACTCCCGTGACCTGAGAGAGTTCTGGGGCAACGTGGTGGCCGCCGCCGACTGCATCCAGGACGTGCCGAGCACGCACTGGGACGTCGACGAGCACTACGACCCGGACCCGTCCGCGCCGGACAAGACCTACTCCCGGCGGGGCGGGTTCATTCCGTCGGTCGCCTTCAACCCGATGGAGTTCGGCCTGCCGCCCACCACCCTGGAGGTCACCGACGTCCTCCAGCTGCTCAGCCTGGTGGTCGCCCGCGACGTGCTCAAGGACGCCGGCGCCGAGCAGCCGTGGTACCGGCCCGAGCGCACCGGCGTGATCCTCGGCATCACCGGCGCCAACCAGCTCACCCAACCGCTCTCCGCGCGCCTGCAGACCCCGGTGCTCAAGGAGGTGGTGCGCAGCTGCGGTCTGACCGAGCGGGACGCCGAGGAGATCGCCGAGAAGTTCAAACTCGCCTTCGCGCCCTGGGAGGAGAACTCCTTCCCAGGCATGCTCGGCAACGTGGTGGCCGGCCGGATCGCCAACCGGCTCGACCTCGGCGGCACCAACATGACCATCGACGCGGCCTGCGCCAGCTCGCTGGCGGCGACCAAGGCGGCGGTCAGCGAACTGCTGGAGGGCCGGGCCGACACCATGCTGGCCGGCGGCTGCGACGCCGAGAACACCATCTTCATGTACCTGTGCTTCAGCAAGACCCCGGCCTTCTCCAAGGTCGGCCGGATCCGCCCGTTCGACAAGGACGCGGACGGCACGCTGATCGGTGAGGGCATCGGCATGCTGGCGCTGCGCCGGCTGGCCGACGCCGAGCGGGACGGCAACGAGATCTACGCCGTCATCCGGGGGATCGGCTCCTCCAGCGACGGCCGGTTCAAGTCCATCTACGCCCCCCGCAAGGAGGGCCAGATGGTCGCGCTGCGGCGCGCGTACGAGGACGCCCGCTGCACCCCCGACACGGTCGAGCTGTTCGAGGCGCACGGCACCGGCACCGCGGTCGGCGACGCCACCGAGCTGTCCGCGCTGGCGGCGGTGGTCTCCGAGACCACCGAGCAGCGCCGGTACGCGGCCGTCGGCAGCGTGAAGTCGCAGATCGGGCACACCAAGGCGGCGGCCGGCGCGGCCGGCATGATCAAGCTGGCGCTGGCCCTGCACCACAAGGTGCTGCCGCCCACCATCAACGTGGACGAGCCCAACCCGGCGATCGACTTCGCCACCGGGCCGTTCTACGTCAACACCCAGAGCCGCCCCTGGATCAAGGACCCGGAGCGTGCCGAGCGCCGGGCCGCGATCTCCTCGTTCGGCTTCGGCGGCACCAACTTCCACTTCGTCCTCCAGGAGCACGGCGAGGGCGAGGACCTGAAGGTGATGTTCCCGGTCGCCCGGGTCCACCTCTGGCACGCCCCCGACACCGCGGCCCTGACCGCGCGGCTGGCCGAGGGCGCCGCACCCGCCGAGGGCCCGGTCCCGGCCGGCCACGCCCGGCTCGCGCTGGTCGCGGGCAGCCCCGAGGACCTCGCCGACCTGCGCGAACTGGCCCTCCAGGAGCTGCGGGCCAAGCCCGACGCCGAGCACTGGACCCACCCGAAGGGGGTCTGGTACCGCCGCCGGGAGGCCGAACTCGGCCGCACCGGTGCGCTGTTCGCCGGCCAGGGCAGCCAGTACGTCAACCCCGGGCACCGCGCGGTGCTCGCCCTGCCGCCGCTGCGGGCCGCCTTCGACCAGGCCAACCGGCAGTTCGACGGCGCCGAGCCGCTCTCCCGGATCGCCTTCCCCGCCCCCGCCTTCGACGACGCGGCCCGGGCCGCGCAGGAGGAGTCGCTGCGCCGCACCGAGTACGCGCAGCCCGCGATCGGCGCGCTCTCGGTCGGCCAGTACCGCTACCTGGCCGAGCTCGGATTCACCGCCGACGGCCACCTCGGCCACAGCTTCGGCGAGTTGACCGCGCTGTGGGCCTCGGGGGCGCTCGCCGACGACGGCTACTTCGCGCTGGCCAGGGCCCGCGGCGCCGCGATGGCCCCGCCCGCCGACCCGGCCTTCGACGCCGGGGCGATGGCGGCCGTCGGCTGCACCGAGGCGCAGCTCGCCGACCTGCTCGCGGCCCACCCCGAGCTGGTGGTCTGCAACCGCAACGCCGCCGACCAGGTGGTGCTCGGCGGTGCGAGCGCGGCGGTCGACCGGCTGGTCGGCGAAGCCGGACAGCGCGGACTGCGGATCAGCCGGCTGCCGGTCTCGGCGGCCTTCCACACCCCGTTCGTGGCACACGCCGTGGACGCGTTCCGGGAGGCGGCGGCCCGGGTCGAGGTCGGCGAGCCGCGGCGCCCGGTGTTCGCCAACACCCCCGGCGGCGCGTACGGCGCCGACCCGGCCGCCAACGCGGTGCTGCTGGCCGAGCAGCTGATCAACCCGGTGCACTTCGCCGACCGGGTCGAGGAGATGTACGCCGCGGGCTTCCGCACCTTCGTGGAGTTCGGCCCGAAGGGCGTTCTCACCCAGCTGGTGGGGCGGATCCTCGGTGACCGGCCGCACCAGTGCGTCCGCCTCGACGGCGGCCCCGGCGCCGACGCGGACCTGGCGCTGAAGCGGGCCGTCGCCCAGCTGGCCGTCCTCGGCCTGCCGCTGTCGGTGTCCGACCGGTACGTCGCCGAGGTGCCCGAGGCGGCGCCGAGCAAGGGGATGACGGTGCTGCTCAACGGCATCAACTACGTCTCCGACGCCCGCAAGGCCGCCTACCGGGACGCGTTGGAGAACGGCTACCGGATCGCCGAGCCCCGGCTGCCCGGAGCGGCGGCGGAGCCGGCGGCCCTCGCGCCGGTGGCGGCGGCCGAACCGGCGGCGGCCGAACCGGTGGCGGCCGAACCGGTGGCGGTTGCCCCGACCGTGGCTGCCCCGGTGGTGACCGCTCCGGCCGTGACCGGGCCGGTTGCCGTGGCGCCGGCCGTGCCCGAACGTCCTGCCCTGCCCGTCGTGATGGAGAGCGAGCCCGTGGACCACGAAGCCAACCCCGCGCCGGCCTCGGACCGGCTGCCCGAGCTGATCGCCGATCACCTCGCCCTGCACGACGACTACCTCAACGGACAGCTGCAGAGCGCCGAGCGGCTCGCCGGACTGCTGGAGCACGCGGCCGACCAGGGCCGGGTGGACGACGTCCTGGCCGGTGTGACCGCGGTCAAGGAACACGGCCTGGCCATCGGCCGGACCCACCTGCGGGCCAACGAGATCCTGCGAGACCTGGCCGCGCTGGAGCTCGGCTCCGGCAGCGCGGCACCCACGGCGTCGGCACCCGCTCCGGCGCAGGCGGCCCCCGCCCAGGCGGCCCCCGCCCAGGTGGCCCCCGCGCAGGTGGCCCCCGCGCTGGCCCCCGCCCCGGTCACCGCAGCGCCGGCGCCGG